>NZ_JACMNS010000041.1 GCF_014378415.1 Aquabacterium sp.
ATCGTACGCCCGCCCTCGCCTTCGGTCGACAAGGCGGCTTCCAGTTGGCGCAAAACCGCACCATCCAAGGCCGCCACATCATCATGCTGGCGAGCTCGCGAGACGCCCAACTCCGGGTGCAATTCATAGCGTTGACCCGGCGCCACCGATTGACCATCAATGGTCACTTGCGACAAGTCTGGAAGGTGGCCCAACTGGCGCAGCAACACCATCTCGAAGCCCCGCAAAGCCGCTTGCAGCAGGCTGGGATCAGCCAAGGCTGGCAAGGTTTGGGCGTAAGCGTCAAACAGGCCTGGATGCGGGTCGTGACGGGCCAGCAGGCGCATCAGCAATTCGTTCAGGTAGAAGCCTGGCAGCAAGGCCGCACCACCTGGCCAGGCCGGCCCGCCAGCCCATTCGGCCTGGCGCAACAACCAGACTTCCGCCTCGTCCGAGCGCTTCACGCCAAACCCCACTTGCAGACGCTGAAAAGGCATCAATACCGGGCGCAACTGCGAATAAGGACGCTTGGCGCCTTTGGCCACGGCCACGACGCGCCCTTGGTCGCGCGTAAACAGGTCCAATATCAGACTGGACTCGCTCCAGTCATGGCTGTGCAGCACAAAGGCTGCACTGGAAGGGCGGGACGCCGCACGGGCCACTCAAACGCCTTTGAGGATGCGCTGTTACTCGTAACCGTAGGTGCGCAGGCGGGCATCGTCATCGGCCCAGCCGGAGCGCACCTTGACCCAGATCTCCAGAAAGACCTTGCGGCCCCAAAGATGTTCCAGCTCGGTGCGCGCCTCCATGCCGATGCGCTTGAGGCGTTCGCCCTTGTCGCCAATGACGATGCCCTTGTGGGTTTCCCGCTCTACCACGATGGTGGCAGCGATCTTGATGATCCCGGTCGCGCGCGGGTGGTTGGCCAGGGGTGGCTCGTCCGAGTAGGTATCGATCACCACGGTCGAGGTGTATGGCAATTCGTCGCCGGTCAGGCGGAAGAGTTTTTCACGCACGATCTCGCTGGCCAAGAAACGGTCGCTGCGGTCGGTCAGGGCGTCTTGGTCATACCACCAGCCTTGCTGTGGCAGGTAGGGCCGCACGATGTCAAGCAAGCGGCGAACGTCGTCCGCGTTTTGAGCCGACAAGGGCACGAACTCCGAGAAGGGATGGCGCTCCTGCATGGTCTGCAACCAGGGCAGCACATCAGCGCGGCGGTGCACCAGGTCCAGCTTGTTGGCCACCAGAAATACCGGCTTGTCCTTGGGACACAAGGCCAGCACCTTGGCATCGTCCAGCCCAAAACGCCCGGCTTCGACCAGGAACAGCACCACGTCCACGTCGGCCAAGGTGGATTGCACCGTTTTGTTCAGGTTGCGGTTGAGCGCGGCCGTGCCCTTGACCGTGTGCCGGGTTTGAAAACCTGGTGTGTCAACGAACACGAACTGGGTCGTGTCATCGGTGTGGATGCCAGTGATGCGGTGGCGGGTAGTTTGAGCCTTGCGCGAGGTGATCGACACTTTCTGACCGACCAGCGCGTTGAGCAAGGTCGATTTGCCAACATTGGGACGACCAACGATGGCGATGAGGCCGCAGCGTTGGTTAGCGACATCCACGCCATCCTTGGCGCCGCCCGTTTTGGCCATGGCCAACCCAGCCAGCATGTCGTCCAGTGACGGGTTCAACGCATCAACCACGGGTTGTGCGGTGGGTGCCTGGGCCGGAGCCTCGGGCGAAGTGTCATCTGGTGACGAAGGGGTATCTGGCATGGTATGGCTCAAAGATCGCAAGGAAGGAAATCAAAAAATCAAGAACGTTTGGCGCCCACCGTGCGCTTCTTAGATGGCGCTTGGAAAACAGTGACACCAACGCTGGGCTGACCGGAAACATTGGACAAGGGCGAAGGCAGTTGTTGTACCTGGAGCAAGGCAAGTTGTGCCGCCACCTGTTCGGCAGCGCGCTTGGACAGCCCCTCGCCCAACACGGAAATCCCAAAATCTGGCAAATCGCAAGCCACCACGAAAACCTGCTCATGAGCCTTGCCCCGTGTGGCATCAACGCGGTACACAGGCACGGCCATCTTGCGGCCTTGAAGCCATTCCTGCAAGGCCGTTTTGGCGTCCTTGCTCCAGACTTCCAGGGTGGTTTCGGCCATCACGGGTTCGAACAGGCGCAACACCCAGGCGCAGGCAGCTTCAAAACCGGCGTCCAGATACACAGCACCGATGACGGCTTCCAGGGCATCCGCCAGGATGGAGGGCCGTTGACCACCACCGCCACGGGACTCGCCCTCGCTCATTTTCATGACCGCCGGCAAATCCAGGTTCAAGGCCAGTTTGTGCAGCATGTCCTGGCGCACCAGGTGAGCACGCACACGGGTCAGGTCACCTTCGTCGCTGCGGTCAAACCGCGCGTACAGCATGCTGGAGACCGCCAGGTTCAGGACGGCATCGCCCAGATACTCCAGGCGTTCGTAGTGATCCGGCCCAAAGCTTTTGTGCGTCAGCGCCCGCACCAACAGGGCAGGATCCTTGAATTCATGGCCCAGCCGCTGCTGCAGGGCCTTCACCGGCGAAGCAGCCGCTGTGGTCACCGCCGTGGATCGTCGCATCAAAATCCCACTTGATCGAAACCAAGCGCCATCACTTGGATCGACCGTGGAATTTGATCAAAAGGTAGACCGGCTCAATCAATTCGATTTCTTTGTCGTAGGCAAACTTGACCACGACCTTGTCGTTTTCCTTGGTGACCTCCAGGTCACGCGAGCTGATGGCCTCGACGTTGTACTGCACCGATTTGTCGCGGTCAAAGGCGGCCCGAATTTCTGGCACGGTACTGCCTGCACCCGCTGCGCTGGTCACCATTTTTTGAATGGTCTGGAACTCCATGACGGCAGGCACCACCTTCATGATGACCAAGGCGAAGCTGCAAAGAATCACCGCCCAAAACATCAAGCCGATCAGTGTGATGCCCGACTGCGAACGTTTCATGTTGTCCCCCACACGAATCATTGGAAAAAGCCAATGCGCTTCAGACTGCTGAAATTCATCCACACCACGAAAGCCTTGCCGACGATGTACTCGTCGGGCACAAAGCCCCAGAAGCGCGAATCCTGTGAATTGTCGCGGTTGTCACCCATCATGAAGTAATGACCCGGCGGCACCTTGCAGACCACGCCTTCTCCACTGTAGCTGCAGTTTTCCTTGAAGGGATAGTCTTCAATGCCCTGAGGGGGAATGTACGGGGGACGGTCTTTGTCCACCAAAATCCGATGATTAGCGCCGCTCAGGTTTTCAGAAAATTGCAATGAATACCGCAGGCTGTCCTCGTCGTAAAACTCGGCCAGGGGCGTTTGCTCGATGGGCGTGCCGTTGATGGTCAGGCGCTTGTTGATGTAGGCGACCGTGTCACCTGGCAAACCCACCACGCGCTTGATGTAGTCAAGGCGGGGGTTGACGGGGTAACGGAACACCATCACATCGCCACGCTTGGGATCATGGTTGGGGATGATCTTCTTGTTGATCACCGGCAAGCGGATGCCATAGTGGAATTTATTAACCAGGATGAGGTCGCCGATCAGCAAGGTCGGCACCATGGAGCCGGACGGGATCTTGAAGGGCTCGAACAGGAACGAGCGCATCAGGAACACCACCAAGATGACGGGGAACAAACCGGCCGTCCAATCCAGCCACCAGGGCTGCATCAACAAGCGCTCTTTGGCCTCGGTCACATTGCCGTCAACCTGGGCGATGCCTTGGCGCTTCAGTGCCGCGCGGCGGGTTTCGTCTTGCGCGACGAGGTTGGCGGCGGCCGCTTCGCGCTCAGGCTGAAACTTGAAGCGCTCGGCCAGCCAGTACAGCAGAGTCACGACGGACATGATGAACAGCAGGAACGAGAAGTTGCCTTGCCATTGCCCCACGTACCAACCGCCCAGGTAGAGCGCCAGGACGCCATAAAAAATACCGGTGAGAAAACTCATCAATCTTCCACTTGAAGGATGGCCAGGAACGCTTCTTGGGGCACTTCAACCGACCCAATCTGCTTCATCCGCTTCTTCCCGGCCTTTTGTTTTTCGAGCAATTTGCGTTTGCGGCTGATGTCGCCGCCATAGCATTTTGCCAGCACGTTCTTGCGCAGCGCCTTGATGCTCTCCCGCGCAATGATGTTGGAGCCAATGGCCGCCTGAATGACCACGTCGTACATCTGCCGCGGAATGTGTTCGCGCATTTTGGCGGCAACGCCACGCCCACGGAACTGGCTTTGCACGCGGTGAACGATGATCGACAGGGCATCGACCCGGTCGCCGTTGATCAGGATGTCGACCTTGACGACGTCGGAGGCGCGGTACTCCTTGAAGTCGTAGTCCATCGAGGCATAGCCGCGCGACACGCTCTTGAGCTTGTCGAAGAAATCGAGCACGATCTCGGCCAGTGGCATCTCGTAGGTCAGCATGACCTGCCGACCGTGGTAGGCCATGTTGAGCTGCATGCCGCGCTTCTGGTTGGCCAGCGTCATCACCACGCCGACATGGTCTTGCGGCATGTACAGGTGCATGGTGACGATGGGCTCGCGAATCTCCTTGATGCGGCCCAACTCGGGCATCTTGGAGGGGTTCTCGACCGAGACAATCGTACCGTCGTTCAACTCAACCTCGTAGACCACGCTGGGCGCGGTCGTGATCAGGTCTTGGTCGAACTCGCGCTCCAGGCGCTCTTGCACGATCTCCATGTGCAGCAGGCCCAGGAAGCCGCAGCGGAAACCGAAGCCCAGTGCTTGCGAAACTTCAGGCTCATAACGCAACGACGAGTCGTTGAGCTTGAGCTTTTCAAGCGCATCACGCAATTGGTCGTATTCGCTGGCCTCGGTCGGGTACAAGCCGGCAAACACCTGCGGCTGGATTTCCTTGAAGCCGGGCAAGGCCTCAAGGGCCGGGCCCGCGTTGTTGGGCTGCTTTTTTTCGACCGTGATGGTATCGCCGACCTTGGCGTTCTGCAGCTCCTTGATGCCGCAGATCACGAAGCCCACCTCACCCGCGCGCAGCGCAAGGCGGTCGACCGACTTGGGCGTGAACACCCCCAGGTGTTCAGCGGGGTACACGGCATTGGCGGCCATCAGGCGAATGCGCTCACCCTTGCGCAACTCGCCATCGATCACGCGCACCAGCATGACCACGCCCACGTAGTTGTCGAACCACGCATCAACGATCATGGCGCGCAAGGGGCCATCGGGATTGCCTTGCGGTGGCGGCATGCGGGCCACGACTGCTTCGAGGATGTCTTCGACGCCCATGCCGGTCTTGGCCGAACAGGGGATCGAGTCGGTGGCATCGATGCCGATGACGTCTTCGATCTCTTCCTTGGCACGCTCGGGGTCGGACTGCGGCAAGTCCATCTTGTTCAAGACGGGGATGACCATGACACCCAGGTCAAGCGCGGTGTAGCAGTTGGCCACCGTTTGCGCCTCAACGCCTTGGCTGGCATCGACCACCAACAGCGCACCTTCACAGGCCGACAACGAGCGGCTGACTTCATAAGAAAAGTCAACGTGCCCCGGGGTGTCGATCAGGTTGAGGTTGTAAACCTGACCATCTCGGGCCTTGTACGACAAGGCGGCGGTCTGCGCCTTGATGGTGATGCCACGCTCTTTCTCGATGTCCATCGAGTCGAGCACCTGGGCTCCCATCTCTCGGTCGCTCAGGCCTCCACAAAGCTGAATGATGCGATCGGCCAGGGTGGATTTGCCGTGGTCGATGTGGGCAATGATGGAGAAATTACGGATGTGATTCATAAAAAAAAGGCACGTCGAAATGGATGACGCGCCTTCCAACAAAAACGTATGGCAACTGCTTGTTGGGACTTCATTGTAGCCAAAACGACCCCATCCAGAGCCGCATCCCGGCCGGGCAAAGGGTCGTTGCAGGCCGCCAACAAATACATTGTCAACAGGTTATCCACAGACTCTTGTTGACAAGTTCGGCGATTCGGGGACCCCTTCGGTCATTCAGAGATGACCTCTCATATCCCGATCAGCAATGGCGCGCTCAACCCCTGGATTGTAGCCAGATTCCAACGCGATCAACCCGAGTTATCAACAGCAATTGCGCAAGAAAAAGACTTGCAAGATGTGCCACAAGTCGGTGTATTTTTTGCAATAAGAAATCCCGCAAGCCCTTTTGGCGCCTGCGGGACAGGTTCAAGCGGTTTTTTGCCAATCAGCCAGGACTTATCACTTGCTGGGGCGAATCAGCACGTACTGAGCGCCATCGCCACGGCGTACCAGCACATTCACGGGTCGGGACTTTTCCGATTTAGCCATGGCCGTCTCGAACTGCCGCACGTTGGCAACTTGGGTGTTGCCCACGCTCAAGATGACGTCACCAGGGCGCAGGCCTGCGCGTGCAGCTGGCCCACTCACCTCTTCGACCAACACGCCGCCGTTGACCTTGAGCTCAGCTTTTTGAGCTGCCGTCAGATCAGTCAGCCCCAGACCAAGCGATGCCACGGCAGTGGCTTTGGACTCGGCCGGCGCATTGTCACCAGCACTGGCTTTGGCAGCCTTCTCCAGGTCAAGCTCGACCACCGTGATGCCCAGGTCTTTGTAGACGCCGCGGCGGAACACTTGCAGGACCGACTTGGTGCCAGGCTTCGTTGCCCCCACCAAACGTGGCAGGTCACCGGCGGTCTCTACCGCAACACCGTTGAACTTGGTGATGATGTCGCCCGCCTCAAGCCCGGCCTTGGCGGCAGGTCCACCGGACTCCACCATGCGAACCACCGCGCCTTGCGCCTGGCTCAAGCCCAAGGATTCGGCCACCTCTTTGGTGACCGGCTCGATCTGAACACCAATGCGGCCTCGCACCACCTTGCCACCCGCGCGCAACTGGTCAGCGACCTTCACTGCATCGTCAATGGGGATCGACAAGGAGATGCCCATGAAGCCACCAGAGCGGCTCAGGATCTGCGAGTTGATGCCCACCACCTCGCCGCGCATGTTGATCAGCGGGCCACCGGAGTTGCCGGGGTTGACCGCCACGTCGGTCTGGATGAAGCGGACCTCTTCGCCGGTGTCACGCGCTTTGGCGCTGACGATGCCCGCAGTGACCGTGTTCTCCAGGCCAAACGGCGTGCCGATGGCCATGACCCACTCGCCCACCTTGAGGCGGCTCACATCACCAATTCGCACCGCAGGCAGATTCTTGGCTTCGATCTTGAGCACGGCCACGTCGGTGCGCTTGTCGACGCCCACCACCTTGGCTTTGAACTCGCGCTTGTCGGTCAAGGTGACGTAGACATCGTCTGCGCCATCGATGACGTGGGCATTGGTCATGACCAGACCGTCGGCACTCAGGATAAAGCCGGAGCCTAAGCCACGGGGACGCTCCTCGGCCTGAGCATCGCCTTTTGGCGTGGCCTTGGGGGTGGCTTTTCGTTGGCCTTGCCCCGGCATGGGCGTGCCAAAAAAGCGGCGGAAGAACTCGCGCATCTGCGCGTCGGCATCGTCGCCGCCGTCTTCACCTGCATCGGTGGTGACTCGTTGGGTAGTGCGAACACTGGCCACGGACGGCCCCACCCGCTCCACCAACTGGGTGAAGTCAGGGAGCCCCTGGACCAACAAGGGCGCCTGGGGTGCGGTAGGCGTGGGGACGGCGGGTGTGGCGGCCGCCAACACGGCGACCGGCTGCTGCGCCTGAGAGGCATGGGGCAACAAGCTGGAGCTCAATAACAGGCCCACCGCCATCACGACGCCGCCCACGACCAAGGTGCGACGCACGACCGAGCTGGTGGAAGGCCCTGACTGGAAAGAAGATGTCATTGCTGAAAACCTCAAAAATACAAACAAGGAACGGTTAGTCAACGTTTGAGCCGCTCAACCGGATGACAGTTCACCATTGGATGGTTTCTGTTGGTAAAGCCACACCACCAGAGTGATCACCACAAACGGCAACGCCGCCCGGGCAAACCACAGCGGCGTCACATCACAGGATGGTGGATTTCAAAGAATGCGGTGATCAGGGCATCTCATAGAGCACATTGCGAGAAAAGCCACTGTGCGATGCAAATGATGGCTCGCCATGGCCTTGAACACGACGAGCTGAGAGTGCTTGCTCAAGCTGCGGATCACGCCAGACCGATGCACCCGCCGTCGCAGGATCATTGCCCATCGCGGAGGGGAAGGCAGCCCCCCCGGCCAAAGAAGCGGCGGTCACGCCATTGCCCGACCATGCCGCAGTGGTCGCGGTGGTGGATGGAGCAAAGGCCTGCACCCGATCAAGCACCGGGAATGCACCTTGAGCCAGGCTGTTGGCAGGCAAGGAAGAGCCGGGCGGCAAACCGCCCTGGTTGGTCACCAAAGCGCCCACCACCATCACGAAACAGGCCGCCACGGCCATGGGGCCGGCCCACACGCGTCGGCGCAAAGGCTCGGCGGGCGGCACGGCCAACACGCCGATGTCGACCACGGAAGGCTGGTGGCGCGCCACCAGGCCCGCTGGCGCCAGCACCACTGGCTCTTGAACGAGCCGCTCACGGAATGATTTGATGAAGCGTGAACTGCCAGAGGCATCGGCCAGCTCATCGGAACGCATGACGTCGCCAATGAGGTGGTAGTCGCTCCAGCGAGCGCGGACCTTGGCATCATCACGCCACGAGGCACAAGCGCGTGCGACTTCGGCCACGTGGGCTTCGCCATCGGCCAAGGCCGAAAGCGTTTCCAAGGGCAAGTCATCATCCATGCGGCGGTCAGACATAGGCGGGCTCCGTGTCGACATTGAACTCAGGCCAAGAAATTTTGGCCCTTCTGGCAATTCAGAGGTGCCAATTCACAAAAAGTTCACTCAACTTCACCAACGATCGCCGTCCTTGGTGTCCAGCAGCGGGCGCAGGCGTTGCGCGATGGCATCCCGGGCCCGAAAAATGCGCGATCGAACCGTGCCAATCGGACAACCCATGACCTGGGCAATTTCTTCGTAGCTGAGGCCTTCTATTTCACGAAGGGTGATCGCCTGGCGCAGGTCTTCGGACAAAGCCTCGATCGCGGCGTTGACCGTGTTGGCGATCTGGCGGCTGGCCATCAAAGATTCCGGGGTTTCCCCCGTGGTGAGCTCGTTCTCGACGCGGGAGGTGTCAGAGTCATCATCATCACCAGCGCCGGCGCGCGATGATTCGGTGACCAATGGGTCGCGGCGCAAACCGATCAGCGCCTTTTTGGCGGTGTTGACGGCGATGCGGTAGAGCCACGTATAGAAGGCGCTTTCGCCACGGAAATTGGGCAAGGCCCGGTACGCGCGGATGAACGTTTCCTGGGCGATGTCTTCCACCAGGTCAACGTCTCGCACCATGCGAGCAATCAGGCGCTGGATGCGGCGCTGGTATTTGACCACCAGCATTTCGAAGGCGCGTTGATCACCGCGTTGCACGCGCTCGACCAACAAGGCGTCGACATCAACAATGGGCGTGACCGCCGGGCCGGTTTCCTGGCCTTCAACGCCCACGCTGATCGATGGATCGAAGGCCTGCGCTGACACTGGCTGATCTGGCATCACGGGCGGTCCTGAAGGCATGCGCGGCGGCGTCATGAACGGATCCCCGGTTGAACGGCCGGCTCGGATTCAAGCAGCATCACTGTTTCGGCAAAGTCACTGTCGGCCACGGCCATGCCTTGGGCGCCCGCCTCCCGTCGGATCGCGCCCTTTTTGCCGACAAGCTGGTCGTTGGTTTTGAATGATGAAAGCAAGTTGGACCACTGGCGTTGATGATTTCCAGATGATGCCACCACTTGTTCTAAGCCGACCTGATTGGCACGCGCGTTGAACAGCAATGCCCGCAAGTGGTGCCCCGCACTGCCTTTGAAAAAAATCCTGGCATCCAGCCATGACCAGGACGTCGCATGGCTTTCATGGCCCGCGGGAACCATTTTGACCAAGACCCAAACGCCCAGGTCAAAAACCACATGCACCGTGACGGTTTGTCGGCCCGCGGCCTGGGCCTCTTTCACCGACCAGCCGGGCGGGATCTCAGCAGGAGAACTGGCGGAGCGGAAAGGCGGCAACCCGCCCCACTGCAAGGTCACCACCCGGTTGATGCTCAGGCTTTGCCATGAACGCCAGGTCATTGTCAGCCAGGGCAAACCCACCGCGAATGCGATCACCACAGGAAGCCAGGCCCCTTGACCAGATCGGGCTTGCGACCAGAGTGCCCACATCCACGCCATCAACAAGGCCGTGGCGAACAGGAGCAAAGTACGGGCGGCCCAACGCACGGGAGGCGCTTGCGTCACGCCAAGCGGCATGCGCCATTGCGCACAAGAACCCAGCAGGCCCTGATACAAAAAGCGCCCGTCCCCTGCCCCAACGATGTTGTCATCGGCTAAAAGCATGAAAGGGGGCGCTCAAAGGTCGAATGTCAGATGCGCTTGAACACCAGCGAGCCGTTGGTGCCACCAAACCCGAAGTTGTTCTTCAAGGCCGCGTCGATCTTCATCGCGCGCGCGGTGTTGGCGCAGTAATCCAGGTCGCACTCAGGGTCTTGGTTGAAGATGTTTATGGTGGGCGGGGAGATCTGATGGTGAATGGCCAACACGGTGAACACCGATTCGATGCCGCCCGCGCCGCCCAGCAAGTGGCCGGTCATGGACTTGGTCGAGTTGACCACCAGGTTCTTGGCGTGCTCGCCAAACGCGCGCTTGATGGCGTTGGTTTCGTTGGCATCGCCCAGCGGGGTCGAGGTGCCATGGGCGTTGAGGTATTGCACCTGGTCCGGATTCAGGCCAGCGTTGCGCAGCGCGGCCATCATGGAGCGCGTGGGGCCGTCCACATCGGGCGCGGTCATGTGGTAGGCGTCGGCGCTCATGCCAAAACCGCTGATCTCGGCGTATATCTTGGCACCACGGGCTTTGGCGTGTTCGTATTCTTCAACCACCATCACGCCGGCGCCTTCACCGAGGACGAAACCGTCGCGGTCCTTGTCCCAGGGGCGTGATGCCGTTTGCGGGTCATCGTTGCGCGTTGACAAGGCGCGGGCGGCGGCAAAGCCACCAATGCCCAATGGCGAAACCGTGGCTTCAGAGCCGCCAGCAACCATCACATCCGCATCGCCGTATTCAATCATGCGGGCGGCCTGCCCGATGCTGTGCAGACCGGTGGTGCAGGCCGTGACGATGGCCAGATTGGGACCCTTGAAGCCGCAATGAATGGACACATGCCCGGAGATCATGTTGATGATCGAGGCCGGGACGAAAAAGGGCGAGATGCGGCGGGGGCCGCGGTCTGAGTATTCTTGGTGCGTGGCCTCGATCAAAGGCAAGCCACCAATGCCCGAGCCCACGATGCAGCCAATGCGCTCGGCCACTTCAGGCGCCAGCGCATCGCCCATGGGCAGGCCGGAATCCTTGACCGCCTGGATGCTGGCGGCCAGCCCATAGTGGATGAAGGTGTCCATGTGCCGTGCTTCTTTGGCGGGGATGTAATCCTCGATGTTGAAGCCTTTGACCTCACCGGCAAATCGGCAAGAGAAGGCCGATGCGTCGAACTTGGTGATGGTGTCAATGCCGGACTTGCCAGCGATCAGATTCGACCAGGACTCATCGACCGTGTTTCCAACGGGGGTGACGAGGCCTAAGCCGGTGACAACGACGCGACGACGGGTCATGCTGGGTGTGGCTATCAATAATATTGAGGGTTAGAGACAACCAAGGCCCCGAAGGGCCTCAGTGATCAATAAGTTGTTATTTTAGGCCTTGGCGTGGCCCTTGGCATAGTCGATGGCCAGCTGAACAGTGGTGATCTTTTCAGCTTCTTCATCGGGAATTTCGATGCCGAACTCGTCTTCGAGCGCCATCACCAATTCAACGGTGTCCAGCGAATCAGCGCCCAGATCGGCCACGAAGGCTTTTTCAGGGGTGACTTCGGATTCGGCTACACCGAGTTGTTCGGCAATGATTTTCTTGACGCGGGCTTCGATATCGCTCATGACTCCTCCAGGAGTGGGTGCAAATAAATCGGGGATTTTACCGGGTTAGCGGCGCAAACCGCCAAATCCGAAAAACGAATTTGAGAACCCCGTAAAAACTCAATTCATCAACATGCCACCGTTGACGTGTAGTTCCGTTCCGGTGATGTAAGCAGCTTGAGGCGAGGCCAGAAAAGCCACCGCCTCGGCAATGTCTTCAGGTTGGCCCAGGCGCCCTAATGGGATCTGGGCCTTCAATGTAGCTTGCTGTTCGTCGGTCAGGGCTCGGGTCATGTCGGTGTCGATGAAACCAGGGGCCACGCAGTTGACCGTGATGTTGCGGCTGCCCAACTCTCGCGCCAAGGCGCGTGTCATGCCCGCCACACCCGCTTTGGCCGCAGCATAGTTGGATTGGCCCGCGTTGCCCATGGCGCCCACCACCGAAGTGATGTTGATGATGCGGCCATGGCGTTGCTTCATCATGGGCCGCATCACGGCACGGCTCATGCGGAAGACGGCTTTCAGGTTGGTGTCCAGCACCGCGTCCCAGTCGTCATCCTTCATGCGCATGGCCAGAGTGTCGCGCGTGATGCCGGCGTTGTTGACCAGCACGTGCAGCGCGCCGTGCTCTTTCAGGATGGCGTCAATGGTGGCGCCCACCGCAGCGGGATCGGTCACATCCAGGACGAGGCCTTTGCTGCCTGGAAAAGCGCTCAGCGCCTCGCTGATGGACAGCGCGCCGGATTCGGTCGTGGCCGTGCCCATGACCTTGTAGCCGCGTTGAGCAAGCGTCACGGCGATCGCGCGCCCGATGCCACGACTGGCGCCGGTGACCAGGGCCACTTGGGGTGTTGTCGATTCGCCGCTCATGCCAACAAGCCTTTCGCTTCCAGCAAGGATGCCGGGTCAAAAATGGTCGAGCTGAGCAGATCGCCATCAATGCGCTTGACCATGCCGGACAGGACCTTGCCAGGCCCACATTCGATCACGTGGGTCAAACCGCGAGCCTTGAGCGCCTGGATGGTTTCTACCCAGCGGACAGGACCGAAGGCTTGGCGATAGAGGGCATCGCGCAACTCATCGGCCTGCGCGACCGAGGCCACGTCGATGTTGTTGATGACGGGGATGGTTGGCACCGAAAAGCTCGTGTCCGCCAGCTTAGCCTTGAGGCGCTCAGCGGCGGGCTTCATCAAACTGGAGTGAAACGGGGCCGACACGGACAAGAGCAACGCACGTTTGGCGCCTGCGGCCTTGAGCACCACGCAAGCCTGGTCCACCGCGGCTTTGGTGCCGGCGATCACGGTCTGCTTGGGGTCGTTGAAATTCACGGCTTCGACCGCTTCGCCGCTGGCTTTGGCGGCCTCCAGGCACCCTGCCCTGACCGCTTCAGCGTCCAGGCCAAGGATGGCGGCCATGCTGCCCACACCCACGGGCACGGCTTCTTGCATGGCCTGGGCGCGAAAACGCACCAGGGGAAGGGCATCGGCCAGGGTCAAGGCGCCTGCGGCCACCAGGGCCGTGTACTCGCCCAGGGAGTGCCCAGCCACGGCGGCGGGCTTTAAACCAGTCTCGGCCAGCCAGGCGCGCCAGCAGGCCACGCCAGCGACCAGCATCACGGGCTGGGTGTTGGTGGTCAGGTCCAATGCTTCTTTCGGGCCTTCGGCAATCAGCCGGCCCACGTCTTCGCCCAGGGCCTCGGAGGCTTCGGCCAGCGTGTCGCGCACGGCGACATGGTCTGCCCAGCCATTGAGCATGCCCACAGACTGCGAGCCCTGCCCAGGAAACACGAATGCAAATGCGGTCATCTTGTTTGTGTCCTCAGTACCCATCAATCAGTAATCCACCAACACGGCGCCCCAGGTGAAGCCACCCCCCACGCCTTCAAGCAGCAGGGTCTGGCCTCGCTGAATGCGGCCATCGCGCACTGCTTGATCCAAAGCCAGCGGGACGGACGCCGCCGAGGTGTTGCCGTGCTCATCGAGCGTGACGATCATCCTATCTTCTGAAACCTGCAGCTTGCGTGCCGTGCTCTGCATGATGCGCAAATTGGCCTGGTGCGGAACCAGCCAGTCGATGCAGGAGGCATCGCGACCGGCCGCTTGCAGCACTTCATGGGCCACCTGCTCCAGCGCAGTCACGGCGAGCTTGAAGACTCCGGGGCCATCCATTTTGACAGTGGGATCGCCAAGGATTGCACCACCGGACACGGCACCGGGTGCGCAAAGCATGCCAGCCTGGTGCCCATCGGCGTGCAGTCGCGAGGCCACGATGCCGGCCTGTTCGGACGCCTCCAGCACCACGGCACCCGCCCCATCGCCGAACAGCACGCAGGTGGTGCGGTCGCTGAAATCAAGCAGGCGGGAGAACACTTCAGCACCGATGACGAGCGCACAGCGCGCAGAACCGGTGCGGATCAAGGCGTCGGCCACAGTCAAGGCGTAAATGAAGCCTGAGCACACAGCCTGCACGTCAAACGCTGCGCAGCCCCGGATGCCCAGTTTTTGCTGGATCAGGCAGGCGGTGGACGGAAACACCATGTCGGGTGTGGATGTGGCGCAGATGATCAGGTCGATGTCTGCGGCCTCGATGCCTGCGGCTTGCAACGCTTTTTGCGCCGCCAGCACGCCCAGGTCGCTGGAGCCGACATGCGGCTCGGCAAAGTGGCGCGCTCGGATGCCCGTGCGGGACACGATCCATTCGTCGGAGGTTTCGATGCCCTGACTGGCCAGCTGATTGGCCAAATCCTGGTTGGTGAGTCGTCGTGGCGGCAGGTAGGCGCCAGTACCGGCTATGCGTGAGTGCTTGATGGGCATTTCAGGGGGACAACACCGTTCTGGTTAAAACACCCGGTTGCCCTTTGAGCACGGCCCGATAAATCAGGCAGCGCGGTCAACCGCACCCTCAGATCCAACAGCCGCCGACGTGCCTTCTGGATTGGCTGGGCCTGCTGCATCGGCAACCGGCAAACCATCGAGCGATGCCGCGATGCGGTCATGTACACGCTCCAAAAGGCTGTGACGAGCCGCATCATAGGCCCTGTTGATGGCCAGCTCGAATGCAAAAGCATCGGCAGAGCCGTGGCTTTTGAACACCAAGCCCCGCAAACCCAGCAAAGCCGCACCGTTGTAGCGGCGGTGATCGGCCCGTTTTTTGAACTGGTTGAGCACCGGCATGGCGACCAAGGCCGCCAGCTTGGTCAGCAGGTTGCGCGAGAATTCTTGCTTGATGAAATTGGCCAGCATGGAGGCCAGGCCCTCCGCAGACTTGAGGGCCACATTGCCCACGAAACCATCGCACACGATGATGTCAGTCGTGCCCTTGAATATGTCGTTGCCTTCAACGTTGCCCTGAAAATTGATCAGGCCCTTGTCGCCGGCATTGCGCAGCAATTCGCCTGCGCGCTTGATGACTTCACTGCCCTTGATGACTTCTTCGCCGATGTTGAGCAAGCCAACGGTGGGTGATTCTTTGCCATCCACCGCCGACACGAGCGCGCTGCCCATGACCGCGAATTGCAGCAAATGTTCGGCGGTGCAGTCCACGTTGGCCCCCAGATCAAGCACCGTGGTCGAGCCATCCAACTGGTTGGGCAAGCCAAAGGCAATGGCCGGACGGTCGATGCCCTCGACTGTTTTGAGCACATAGCGCGCCACGGCCATCAAGGCGCCTGTGTTGCCGGCAGACACGCAGGCGTGCGCATTGGCGGGCACACCGGCAGTGGCCTTGACCTGAGTGACGGCCACACGCAAGGATGAATCTTTTTTGCGGCGCAGAGCCACTTCCACCGGGTCGTCCATGGAGACGACCTCGCTGGCAGGGACCAGGGTGACGCGATCCCAACCCTTGGCGGGCGCCAGGGCTTCGGGCAACCCGACCAACACCAGTTCGGCTTCCGGGTGCTTGGCCAGGAAGGCCTTGCACGCCGGCAAGGTGACCGAGGGGCCATGATCACCGCCCATGCAGTCGACCGAGATGCGGACGCGACCTTGGCGATCCGGGATGGCGGCACGGCTTGAGGGCGCGGCGGGAAGGGTCGAAACAGTCATCGGGTGGGTCTTGGGTGGGGTATTGCTCAGCGAGCCCAAAACAACAATGGGCCGGAGGACTGACCAGTGTCAGCCTATCCAGCCCTTTGCTTCTTGACGAATTTTGACGGAGCCCAGCACAGGGCCAGGCTCAATCAAGAATTAAGCGTCAGCCTTGGTCTTGATCACCTTGCGGCCACGATAGAAGCCGGTGGGGCTGATGTGGTGACGCAGGTGGATTTCGCCGGTGGTGCTTTCGACGGCGGTGCCCGGGGTGTTCAGCGCGTTGTGCGAACGGTGCATGCCGCGCTTGGAGGGGGACTTTTTGTTTTGCTGAACGGCCATGGATGACTCCAGAAACCGAGCCTCACGGCCCGTTGGATGCAAGCTCTCACCAACTTTTACAGCGCGGATACCAATGAATTGATACCTGTCGCGCCAGTCGTTTTGTAGCCTGCGAAGTGTTGACAAATTGTATAAATCCCGGGGCCTTTCCCGGAAAACCATAGATTCTAGCACGAGAGTGCCCAACAATTCAAATCAGGAACTGCCCTTTTTCAGGGAAGCCAATACCGCGAAAGGGTTGGGCTTGTCTGACGCTGATTCTTCGTCCGAGGTTTCGACCACGGACGTGCCATCTGGTGCCACCAGCCCCGATTGCATCAAGGATTGCACGTCCGTGGGACATTCGTCGTGCCGAGGAACGATGGGCTGGGCCATGATCAACTCATCCTCGATCAAGGCCAACAGATCGAATTGACGACTGAGCGCCAGCACGTCGTCCTCGGAGTCGGCGTCCAACTCGGCAGCCGTGGCCTCGTCCGCCACGAAGCGAACCGTGTGGTCCACCGTGACCGGAATGAACACCGGTTGCAGGCAACGCTGGCATTCCCAAGGCAGATTGCCCTCGGCATGCAAATCCAGCCACAAGTGGGGACCGCCCGCGCGCTGTGGCTCCAGCCGGCCTTCGGCCCACCAGGTCAAGGGCTCAAGGGGTGTCAAATCCAGGTCTTGGGCCAGACCGGAGGCCAGGCGGCTCAAAGCGACCACGGGCAACTGCCCTTCCAGGCGCGACTCTTCATTGATGAAAGCCCCCAAGTCGAGCTTGTGGGGCAAAAACGTGCGTGCATTCATGGCGGGTAGTGTAGAGGCTGGACAATAGAGGGATGACCTCAACTGCTTTCCCTCGCCTGATCCTGGGCTCCACCTCGCGCTACCGGCAAGAACTGCTGCATAGGCTGGGCCTGCCTTTCGATGTGCAGGCGCCCGATGTAGACGAAAGCCCCCTGCCTGGCGAAGCCCCGAACGACCTGGCCATGCGCCTGGCCCTGGCCAAAGCCCAGGCGGTCGCGGCACTGAACACCGACGACGTGGTGGTGATTGGATCGGACCAGGTGGCCGACCTGGCAGGACAGCCCTTGGGCAAGCCCGGCACCCACGAACGCGCCGTGGCGCAATTGACGGCCATGCGTGGCCAAGCGGTGATCTTTCACACGGCGGTGGCCGTTGTTCGGCCCCGCACCGGTTTTTCGCAAACGCTGATGAGCGCCACCCGTGTGCAGATGGGGCACTACAGCGACAACGACATCGAAACCTACCTGCGGTGCGAAAAGCCTTATGACTGCGCCGGCAGCGCCAAGTCCGAGGGACTGGGCATCGTGCTGCTGGACCGCATCGAATCGGACGACCCCACTGCCCTGATTGGCCTGCCGCTGATCCCCACCACCCAAATGATTCGACAAGCGGGGCTGGATCCCCTGGCCTGGCGCGCCATGCATCACCCACAACCATGACCTCAAAACCGAAAAAACCCGCCCCCGCCACGCCCCCCAAGGGCCGCCTGCTGCTGATCCCCAACACCCTGGACTTTGGCTGTCTGGCGGAGGGGCCCGACGCGGTCCTGCCCGACCTGCGCGACGTGCTGCCCATGGGTGCCCTGACCGCAGCGTCGCGTTTGCAGCATTGGGTGTGCGAAAACGCCAAGACCACCCGCGCTTTTTTGAAACGCGTGGATGCCATCTTGCCCTTGGCCGCGCCTTTGCAAGCCCTGGACATCCAGGCTTTGCCCCGCCCCAACAAGGGTGGCGAAAAAAGCGCCAAGAAAACCCACATGAAGCCCAGCGACAAGCCGGCCCCCAATCCAGATGCAGAGATCGATGCCTTGCTGGCGCCTGCCTTGGCAGGGCACGACATCGGCCTGATGTCAGAGGCCGGCCTGCCAGGCGTGGCCGATCCGGGTGCGGCCTTGGTGCTGGCAGCGCACCGCCTGGGCGTGACGGTGGTGCCAATTGCGGGCCCCAGCTCTTTGGTGCTGGCCCTGGCCGCCAGTGGGCTGAATGGCCAAAGCTTCGCCTTCGTGGGCTACTTGCCAGTGGATGCGATTCAACGTGGCGACCGCATCCGCGAACTGGATCAGTTGTCCCGCCGGGCACGCCAGACGCAGTTGGTGATCGAAACGCCTTACCGAAACACCGCGCTGTGGTCCGCCCTGACCACGCACCTCCAACCCGACACCTGGTTGAGCGTGAGCTGTGGACTGACCCTGGAAAAAGGCTGGAGCCGAACGCAGCGCGTCAGCCATTGGCAAAAACATGCACTGACGTTGCCGGACGACATCCCGACGGTGTTTGCCTGGCTGTCGGCTTGAACCACCTGCCGGGCTCCTTGCTTCTTGCCACAATGCCGAGTACTTGCTGTCATCCATGAATACGCCACCCTCATCACCCGCGATTTCATCGCCCCCCCCCGGCCTGGCCGAACCCAACGAGTTGGCCCGCAAGCTGGGGCACGCCGGGCTGATCCCCTTCGTGGGCGGGGCCTTGTTCGTGTGGCTGCTGGTGGGCCGCATTGACCCGCAGCCTTTTGCTTTCGTGGTGAGCGCCTTGACCAGCTACGCGGCCTTGGTCGTGTCATTTCTGGGCGGCCTGCCCTGGGGCCTGAGCATGCTGCGGCAAAGTTATGACCAGCCCGCCTCGCCCGCGCAGAAGCTGGGCTTGATCTGGGGCGTGGTGTATTCACTGGCGGCCTGGGTGGCCCTGATGATGCCGCCTCATGCCGGCCTGGCTGCATTGGGCGGCTTGCTGATTGGCTGCTACCTGGTGGACCGCAAGTGCTACCCGGAACTGGGCGCGGCTGGCTGGCTCAAGCTGCGTTTTCGGCTCACCTTGGTGGCCAGCCTGAGCTGCTTCCTGGCCGCCGCCCAACTTTGAGCAAACTTTGAAAACCGCACCCATGATCGACTACCGCATTGAGGTGGGCAGCGCCCACGCCCATCGCTTTTTGGTCACCTTGCGCGTTGCGCAGCCGCAGACCAGGCAGCGCTTGAGTCTGCCAGTGTGGATACCCGGCAGCTACTTGGTGCGCGAGTTCGCGAAGCACTTGTCGCCGCTGTCAGCCCAGCAAGGCCAACGAACGCTTGAAGTTCAGCAGTTGGACAAATCCAGCTGGGTGGTCGATTGCACCGGCAAAGGCGCCTTGACCGTCACCTACGAGGTCTATGCTTTTGACACCTCGGTACGGGCTGCATTTCTGGATTCGCGCCGGGGTTTTTTCAACGGCACCAGCGTGTTCCTGCAGGCCGAGGGATTTGAAGGCCAGCCGCACAGCCTGAAGATCACCGGACTGCCCAAGGGTTGGAGCGTGGCAACTGGTTTGACTTCCGTGAAGGTCAATGCGTTGGGCTTGGGTGACTATGAAGCGCCAGACTACGACAGCCTGGTGGATCACCCCGTCGAGCTGGGCAACTTCTGGCGCGGCGCTTTCACGGCCAAGAGTGTGGTGCACGAGTTCGTGGTCTCGGGGGCCAGTGCAGACCTGGACGGCCCAAGGCTGCTGGCCGACACGCAACGCATTTGCGAGGCCCAGATCGCCTTCTGGCACGGCCGCCGCAAGCCAGCCTTTGAGCGCTATGTGTTCTTGCTCAACGCCGTGGATGACGGCTATGGTGGCCTGGAGCACCGCAACAGCACGGCACTGATCTGCGCGCGCCGCGACCTGCCGCGCACCGGCAGGCCCGTCAACACCGACGCCTACCAGACTTTGCTGGGCCTGATCAGCCACGAGTACTTCCACACCTGGAACGTCAAACGACTCAAGCCCGCCGAGTTCGCCCCCTACAACTACACGCAAGAGAACTACACGCAACTGCTGTGGTTCTTCGAAGGCTTCACGTCTTACTACGATGACCAGTTCCTGCTGCGCACGGGCCTGATCGACGCCAAGACCTACGTCAGGTTGCTGGCCAAGACCATCAACCAGGTGCAGGCCACACCGGGCCGCCACAGCTACAGCGTGGCCCAGGCCAGTTTCGACGCATGGACGCGCTACTACCGCCCCGACGAGAACACCGCCAATGCCACGGTGAGCTACTACACCAAGGGATCGCTGGTGGGCTTGTGCCTGGACCTGACCCTGCGCCAATGCCCGACTGATGGAAAGCAAGTGCCCTCGCTGGACGGCGTGATGCAGCGTTTGTGGCAGCTGCAGCGGCCCATTCAAGAGGTCGACATCGTCCAGGCACTGCAAGACGAAGCGCCTGGAGGCCCGCCCGCCTGGACCGCCGCCCACTCGTGGGCCGACCTGCTCAAGACCTGGGTGCATGGCACCGACGAGCTGCCCTTGAAGTCCTTGTTGAGCGCTGCCGGGGTGACCTGGGTCAGCAAGCCCGCCGCCCTGGCACAGCGGCTGGGGGTGCGTCTCAGCGATGCGGGGGGCAACCTCAAGGTGCAGGCCGTGATGCGTCACAGCGTGGCCGAAAGCGCGGGCTTGAGCGCCGCAGATGAACTGATCGCCCTGGACGGGTGGCGCCTGCGCAAAAATGATGATCTGGCTTTGTGGCACAACGAGCAACGGGCGCAAGCACTGCTGATCTGCCGGGACCAGGCCCTGTTAACGCTCACGGTGCCCGCGCTGGTGCCTGCCAATCCTGCCATGGGCCCCAAGGGCGCCAGCGGCGAGATCATCGCCCTGGCGCTGACCGAGAACCTGGACGCCAGCACCGCACAACGACGGCAGCAATGGCTTAAAGGCTGAGCATGTTGCAGTCGGTGTCTCGTCGCTGGTGGTTCTTGCTCGTCATCCTCGGGGTGGTGGGCTTGCACGCCTGGCTGACATGGTCGATGGCCACGCTGTTGAACGCCATGCAGCCCAGCGACACGTCCGGCATCAAGCGGATGGAAGCCACACAGATGAGCGAGCTCAAGCTCAGCGATCCGCCCGTGGCCGCGCCCTTGCCCGCCAAGCCACGAGGCGCCCGCAAAGCCGCCAGCAAGCGCCGACCCGCGCCCCCCATCCCGACAGCTTCGGCACCGGAGCCCGCACCGCCACCGCCGGATGAAAGCGCCAGTGCCCCCCCACTCCCCGAGGCGGCGGTGACCGTGGCCGAAGCCAGCAGCGCACCCGAGCCAACGGCGTCCGACCCTGCACCCGTGGTGTCATCGGCCAGTGCGCCGAGCACGGCCAAGGGCCCGCCATTTGTCTGGCCCTTGGCCACCCGGGTCAGCTACAAGGTTCGCGGCTATTTCCGTGGCGACGTGCATGGCAATGCCAAGGTGGAGTGGGTTCGGCAAGACATGGACTACCAGGTTCGCGTGGACACCACGATCGGCCCCAGCTTTGCGCCCATTGGCTCATGGCACCTGATCAGCGCCGGCACCATCACCCCAGAGGGCCTGTCTCCCAAGCGCTTCGAACAGGTCAACCGACTGCTGATCAGAACCTCTCCGCCGCGCACTGTGGTCTTCAATGAGCAAAACGTGGTGTTGGATTCAGGCGAGAGTGTGCCGCGCACCCCCGGCATGCAGGACGCGGCCAGCCAGTTCATCCAGCTGGCCTACCAATTCATCATGCAGCCCGACTTGCTGCGACCAGGCAACACCATTTACATCACGCTGGCCTTGCCCAAGCGCCTTGAGACCATTGCCTACGACGTGATCGGTGAGCAAATGCTGGACACGCCAATTGGCGCGATCTCCACCTTCCACGTCAAGCCCCGCAAGATGTCCACCGATGGCGGAGTCCTGCCCGTCGAGATCTGGTTCGCGCCAGGACTGCAGTACCTCCCGGTGCGCATTCTGGTGCGGGCCAATGACAAGACCTACATGGATCTGCAGATGGAGCGGGC
>NZ_JACMNS010000042.1 GCF_014378415.1 Aquabacterium sp.
CTGTTCACGAAAAGCACGGGCGGGCACAATCCAAAGCATGAATAAACGTGCATTTCGACACACAAACATCAGGGGCAAGGGCTTCACGCTGGTGGAGCTGATGGTGACGGTTTCTATCTTGGCGATTTTGCTGGCGATTGGTGCGCCGAATTTGCGAGATTTCTTGCTCAAACAACAGGTCGCAGCCGATGCAGACACTTTGTCATCGGCCTTCAGGCTGGCACGGTCTGAAGCGCTTAAGCGCGGTGGCGTGGTGACCATCTGCCCCAGCCCGGATCCTTCGGCCGATCCCCCTGCCTGCGTTGCGAATGAGACCACAAACTGGTCAACCGGATGGCTGATTTTCGTGGACTATCCCCCCAACGCATCGGGCTCGACTGGTGCGTACGAAACCGTTGACACCCTCATCCGCGTTGAGCAAGGTATCCGCTCTGGGCAGATCACATCCAGCGACAGCCGGAAGTCGGTCTCCTTCCTGGCCAGTGGCATCTCCAGCAACGCGGCCGCCAGTTACACCATCAGCTCATCGGCCGATGCCAAACCGCTTTTTCAACAATGCGTCACCACCAGCAAACAAGGTCGCGTCAAGTCAGCGGCAGGCGCATGCTAGAGATCAGGCCTCTCACCATGAGTTCACGCAAGCCAACCTCAAAAGGCCAGCAGGGCGCCACCCTGATCGAAGTGCTCGTTTCGATGCTGGTGATATCTCTGGGCATCCTGGCGATGGTCATCCTGCAACTGAACACCACGAAATACGCCAAGGCCAGTGAATACCGCGCCATTGGTGCCCTGCTGGCCAGCGACCTGACAGACCGCATGCGCGCCAATCGCCCTCAGGAAACTGAAACCGCGGGCAATTACGCTCACACGCCCAAGGCCTACCCTCCAGCCAAACCAAACGGGGGTAGCGGCTGTGACACCAAGGATGCAAAGTGCAGCACCCAGCAGATCGCCGACAAGGACGTCGCCGACTGGCTGGTCAGCGTCTACAACGCGCTGCCTCAGGGTGAGGCTTTCGTCTCCACCCGAGAAGCCAATGGCGGCATTGACCTGTGGTTGATCTGGACCGAGCCCAACAGCACTCAAGGCGGCAACCAGGCTGAACCAGGCGGCACCTCGTCCTGCCCCACCGATGTGCTGGCCGCCGATGCCAAGCAGACCACCGTGCCGCAATGCATGCATTTTCGAATCACCGACTCATGAACCAGACCTCCCCGCATTTCATACCGAGGCAGCGTGGCATCTCGTTGATCGAACTCATGGTGGCCATGGCCATCGGCTTGGTGGTGATCGGCGCGGTTTTCAGCACCTACCTGCACTCCAAGGCGGGGTCCCGCCAGGCTGCCGCACTGTCCCAGGTCTCCGAAGACGCGTCCATCACCCTGGGCATCTTGCGCGCCCACGTCAGCATGGCGGGGTTCAGTCAACCCGACGCCAACAACGGCTTTGATGGCTTCGGCATCAACCGCAGGCTTAAAGGCGCAGCCATCATCGGCTGCGACGGCGGCTTCAAATCCGGTGAATACGCGATGAAGCCCAGCGCCGTGACCTGCAAGACCATCGCAGCAGGCGCCGCCATCAACCCACCTGACAGCCTGATCGTGCGCTACGAGGCCGATGAACGCAACGGCCCCTTGGTGAGTCCGACGGGCGGAGGAACGGACGCACCAGCCGACTGCGTGGGCACGGCCTTGGTCAAAGGCGCCAGCCCTTTGGACTATTGGGTATCAGACAGCCGCTTCAAGATCGACACCGATTCCACCGATGGAAAAAACCTGGGGCTGAAATGCCTGGGTAGCGGTAAACATGCCACCATCGATGTCGATTTCGATGCCGCCGCTGCAACGACCAACTTCGGCGGCCCCGGCAACGGCTTCCAGCCGCTGGTCAACAACATCGAGGACATGCAGATCAGCTACGGCGTGGCCGACACCGCCCAAGTCGTTCCCGTGGGGGGGGTGACTGCCGTAAACAGACCCGGCAAACGAGTCGTGCGCTACATCAACGCCAGCGATGTGGGCGATCCCATCACTGGCGATTGGGACAAAGTGATTGCCGTGCGGATATGCCTGGTGGTGCGTAGCGAGGACAACGTGCTGGACCAAGCCACGCCCTACCGTGGCTGCAGCAACGCTGCCGCACCGACCACCGTGATGACCCCCACTGACCGCCGCATTTACCGCGCCTTCACGACCACCGTCGTGTTGAACAACCGCATTTGACGCACGCACCATCATCATGTTGACGCCCCCCCTCACTCGGCGCGTTCGCCCGCCCAGACAACCGACCGCCTCACGCCAGCAGACTGGGGTGGTGCTAATCATTGCGCTCATCATGCTGGTGGTCATTGCACTGACATCGGCAGCCGTCATGCGCAACAGCCTGAACGCCGACATGATCAGCCAAAACACCCGCCGTCAGGCGCAGGCCATGCAGGCTGCGCAAACCGCCCTGGGCTATTGCGAAGGCAAGGCGCGCGTCGACGACCCCGCCATCAAAGCCACTTATGTGAAGCCCGCTGTCACCCCATCGAAGAAGGAATACTGGGTTGAGTTCGCGCAGTGGACAGCAGCGGCCGCCGCGGTGACAGGAGACTCGCCCGCTCCCTCAAACGCAGGACAAGTCAATGTGCCCAGCGACATCCTCACTTCGGCCACGATCGAGGCCAACGACCCACCCCGCTTTGCCCCCCAATGCATGGCGCAATACCGCTCTGTGCCTGGGACCACCGAGCAAGTGGTCGTGGTCACTGCCAGAGGCTTCAGCAATGACTATCAGGAAGCCAGCGGCCGCACCCAGGCCGGATCGGTGGTTTGGTTGCAATCCGTTTTGCGGTTGGAAAAGTAATTGAATGGCCGCCAGCTCGCTCAAATCGACAGGACTGTGTATGTTGAACATGACCATCAAACCGCCATCAGGCTTCGGATCTCGCCCCCTGCTTCGCTTGACGGGCCTGCTGCTCTTACTGGCACATGCCTTGCCTCTGTGGGCCGCACCCGCGCAAAGCCCTCTGATTAACCGCGCTGAAAACAAGCCCCGACCCAACTTCGTGCTGACCCTGGACGATTCCGGGTCCATGACCTACCAATACATGCCCGAGGGCGTCAAGAGCGTGGTGGTGGGCACCAGGATTGAAACCGTCAGCTTCCCGAGCGACGCACGGGTCTACATGCACCCGGACGAGATTGACGCGAACATGTCCTGGAACGAACCCGACAGGTCCGATATCCACCATGTGGCTGCCGACGTCTCATCAGCCCCCGCAGACGCAGGAACCCTGCTGGCTCAAATGCAGATGCGGTCTCCGCAGATCAACAGCATCTACTACAACCCGGCCGTCAAATACCAGCCCTGGGTGGATGCCCAAGGACGAAGCTTCGCCGCGGCAACACCCGCCAGAGCTTACTTATCGCCCCTGATGTTGGCCCCCGGCTTCGACCCTCCCACCAAAGCCCCTGCGGTAAACCTCACCAACACCAACGCCAGCCCGACGGCCCGCTGGTATTGCTCGACCAGTGCTGGCGCGCCAACCTACTTGCCTTGCGCCGCCACCCCAAAGAGCTACAACCCGGCCATCGTCTATTTGCTCAACGCTGGCCAGTCGCCCAACTTTCCGCTGCCCACCAGCTACACCCTGTACGACCTGAATACCACTGGAAACAAAACATACCCTGGCGCATACACACAGCGCGAGAACGATTGCACCGTCTCCGGGACCTCCACCGTCTGCAGCCAGGCGGCAGAGTTGGATAACTATGCCAACTGGTTCGTGTTTTACCGATCCCGTCTGCTGCTGACGCAAGGCGCCATCCCGTCGGCCTTCAGCGACGTCAACGACTCGATTCGACTGGGCTGGGGCACCATCCATTCAGGCAACTTCGAGGTCGACTCCCGAGCAGAAACCATTGTTCAGCAGGGGGTACGCAATCTCAGCACCGCACACAAAGGCAGCTTCTACGATTGGCTCAGAAATCGCCCCACCTACGGCCGCACACCCAACCGCATCGCACTGGCCGGGGTAGGCACCTATTTCCAGCGAGAAGACAACGGCAGCCCCTGGAGCTCTGACCCCGGCGCCGGGTCGGCCACCAAACTCAGTTGCCGGCGTTCCTACAACATCCTGGTCACCGACGGCTACTACAACGACTCGTACTCTGCCGTGGGCAATGTGGATGCCAGCAACAACGTGGCCCCCTATAACGTCTACCCCTTCCGCGACGACACATCCGACACCTTGGCGGACATCGCCATGAAGTACTGGGCAACCGATTTGCAGCCCAATGTGGCCAATGAAGTAGTCAAGATCGACAGCACGGAAAGCCCCTACAAAAGCGATCCGGCCACCTGGCAGCATCTGACCCAGTTCACCGTGGGCCTGGGTGTGACCGGCACCATGCCCACCACGTTGGCACAACTGGACCGATTGGCCCTGTGCGGCAAAACAGGGGGCGTGTGCTGGTCAAGCAACGTGATCGACGATCTATGGCACGCCGCCGTGAACAGCCGTGGCGAGTACTTCTCGGCCAAGGACTCGGACACACTCACCAGCTCGCTTCAAAAAGCGCTGCAATTGGGCAGCGAATCCATTCAGAAAGAAGCAGGCGTGGCCACTGCGGCGCCCACCTTGATCACCAACAACATCAAGTTCGTGCCGCAGTACCAGCCCATCAACTGGACCGGCAACATCCTGGCTTATGCGCTGAACGAGTTGGGCATTGCCTCGGTCGAACTCTGGAATGCGGAATCGAGCTTACCCGCGCCGGATGCCCGAAACATATTCATCAGGGATGCTGGCGCAGGCAGCACCGTGGCATTCACCAAAGGCAACTACACGAATTTCAGCGCCGACCTGATCAGCGCCATGGGCTCACAGGCCAGCGCCAACCTGGTGGACTATTTGCGAGGTAACTACCCCGCTGATGGCGTTCCACGCCGCAATCGCAAAGCCTTGTTGCCGGACTTCGTGAACTCCACGCCCTTGTTTGTCAAAGGCGGTTTTGACCTAGGTTATGTCAAGCTGGCTGCCGACGCTGTGCCCGCCCCCGCCGTGGCTCCCGATGTGGGCGCCAGCAAGTACCTCGCATATCTGAAGGATAAAAGCGAGCGCACCAATGGCGCCCTGTTCATCGGTGGCAATGGCGGCATGCTGCACGTGTTCGATGAAACCGGCGTAGAAAAATTCGGCTTTGTGCCCTACGCTGGGGTGGGCAACTTGTACAAGCTGGCCCGCCGGGACTATGGCTCGGCGGCCAACTTCCACCAGTTCTTCGTAGATGGCCCCCTGGTCGAATCGGACGCCTACCTCAAAAGCGGAGACACCTCATCCTGGACCAATGTCGTGGTCGGCACCATGGGTGCGGGCGGGCGCTCTGTATTTGCCCTGCGCTTGAACACGAGCACCCCCGCCACGCTGAACGCCAGTTCGGTCCTGTGGGAAGTGAACGGCCCCGCTGGCACAAGCGGCGGCAGCGACGTCGGCAAGAACGACATCGGCTACATCACCAGCCAGCCCCAGGTGGGCATGCTGCCCAATGGAAAGTGGAAAGTTTTTGTGGGGAACGGCCTGGACAGCCAGTCGGGCAGAGCCGCCTTGCTCGTGATCGACCTTGAATCTGGCGCTGTGGACTCAGTGACTGTGGGCAGCGCCACCGCCAATGGCCTGGGTGGTGTGAGCCTCATCAAGAGCAGCACCACGAATGCGGTCCTAGGCGCCTACGCTGGTGACGCAACCGGCAAACTTTGGCGCTTTGAATACGCTAGCTCGACTGGGATGATGATTGCTGGCTACGGCGGGTCACCACTGATGACATCCACTGACTCACAAGGTGCTCCGCAAGCCATCACTGCCGCACCCGTGGTCAGGAGCCACCCCAACGGTGGGAACATCGTGGTGTTCGGTACAGGCCGTCTGTTCAGCGACACCGACAGCGACACCATCCAAACCCAAACTTTGTACGGCGTGTGGGACAAGGTCAAGGCAACGGAAACCAGCACTGGAGCGGTACCCATCCCAAGCGGCAGTTCGCTGCGCGCCGCAGACTCCCTCTTGGTCAACCAAGAGATCACCGGTTTCACCGTGGTCAACCAAGTGGATGCTCAAGGTAACCCCATTACCGTCATTGATGGCAGCGGCAATACTGTAGCCAAGACAGATACCTTCTTTCAACTGAAATCCAAGCCTGTCGATTGGGGTACCAAGAAGGGCTGGCTGCTGGATCTGAACATGCCCGTCGGCGGCAGTGTCTTCGATCATCCCCGGGTGATCGATGCTCTGCAGACCTTGGGTGAATCGGTTTACATCACCGCATTGACCCCTGCCCCGAATGCCGGCGAAACTTGTGGCGCCAACCAAACTGCCAAGGGCTATGCCTTTTTGCTGAAACTGCTCAACGGGGCACAACAGGTCGTGCCCTCCTTCGACACCGATGGCAATTCGGTCATCAATGGTAATGACATCGTCTCCGCCGGCATGAGCACACCGGCAGGACCGCAGATCATTGTGCGCAGAGAATCCCCGCTGGACTTCGAAACCGGAGCCGGGCCGGACAAGGTCACGCGCAAATGCACAGCGGGCAGCGCCCAGAACGCGGAAGGCGCGCGCGACGGGCAGGACTGCCTCGATCCCTCCAAAATTACCGTTTCTCCACTCAGAGTGCTTGACCGCACCTGGCGCCAACTCCTCAATCCTCCGGCGCCCTGATGATGACGCGAACCATTCTGCTCTCGGAAATTCCAAGGCCCACTTTCATGCTCAGTTCTTCGCCCATCCCCCGACGTTCCCACGGTTTCACCTTGATCGAGCTAATGATCGTGGTGGCCATCGTCGGCATCCTGGCCGCCATTGCCTACCCGTCCTACACCCAATATGTGCAACGAAGTCGTCGGGTCGAGGCTGAAGCAGTGATGCTGGAGGCTGCGCAATTCATGCAGCGCTTTTACTCAGCGCACAACAGTTACAAGACACAAATAAACGGGACAACCGCGGTGGTGTTGCCTGATTCCATGAGCCGTTCCCCCAAAAACAGCACCGACAGCACCAAGCAATACAGCATCAGTCTTCCAGCGAACAATCTGAGCGCAACCACATTCACCCTGCAAGCCGAACCCACGGGCTCCATGGCGTCAGACAAATGCGGCACCCTGACCTTGACTCAAACCGGCGTCAAAGGCGTAGCCACTGATGCCACCGCCACCGTTAAGGACTGCTGGAAGTAAACGTGCCCTCACTGAAGCCCGACAGCCCAATACTGGCCACCGTTTCACCCTCGAAATTGCGCGCAACAGATCTAGAAAACAAAATCGCCCAGATCTGGGCCGATGTACTAGAACTACCAGCCTTCACCTTCACACGCCAAGACAACTTCCTTGATCTGGGCGGTGACTCCATCTCTGCCACCCAGGTGGTTTCCCGCCTGCGCGACCAGTTTGGCGCCACCATTTCCCTTGATCTGATGTTCGATCAAATGACGGTTGGACGACTGGCTCAGATCGTCGTCACACAACTACAACACCAGCACACTGGCACACCACCGCCACCGTTGCCACGCATCGCGCCGCAACCCAGGGATCAACCTTTACCCACCTCCCACGGCCAACGCCGCATGTGGCTGGTGCAACAGTTCGCCCCTGAATCCACCGCCTACAACGTCCCCTTCGCGCTGCGCCTGAAAGGGCCGCTGAATCGCAGCGCGCTGACCAAGGCTGTTCAAACCGTCTGGTCGCAGCACGAGGTATTTCGAACCAGCTTCACCGCCACATCAAAGGGCTTGCAGCAATCCATCGTCGATGCGCTGCCGCCCATCCAGATGCTCGAAGCCGACCTCGGGCCCCACCCTGAAGCCGACCAAGAACGCCTTGCCAGGCAGTTGCTCCATCACTCGGCCACCACGCCCTTTGACCTGACGAGCCCGCTGCTGTGGCGATGCCACCTGGTGCGCTTGAACGACAACGACCACATCCTGGCCTGGATAGCCCACCACATCATCATTGACCTGTGGTCCAACCTGAATCTGACCCGGGAGCTGGCGCAAGCCTACAGCGCGTTGTGCCAAGGTCAAACGCCCGCACTGACAAGTCACACCATCGACTGCGCCGACCATGCCCACTGGCAGCTCAGCCCGCCGGTCATGCAGTACCTCGAGCCACAACTGCAATACTGGCTAGCCCAGCTCAAGGATCTGCCCCCCTTGAGCCTGCCCACGGACAAGCCTGCCACACCCCATTGGTACCGATCGGGAAAGCGCATCACCAGGCCCATCCCCGCCAGCACCTTGAACGGCCTGGCCAAGATGGCGGCCTCAGGTGGGCACAGCCCCTTCATGATCTTGCTGGCCTGCCTGAACGTGCTGCTATCACGCCAGGCGCGGCAAACCGACATCGCGGTGGCCACGCCCATTGCCAATCGCCACCATGCCGACACCGAACACTTGGTGGCCAGCCTGGTCAACACCCTGGTGATGCGCAATGATCTGTCCGGCGACCCAAGCTTTCAGGAGTTGCTGGACCGTGTCAAAGCCACGGCCTTGAAAGCCTACGCCCACCAGGACCTGCCCTTTGACTTGCTGGTCGAGAAGCTGGGCGCCACTCACCGCCACGAAGACACCCCGCTGGGCCTGTCGGTGATGCTCAATGTGCCCAATGCCGCCCAAGGACAGGCGCCATTCCATGAGCTGGACACCAGCCGTTTTCTGTTCGACCGCGGCTCCACGCAGTTTCCGCTGACACTGGTTGTCGACACCGAGCAGACCCGGCACATTTTTCTGGAATACGCCGACACGCTGTTCGACGAAGCCACGGCCAGCGCATTGGTCGACAACTACCTCACGTTGCTGAACCAGGTGATGGCCCAGCCGCAAGCGCGGTTGTCAACACTGAAATGGCTTAGCCTTGCCGAGCGCGCGCAACTGCAGCGCTGGAACGACACCACGACACAGCAAGATCCCGCCAACGTCCATGCCCTTGATCTGATCAGCGATCAGGCGCATCGGCATCCTCACGCTTTGGCCATCAGTTTCGGCGACCAGACAGTCAGCTACGCGGACTTGCTCCTCCAGGCACGGCACATCGCCCAATCCCTGCGGGACCAGGGTATCGGCCATCAGCACCGCGTGGGCATCTGCCTTGAACGTGGCCCCGACCTGGTGGCTTCCGTGTTGGCCATCTGGATGACCGGGGCGGCTTACGTGCCGCTCGACCCCGCCTATCCCGCCGAACGCCTGCAGTACATGGCATCAGACGCCAAGCTGTCGCTGGTGATCACGCACGAAAGTCTCGAATCACGGATGGAGTGGCCCCCAGGCTTGCAATTGCTGCTGGACCATGCCGTGGCAGCCACCATCTGGGGCAGTGAAGCGCCAAGGCCTCTGGACAGTGACGATGCGGCCTACATCATCTACACATCGGGCTCCACAGGTCAACCCAAAGGGGTCGTCATTCCCCACCGCTCCCTGGGCAATTTTCTGACCAGCATGGCCAACATGCCAGGGCTCGGAGCCCGGGATCGGGTTTTGGCGGTGACCACGCTGTCGTTCGACATCTCGGTGCTGGAGTTGCTGCTGCCATTGACCGTCGGCGCGCACATCGTGATGGCCAGCCAGGATGATGTCCTGGATGGACACGCCCTCAACGCACTCATGACCCAGCACCAGATCAGTGTCATGCAAGCCACCCCGTCCACTTGGCGCCTGTTGATCGACGCGGGCTGGACTGGCCGGACCACGGGTTTCAAGGCCTTGGTCGGTGGCGAGCCCCTGAACAAAGACCTGGCGGCCCAACTGTTGAGCAGGGCCGAGCAAGTCTGGAACATGTACGGCCCCACCGAAACGACGGTTTGGTCCACCTGTTGGCGAGTCAATAAACCCGCCGATGGCATCCGCATTGGCAGCCCAATCGCCAACACGCAAGTCTGGATTCTCGACGAGCATGGCCACCACTGCCCGGTCGGCACACCAGGTGAAATCGCGATTGGCGGCGACGGCGTCGCCTCCGGCTACTGGAACCGCGAATCCACGACACACGAACGCTTTGTTCCCACTCAATTCAGCAACAAACCCGATGCCAGGCTGTACCGAACAGGCGACCTGGGCCGCTGGCTCTGGAGCGGTGAGCTTGAACACCTGGGCCGCCTTGATTTCCAGATCAAGGTTCGGGGACACCGCATCGAGCCTGGTGAAATAGAAGCCCAGCTGTCCCGACATCCCGCCGTGTCCCGCGCTGTGGTCATTGCCCGAGAAGACACACCAGGCGACGTCAGGCTCGTGGCCTATGTCGTGCCGCGTCAAAGCATGCCCTCGATGGCAGTTCTGCGAGAACACGCCAGGCATTGCCTGCCCGACCACATGCAGCCCCAGCACTATGTCGAGTTGCCGGCAATCCCGCTGCTGGCCAATGGCAAAGTCAACCGGCAAGCCTTGCCGCCGCCCACCATCACCGCTCCCGAGTCGCCGCATCCTGAAGCGCCATCAAGCTCACTGAGCACCGACACCCAAAAGCTGCTGGCCTTGATCTGGCAAGAACTGCTGGGCGTCAACCACATTCAGGTCTACGACAATTTCTTCGACCTGGGCGGGCATTCGCTGCTCGCTGTTCAGGCCATTGCAAAAATGGAAAAGGTGACTGGCAAGCGGGTCAGCGCTCGGCGCTATATCTTCGAAACCCTGGCTCAACTGGCCAGCTCGTATGACCAGGCAAGCTCAGAAACCACCGCCTCAGCCGCTCCAGTGAATGCGCCCGGCTTTCTGCAAAGATGGCTGGGAAGGAATCCAAAGCAGTGATGTCCATCGCGCCTCGTGCTCGGATCAGCTACTCTCCTTGCCCACCCGCTTCGCCGTCTCCTTGATCGCCGCCACAAACTCACTCACATCATCAAAGCTGCGGTAAACCGACGCAAAGCGCACATAAGCCACCTTGTCCAGCTTGCGCAACTCATTCATGACCCATTCGCCCAGTTGGGTCGAGTTCACTTCCTTGTCGCCACTTTGGCGCAACCTTGCCTCGATCGATTCAATCGCCAGGTCAAGCGCCTCGGCGCTCACCGGGCGCTTGCGCAGCGCCACCATCATTGACCCCTTCAGCTTGGTCCGCTCATAGTCAGTGCGCCGCCCATCGCGCTTGACGATGGCGGGCAGTTCGATTTCAGCGCGCTCATACGTGGTGAAGCGCTTGTCGCACCCCCCGCAACGGCGGCGGCGGCGCGTCGAATCACCTTCGTCAGAATCACGGGTTTCAACGACCTGGGTATCGGGGTGTGCACAAAAAGGGCAACGCATGGCAAAGGCCCATCCAAACGGCAAGCAAGACAATAAAAACAAAAAACCCGGCACAGGGGCCGGGTTGCAATATCAATCGATCAACGGTAAACCGGGAAATCGCGGGTCAGCGCCGCGACCTTCTCGCGCACGCGGGCCAGGTTGGCTTCATCGTGCGGGTTGTCCAGCACATCGGCGATCAGGTTGCCCACGGCGATGGCCTGTTCTTCCTTGAAGCCACGCGTGGTGAAAGCGGGGCTGCCCAGGCGGATGCCGCTGGTCACCATCGGCTTTTGCGGGTCGTTGGGGATGCCGTTCTTGTTGCACGTCATGTGCGCCTTGCCCAGGATGGCTTCGGCTTCCTTGCCCGTCAGGTTCTTGGGGCGCAGGTCCACCAGCATCACGTGGCTTTCAGTGCGGCCCGACACGATCCGCAGGCCGCGCTGGATCAGCGTGTCAGCCAAGGCTGCCGCGTTCTTCACAACTTGCTGTTGATAAACCTTGAACTCGGGCGACAGGGCTTCTTTGAAAGCCACGGCCTTGCCCGCGATCACGTGCATCAACGGGCCACCCTGGATGCCCGGAAAGATCGCGCTGTTGATCTTCTTGGCGATGTCTTCGCCGCGCATCAGGATGATGCCGCCACGGGGGCCGCGCAGGCTCTTGTGCGTGGTCGAGGTGACGACGTCGGCATGCGGCACGGGGTTGGGGTACACGCCCGCCGCTATCAGGCCAGCGTAGTGGGCCATGTCCACCATGAAGTAGGCGCCGATTTCTTTGGCGATCTTGCCAAAGCGCTCAAAGTCGATGCGCAGGGCAAAGGCCGAAGCGCCCGCGATGATCAGCTTGGGCTTGTGCTCACGCGCCAGGCGCTCCATGGCCTCGTAATCGATGTCTTCCTTGGCATCCAGGCCGTAGCTCACCACGTTGAACCACTTGCCCGACATGTTCAAAGGCATGCCGTGGGTCAGGTGGCCACCTTCGGCCAGGCTCAGGCCCATGATGGTGTCGCCGGGCTGCAGCAGGCCGAAGAACACGGCCTGGTTGGCTTGCGATCCAGAGTTGGGCTGCACGTTGGCGTATTCAGCGCCAAACAATTGCTTCAGGCGATCAATGGCCAATTGCTCGACCACGTCCACGAATTCGCAGCCGCCGTAGTAGCGCTTGCCGGGATAGCCTTCGGCGTACTTGTTGGTCAACTGCGAACCCTGCGCCTGCATCACAGCGGGCGAGGTGTAGTTTTCCGAGGCGATCAGCTCGATGTGGTCTTCCTGGCGCTTGTTCTCAAGCTGGATGGCAGACCAGATCTCGGAATCAACGTTGGCCAGGGTTTGTTGGGCGCGGTCAAACATGAAAGGCAGTCCTCTTCAGTCGTGTGAAGACCCACCGCAGCACTTCATTGCTGCCAGAGGGCTGCCCAGGCGAACGGCGCAACAGCAATCAGGCCAGATGCCTGGTGCCGGCCGCGCTTCCCGGTGGTTCACCACCTCAGGCCCTGGTTGGGCCGTCTATCGCCAGTCGCGCGGCAAGTGTGAATTGTATCGGACTGGGCACCTCAGTGCGCCAAAGCCACCTGTTCAGCCCGGCGAATGGGGGCCGTGTCACTGGCTGAAGGCGCGGTCGGCACGGCCGCAGGCGGGATCACCACCGCAGGCGCGACTGCACCAGTGCCCTGCA
>NZ_JACMNS010000043.1 GCF_014378415.1 Aquabacterium sp.
AGAATGGCAACCAGCGCTATTCGCCTGGCGTGGGTGGCAGCGACATGACCTCGCCTTTGGTGCCCGGCTGGTACGGGCAGGTGGCGATGGTGGCGTACCACGCCAACAAGATCAAAGGCAATGATGGCAAGCAGTTGGCCAAGACGGGCAACGTTTCGCAACTGCAACTGCAGGCGGACCCCTTAACTTCGGGCGCCGCGCCCGCATTTTCTGGTGGCGTTAACTACAACTCAAAAATCGGCATCAAGGCTGATACCTACGCCATTCTTCCGCGCATTACCTACCTGAGCAGTGAACAGGTGCTGGGTGGGAATGTCGGGTTCACGGCGATGTTGCCTTTGGTCCGTCGCAAAATCCAACTTGCTGGAGAAACACCAGCCTTCACCCCGGGCGCTGGAAGCGCGGCCCCTGCGGTGCCAGGCAACTTGGCCGCCGGTCTCAGCCCGCTCATTCTTGGCCGCCTTGCCACCAACTCCGCCACCTACGGCATCGGCGACCTCGAAGTCTCGCCCATCTGGCACATGGAGATCGGTGATCACCAACATGTGACCATTGCCCCCACCATCGTGCTGCCCACGGGCGACTACGACGCCACCCAACGTGCCAATTCGGGCTTTGGCAACTTCTTCACTTTCCGCCCCTCGGTGCAGTACGCCTTCGTGGGCGATGGCTGGGATGTGGGCGCGCGCCTGGTGCTGTCCTTCAACACGCGCAACAAAGATAATGGCTACCGCACGGGCAACATCCTGAACATTGACTACCAAGCCATGAAGTTCGTGTCTGAAGACATCCGCGTTGGCCTGCAGGGCTATGTGGTTGAGCAGTTCACCAAAGACCAGCAGGATTTGACGGGTTTCTCGCCAACGCAACAGACTGCGCTGGCCAACGGTGCTGACCTGAGCACCGGCAACAAGATGCGCGCTTATGCCGCCGGCCCCGCCGTGGGCTGGTTGGCCAATGGTGGCGAGTTCCTGCTTGAAGGCAAATTCTTGAAGGAATTTGGTGCGAAAAATCGCACTGAAGGCCAAGCTTTTTGGCTGACCTTGTCCAAGCCGCTGTAACCTCATCAGGGTCCTGATTGATGGAGTTCCCCTGGTCTTCAGGCCAGGGGTGCCCGTGTCGCGGGCAAGTGGATGGCTGTGCCGTAGGAGTGCTCACATCGTGCAAGATGACCGTATCGCTTTGCCCACCTTTGAGAACCACCGCCGCCAGTTGATGGCCAGTGCCATGGCGGCTGCCTTGGTGCCTTGGGCCAAGCCAGCTCACGCTGCGAGCGTTGAGCTGGAGGGGGTGCAGCTGGAAGAGTCCATCACCGCGTATGGGCAAAAGTTGGTGCTCAACGGGGCGGCGGTGCGCAAGCGAGGCTACTTCAAGGCGGACGTCACCGCGCTGTACCTGCCTGAAAAACGCACCACGACTGAGGCGATTTTCAAGCTCAATGGCATCCGCCGCATCCAGCTCAACATCTTGCGCGAGTTCACCTCGTCCACCATTTCCCGGATCTTCATCTCCGACTTCAAGCAGAACTCCACCGATGCCGAGTTCAAGCAGTTGATCAACGAGATCAGCCAGGTGGGCGCCGCTTACAGCGCGGTCAAGCGGGTGAGCAAGGGTGACGTGGTCAACCTGGACTGGCTGCCCGGCAAGGGCTGGATGTGCTACATCAATGGCAGGCAGTTGATGATCGATCCAGGGGTAACCGGATCCGCCAGCAACAATGCCATCAACAGTGAGTTGGCCTACCAGATCTACATGCGCATGTACATCGGCCCGGCCGCGCCTGACGAGTTGCGCAATGGCCTGCTGGGCCTGACCCGCTTGCCCAGGTCTGCGGTTGGCGGCAAGGACAAAGACGGCGACGTCTGATCCTCAAGCGCGCTCAGTCGCCCTCAGTCGCGCGGATAGTGCGATGCCAAGGCGGGGGGCATGGGTGAGTCCATCAAGCCGGCCATCAAGCGCAGGGCGTTGGCGGTGTCGTTGGACAGCAAGCCGCCAGGGCTGTGGTTCAAGGCTTCTTCAACCCAGGCCCGCAGCAACACGGGCTTGATCATCCACGACAACTCTTGAACGCCTGCCAGGGCGTGCATCAGGGCGTCGGCGTCGGGAATCTTGCCATCCGGTTTCAAATCCTGAACGCGGTGGGTACAGCGTGCGATGACGCGTGCGTACCAGGCTCGGCTGGTGGCGGCCAGCAAGCCTTGCGCTTCAGCCTCGGGCACAAAGCGGGCCAGGTACGCCGACAGCGCGATCACGTGGGTCATCTCGTCGTCTTGCAGATCAGCCAGCTCGCGTCCTTGGCCGGTGACCGGGCGCATGAAGGGCCGGCTGTTTTTTTTGTCGCTCATCTGGTGGCGCAGCGTCAGCCACCACAGGCGATCTCGTGGGCTGACGCGCCCATCGGCTTTCAACAAATCACGGGCGGCTTCGACCAGGGCGCGGCGGTCGCTCAGTGGGTCGGCGGCGATGCTTTTGCACAGGCGCTCGAACTCCGGGACCAGGTGCTCGGGGCGCAGGCCCTGCACATCGTCCAGGATCTGTTGCGCGTGCGTGAGCCCTTCGGCCAGCTTCAACCACAGCTTGCGCTCATGGCGGTTGCCGGCCGACATCATCAGTGCCAGCACGGCCATGCGTTTTTCGCGGGGGCCTGCCAGGCGGCGCAGGCGGCCCACAGCATCGGCGTCATCGGGTGATCGGGCTTGGCCAGACGCCTGGGTGGGCTGTTGGGAAGGTGAGGCAGCCGCCAGCATGACGCCGGGGGCGATGGGTGGTGGGCGGCGCGGCTCGGCTTTCTCCAGCCTGAGCAAAGGCGCCGGCATGGGGGCCAGCACGGCGCCGCAGATGCGGTGGATTCGCTCAGGCAAACGCGGGTGGGTGGCCATGCAGCGCGACAGCGTGGATTGGTGCAGCAACAACGAGGCGACCATGTCGGCCTGAGGATGGCGCATCTGGCCACCCAGCATCTGCTGGTCGAACCAGATCTTGCGCAGCACATTGCCCAGGCCATCGCGCGTGCGGGTGAACTGGATGGCGTTGGCGTCGGCCAGGAACTCGCGCTGGCGCGCCACGGCGGCTTGCAGCAGGCGACCGGCGCCCCAGCCCAGCCAGCCGACCGCGGTGAACACCAAGCCGATCACCCAGCGCACCGGGTTGACGTGGCCGATCTCGTCCGGGCTCATCAAGGTTTGGCCATAGCCATGCACCAGCGACAAACCCCACACCAGGGCCAGCAGGCGCATGGCCATGGGCAAGTCTTCTTCTTTCAGGTGGCCGAACTCGTGTGCCACCAGGCCTTGCAATTCAGCCCGGGTGAGGCGGTCCAGCGCGCCACGGGTCACGCACAAGGCGTAGTCCTGGGGGGACCAGCCCGCCACGAAGGCGTTGATGGCGTCCTCGCGCGTGAGCACGTAGACATGCGGTACGGTCTGGCCAGAGGCCATGGCCATTTCGTCGACCACGTTGAGCAGGCGGCGCTCTAGCGCGTCGTCGGGGTCTTTGACCAGGCGGCCGTTCATCCAATGGGCGACGCGCTGGCCACCGCCTTCGCGCAGGCGCTGGGTTTCGATCAGGCAGCCACCGAGCACGAACAGCAGGATCACGCCTGAGTTGGTTTCGAAGAACAAGGCGGGGTAGCCATGGCTGAGGGGCATTAGCAGCTTGTAGGCCAGTGCCATCAGCCCATTGATGGCCACGACCAGGCCTGCCAATAGCACGGCAAACCAGGCGAACAATTTGAAGGTTTGCGCCTGGGCCTGTTCCTGATGCTGTCGAAATTTCATGGTTAACGGCGAGACTGCCCGTTCACATACTTCAGAAGGCTACTTTCACGCCAATGCGTTCCGCATCGGTGGACGTGAACTGCAGCATGGCGGCCTCTTTGAAGCTGAAGACGCCTGCCATCAGATTGGCAGGAAACTGCTGGGCCGAGTTGTTGTAGTCCAGCGTGGCATCGTTGAACAGCTGGCGCGAAAACGCCACTTTATTCTCGGTGTGTGTCAGCTCTTCACTGAGGTCGCGCATGGACTGGTCGGCCTTGAGTTCCGGGTAGGCCTCGACGATGGCCTGGAAGCGGCCCATGGCGCTGCTGAGCACGCCCTCGGCCAGGTTCAGGCTCTTGATGGGGCCGGCCTGGTTGGGTTGGCCGCGAACCAGGTCGGTGGCCGCGACGACTTGCGCGCGCGCTGCGGTCACCCGTTCCAGGGTTTCGCGTTCGTGTTCCAGGTACTTGCGGGCCACCTCGACCAGGTTGGGGATGAGGTCGTGGCGGCGCTTGAGCTGCACGTCGATCTGCGCAAAAGCATTGGTGATTTCGTTGCGCAGCTTGATTAGGCGGTTGTAGGCGCCCACGCCCCAAAAGACGATCAAGGCGACCACCACGAGGGTGATGATTTGTGTGGTGTTCATTCAATCAATCCTAGCAGTCGTCCACTGCTCAAAGCCTTCGCGGCGCAACTGGCAGGCGGGGCATTGGCCGCAGCCGTAACCCCAGGCGTGGCGGTGGGTGCGGTCGCCCAGGTAGCAGGTGTGGGTGTGCTCCACGATGATGTCGTTCAGCGTGGGGCCTCCCAATTGGTCGGTGAGGGCCCAGGTTTGCGCCTTGGTCAGCCACATCAGCGGTGTTTCCACCGTCATGGGCGTGGCCAGGCCCAGGCTGAGCGCCACCTGCAAGGCTTTGAGGGTGTTGTCGCGGCAATCGGGGTAGCCGGAGTAGTCGGTCTCGCACATGCCGCCCACCAGCACATTCAGGCCGCGTCGGTAGGCCACTGAGGCCGCGAAGGTCATGAACAGCAGGTTACGGCCGGGAACGAAGGTGTTGGGCAGGCCGTTGGACTGCATCTCGATGGCGCGGTCTTCGGTCAAGGCGGTGTCCGAGATCTGGCCCAGCAGCGCCAAGTCCAGCACATGGTCTTCGCCCAGGCGGCTGGCCCAATCGGGAAAGGCTTGAGCCACGGCCTGGCGAACCGGTTCGCGGCAGTCCATCTCGATGCGGTGGCGCTGGCCGTAGTCGAAGCCAATGGTCTCGACCCGGCTGAAGCGGCTCAAGGCCCAGGCCAGGCAAGCCGTGGAATCCTGCCCGCCCGAGAACACCACCAGGGCGGCGCGCGGATCGGCAAAGGCGGAAGGGGTGTCTGGGGCGGCGGGCACGGCGAGCAAATCGATGGGGGATTGGTGCATGGCAGGTCAGCATAGTGGATCAAATCCCCGGACTTCAGGGGTCGGTGTGTCAGGCTGTTGGCGGGGGCTGCAAAGCTGGGCGACAATGGAGGGTTTTCGAGAGTCCTTGCAGGAACCTGGTCATGGCCGCTTTCAATTCAGAAACTGTTACCCACGTCAACCACTGGAACGACACGCTGTTCACCTTCAGAACCACGCGTGATCCGGCCTTGCGTTTTGCCAGTGGCCATTTTGTGATGATTGGCCTGGAAATCGATGGCAAGCGCTTGATGCGCGCCTACAGCGTGGCCAGCGCCAACTATGAAGAGCACCTCGAATTTTTGAGCATCAAGGTGCAGGACGGCCCCTTGACTTCGCGCCTGCAGCATTTGAAGGTGGGCGACAAGTTGCTGGTCAGCCGCAAGGCCGTGGGCACCCTGGTGGTGGATGACCTCAAGCCGGCCGTGAACCTGTACCTGTTCGGCACCGGCACCGGCCTGGCGCCTTTCATGAGCATCATCCAGGATCCGTACACCTACGAAAAATTCGACAAGGTGGTGCTGGTGCACGGCGTGCGCTACAAGAGCGAGCTGGCGTACCACGACTTCATCAAGGACGACCTGCCGGACCACGAGTTGCTGGGCGACCTGGTGCGCGACAAATTGATTTACTACCCCCTGGTGACGCGCGAAGAGTTCCGCAACCAGGGTCGCCTGACCGACCTGATCGAGAGCGGCAAGATGGCCGCCGACATCGGCCTGCCGCCTTTGAACCCGGCCACCGACCGCGCCATGATGTGTGGCAGCCCGTCCATGTTGACCGACCTGTGCAAGATCCTGGACGCCCGGGGCTTCCACATCTCGCCTTCGCAAGGCGAGCCGGGCGACTACGTGATTGAGCGCGCTTTCGTCGAAAAGTAAGCTTTGTCAGGGTCATGGTTACAAAATCAATGGCCTCTGTAGATGGGGCAGCTGGAGTGTGCAATTGAGTGTGATCCCATCAAGTCCTGTGGCACAACGTGGCCGTTTGCGTTGGCTGGCCTCCTGGGCAACGCCTGTGGCGGCCTTGGTGGCCTACCTGGCGTTCTGGCCCGTTCCGGCGGATCCCGTGGCCTGGTCGCCCCCCAAAGACGCCGGTCATGCCGGCGCCCATGCCGTCAACCAGAAACTGGCGGGTCTGCAGCAGATCACTCTGGGGGCTGGGCAAGTCGGCCCTGAACACATCACGGCCCATCAGGGCTGGCTGTACACCGGCCTGGTCAACGGTGATGTGCTGAAGTTCAGCCCGGACGGTAAAACGCGCGAGGTACTCGCCAACACCGGCGGGCGCCCCTTGGGCACCGACGTGGACGCCCAGGGCCGCGTGCTGGTGGCCGATGGCGTGAAAGGCCTGCTGCGCATTGAAGGCAGCGGGGCCACTGCCAAGGTCGAAACCTTGCTCGCCACGGTTGATGACCCGGTGGCGGGCGACCCGCTCCGCTTTGCCGATGCGGTCAAGGTGGGTAGCGATGGCACGCTTTGGTTGACCGATGCCAGCCGCCGGTTTGGCGTGCTCGAGTGGAAAAGCACCCTGGAAGCCAGCGTGCTGGACATCCTGGAGCACAGTTGCACGGGCCGGCTCATTGCCGCAGACCCGGTGTCCTTGAAATCGCGCGTGGCCTTGGCGGGGCTGTGCTTCCCCAATGGCGTGGCGTTCTCCAAAGATGGCAAGACGATGTACTTGTCGGAGACCGGCACCTACCGCATCCTCAAGATTGATCTGGCCAAGCTGTCCCTGACCCGGGCTACCCAGGGAATGATGAACACACCGACGCTGAGCAATGCCATCAGTCAGGGCGCGGCCACCGTGCTGGTGGACAACCTGCCTGGCTTCCCCGACAACTTGGTGGCTGGCGCGCAGGGCCGCTTGTGGGTGGGTTTGACCAAGCCGCGCAGCCCCGTCATCGACTTCACCGCCGAGTACCCGATTCTTCGCAAGTTGACGCTGCGTTTGCCGCGCTTCCTGTGGCCCGTGCCCAAGGCGCATGGCCATGTCGTGGCCCTGGATGAATCAGGCAAGGTCGTGGATGACCTGCAGGACCCCAGTGGCGCTTATCCCGAAACCACGGCCGCGACCGAGGTGGATGGCAAGCTTTTCATCCAGAGCCTGAATGCCCCGTTCATTGGCTGGATGAACTACAGCGGCCCAAGCTCAAAGTAAGCCGCCCCGGGCGTCCCAGGCCGTTTTGAGGACCAGGGCGCCCAGCAAGGTGGCGAGCCGACGTTGGCCGGCGTCAGGTCAAGCATGCAAGGGCTTAGGTGCGGATTTCGCCCTGGCCCAGCACCACGTATTTCAGCGAGGTCAGCCCTTCCAGCCCGACCGGGCCACGCGCGTGGAACTTGTCGGTGCTGATGCCGATTTCAGCGCCCAGGCCGTACTCGAAGCCATCGGCGAAACGCGTGGACGCGTTGATCATCACGCTGGCCGAATCCACCTCGCGAATGAAGCGCATGCTGTTGGGCTGGTGGGTGGTGAGGATCGAATCGGTGTGGTGCGAGCCGTAGTGATTGATGTGGGCAATGGCCTCGTCCAGCGAATCAACCACCTTCACGGCGATGACCGGGGCCAGGTACTCTTCAAACCAATCCTGCTCGGTGGCCTCAAGCACCTTGGCGCCGGGCACATCGGCCAGGATGGCCTTGGCCCGTGGGTCGGCGCGCATTTCAACGCCCTTGGCCGCGAACACCGCGCCGATGCGGGGCAAGAACGCGGCGGCCTGTTTCACATGCACCAGCAGTGATTCGGTGGTGTTGCAGGGGCTGTACTTTTGCGTCTTGGCGTTGTCGGTCACCTTCACGGCCAGGTCCAGATCGACCTCGAAGTCGACATAGGTGTGGCAGTTGCCGTCCAGGTGCTTGATGACCGGCACCTTGGCTTCTGCGCTGATGCGTTCGATCAGGCCCTTGCCGCCGCGCGGGATGATCACGTCCACGTACTGCGGCATGGTGATCAGGTGGCCCACGGCAGCGCGGTCGGTGGTCTGCACCAGTTGCACGCCGGTGGAGGGCAGGCCGACTTCAACCAGGGCTGCTTGCACCAGCTTCCATAGCGCCAGGTTGGAGTGGATGGCCTCGGAGCCGCCGCGCAACACGCAGGCGTTGCCGCTCTTGATGGCCAGCGAGGCCGCCTCGATCGTCACATTGGGCCGACTCTCGAAAATCATGCCGAACACGCCGATGGGCACGCGCATCTGGCCCACGGTGATGCCGCTGGGGCGGCGGCGCAGGTTGGTCATCTCGCCCACCGGGTCGGGCAGGGCGGCGACCTGTTCGCAGCTTTGCGCCATGGTCTCGATGACCTTGTCGGTCAGGCGCAGGCGGTCGACCATGGGCTCGCTCAGGCCGTTGGACTGGGCCTTGCTCACATCCTGCACATTGTCGGCCTTGAGGGTGGCGGCCTGCTCGCGGATCAGGCGTCCCAGGGCCAGGATGGCGTTGTTGCGGGCGGCGGTCGAGGCGGCGGCCATCAAGGTGGCGGCCGCGCGGGCGGCCTGGCCCACGGCGCTCATGTACTGGTCAACCGGTTGGTCGGCGGAAGGGGAAATGGTCTGCACGGTGTTCATAAGGCAAGATTGTCGCAAACCCCGGCCATTCATGCACCACCAAGTCATCCATATTCACGCAGAGGCACCGCCCAAACCCGCTTTGGGCGCGCCTTGCAATGGCTGCGGCGTGTGTTGTCTGGTCGAGCCCTGCCCGGTGGGCATGCTGATCAGCCGGCGCCGAAAAGGGGCTTGCGACGTGTTGTTCTGGTCGGATGAGGCCTCGGCTTACCGCTGCGGTTTGCTGGTGCAGCCTGACCGATTCATGGCTGGGCGCTGGATGAGCTGGGGCCCTTTGCGGCGCCTGTGGCTGCGCTGGGCGCGCCGGGTGATCGCCGCTGGCCGAGGCTGCGACGCGGACTTTGTGCAGGATGAACCCTGAACTACCCCCTTAAGGGGGTTTTGTTACGCACTTGGAAGGAGAATCATCCTTCATAAGATGAGGTCGTCCCGCTGCACGAGGGCGGCCCGCTAAATCAGAGGAGACCTCCATGCGCAAAAAGTTGCTGCAAAACACGCTGTTTGCCGCCATGGCCGCGTGGGCCGTGTATGGATTGCACGCGAGTGCCGAGACTTCCTTCGTCGATGCCCAATGGGCGTCCACCATCGTGGCTTTGCAACGCTGAGCTGAGTTGCTTCAGCGCAGGCCGAACATCATCGTTCTGGCCAGCCGGTGCTTCAGAGGGCCCAGCGCCTGCATGGCACCCAACCCCAGGCCGCGCACCGTCGCCAAAACGGGCGCGGGCCAAGTGAAGCTGCGGGCCAGAAAATCCGTGCCGGCGATCAAGGCCCATCGATCAGGCTGACGGCGGCGCTGGAAGTGCCGCAAGGCGGCCGCCACATCCACCCGCCCCCCTACGCTAGCGCCCTTCAGTGCCGACAGCAGTTCGTGCACATCGCGCAGCCCCAGGTTCAGGCCTTGCCCCGCCACCGGGTGCAGCGTTTGCGCCGCGTTGCCGATGCGCACCACCGCGCCATCGTTCACCAGGCTGCGGTGGGCATTGAGCCCCAGCGGGAAAGCCTTCAAGCTTGAGACCTGGTGGATCTTGCCCACCCGCTCATGAAAGATCGTGTTCAGCACCACCAGGCGTTGGGCGTCGGTCAGGTCGCGCACCGGGTCGTCGTTTCGCTGCACGCACCACACCAGGGCGGCGCGGCGGCCACTGGGGCCGCCGGGCACGACGGTGCCGTCGGCCAAAGGCAGGAGCGCGGCGGGGCCGGACGGGGTGAAGCGCTCGTAGGCCACGCCGGCTTCGCTGTCCTCGCCCAGCAGAACCTGGCCAACCCAGGCGGTCTGGGCGTAGTCATGGCTGACGCCTTGGGGCCATTTCAGGGTGGGCTGGTCGGCAAACACGCCACCTTCGGCCACCACGGCCAGGTCAAATGATTCCGCGATCTCGGCATCGACCTCGACGCCACCGGGCACGGGCTTGAGGCCCTTCACCGGAGTGCCAAACCGCATCAGCAGGCGATCGGGCTGGCGGGCGATGGCCTGGGCCCAGGCGGCCTGCATGGGCGCCACCAGGGTGCCATAGCTGACCACGGCGCCCAGTTGGGCCACGCCTTGCTCGGCCGCGCTGATGGCCACAAAGGGCTGATCACGGCCCGGCCACAGCACGGTCGGTTGCTGTTGGGACACGTGCACGGCCAGGATGGGCGCCACCTGCTGGCGGGCCTGGATGGCGGTCCACACGCCCATGCGCTCCAGCTCTTGCACGCTGCCCAGCGACAGGGCCAGGGCGCGCGGATCGCCTGACACGTCTTTGTCGGCGGGGCGGGCATCGAACACCGTGATGCGGGCCTGGGGCAGGGCCTGGGCGGCTTGAAGCGCCAGGGCGAGCCCAGCCGGGCCGGCACCGATGATGGCCATCGACAGGCCGGCTGGGGCCAAGGGCGGGGGTGTCACAGCGGTGTCTTCAACGGTGTTCATCGTGGGGCTCCTGATCGGGCATTGTCGCGCTGTTACCGGCCTGACGAAGGGGGTTCCTATAATCACCGTTTACCGCACTCCAACCTGGTCCAGCGTGTCAGCCACTTCCACCCCCACCGTGAACTACCGCAGCCTCATGGCCCCTGACATGGCCGAGGTGGATCAGGTCATCCACCACAGGTTGTCGTCCAAGGTGGCGCTGGTCAATCAGATCTCCAATTACATCGTGAACGCGGGGGGCAAGCGCATCCGCCCGATGCTGTTGCTGCTGATCGCTCGGGCGCTGGGCAATGACTCATCGCAGCGCCATGAATTGGCGGCGGTGGTGGAGTTCATCCACACGGCCACCTTGCTGCACGACGACGTGGTCGACGAATCGAACCTGCGGCGCGGCCGCCAAACGGCCAATGCCATGTTCGGCAACGCGGCCAGCGTGCTGGTGGGCGATTTTCTGTACTCGCGCGCTTTCCAGATGATGGTCACGACCAACCGCCTGCGGGTGATGGACGTGCTGGCCGAGGCCACCAATGTGATCGCCGAGGGCGAGGTGCTGCAGTTGATGAACATGCACGACCCCGACATCTCGGTGGACGATTACCTGAAGGTGATCGAGTACAAAACGGCCAAGCTGTTCGAGGCCAGTGCCCGCCTGGGCGCGGTGACCGTGGATGCGACGCCAGAGGTTGAAGAAGCTTGCGCCTCGTATGGGCGCACTTTGGGCACCGCGTTTCAACTGATCGACGACCTGCTGGACTACGAAGGCAGCACGGCCGAGTTGGGCAAGAACATTGGCGATGACCTGCGCGAGGGCAAGCCGACCTTGCCGCTGCTGGTGGCCATGCAGCGTGGCACGCCCGAGCAACGCGAGATGATCCGCAACGCCATCATCCACGGCGAAGTGGATCGCATGGCGGAGATCGTGGACATCGTCAAAACGACGGGTGCGCTGCAGGCCACGCGCGAGGCGGCCGAGGAGCAGGCGCGCCTGGCGGAGGGCTGTTTGGAGGCTTTGCCAGCGTCGGTTTACCGGGATGCCTTGCTGCAATTGTCGGCTGAATCGGTGCACCGATCGTCTTGATTGGCTTGGCGTTTGGGGTCACACGGGATGCGACACTTTCGTGCATGACCTACAAGGTCACGGCATGGAGCCAAAACAGTCCCTGACCGCTCCTGAGTCGGTTAAACTTCATAATCGACTCAAGAAATGAGTCGTATTCGCCCGTCAATCGCCTCATCTCAAGCCATGACATCGGACGCGACCTACCCCTGGCAGCAGCCGCACTGGCCTGCACTTCACCACGACCCCCTCCGGGTGGGCGTGGCCCTTGCCAACGCCCGACGTGCCCAGGGCATGGTCGAAGGCAAGCTCGCCGCTCTGGGCTTTGAGCAGAAATTGGAGCTGGCAGCCGAGGCCTGGAGCCAAGAGGCTGTCGCCACAGCCGCCATCGAAGGCGAACAGCTGGATTTGGTGGCCGTGCGCAGTTCAGTCGCGCGCCGCCTGGGCGTGGGCCGGCAAGATGGCCCGAACGCGCCGCGCAATGTCGAAGGCCTGCTGGACATCATGGACGATGCGTTGACGCGCTGCGCCGATGAGGTGACCCATGAGCGTTTGCATGCCTGGCAGGCCGCTCTCTTTCCAACCGGCCACTCCGGGATGATGAAGATCCGGGTCGGTGGCTACCGTGAGCACACCGCGCCGATGCAAATCGTCAGTGGCCGGATTGGGCGCGAGCGCGTGCACTACGAGGCGCCACCCTCTGCCCGGGTGTCCCAGGAGATGGGCCAGTTGCTGCATTGGTTCAACGCCAGCGTCGAGCCCGACATCCTGGTGCGGGCCGCCTTGACCCACCTGTGGTTCGAGACCATCCACCCTTTCGAAGATGGCAATGGCCGGGTCGGACGAGTTTGGGCGGACCTGGTGCTGGCCAGGGACAGCGGAGAAGCCAGCCGCCTGATGAGGACTTCGCAACGCTTGCTGGACCGCCGCAACGAGTACTACGACCAGTTGCAGCGAGCCCAGCACGGCGGGCTGGACGTGACCGACTGGGTCAGCTGGTTCATCCAGCAGGTTCAGGCCGCTTGCGAAGAGGCCTCCAGGGCCATTGACGACACGCTGGCCAAGGCGCGGTTCTGGATGGACCACAGCCACCAGGATTTGAACGAGCGACAGCGCAAGGTCATGAACCTGCTGCTCGACGCCGGGCCCAATGGGTTCGAGGGCGGCATGAGCACCAGGAAGTACGAAAGCATCGCGGGCACGTCGCGAGCGACTGCTTCCCGCGAGTTGATTGAACTGGAAGCCCTTGAATTGCTGGTGCGGGTTGGTGCTGGGCGCTCAACCCGCTATTGCGTGAAGTTGCCAGGTTGGGGGCCGATCGCGCTGGCATGAACTGCCCTGGTCAGCCACTTAAACGCCCTGAAATAAACAGTCCAGCGCCGACACCACTTCGTGCGCCCGGTCTTCCAAGCTCAGCACCTGCGCCTGCAGCAACTTCTGCGGCACCGCCGCCATGAACTGCGTGACCATCACATGGGCCACCCCACCAATCTCAAACGTGGGATTCAAGGTCTGAGCGGGCGCGGGCGCGCTGGTTTTGGGCAGCAACGGCACCACCATGCGCGTGTTCAAGTGGCTGAGCAAATTGGCCTGCACATCCAGCAGGTAACCGGGGCCTTCGGGGTTGGCGTGAACGCAGAAGCGAGGCATCAAAAGTGCCGGTGGTGTGCCAAAGGCAACCCGTTTTGTTCGACATAAGCGTTCGAGCTTTCAAGCGCTTCGCGGTTGGCCGCCAGCCAAAGTTCCTGGCGTTTGGTGGCCACGGCCTGCGCCACACCCGCCTCCGCCGCCTGAGAAACGTTGATGCGCAAGGCCTTGGCCTCGGCCAGCAGGATGGCATCCAGTGTCACGTTGGTGGCCTTGCGCTGAGCGACGGCTGGTCTGGTAGATGCGGCGGTTGGCATGCGCGATCCTCATGAAAGCAGTGTCTTAGGCTAGCACTGGTGCGCATCATTGGCAATATCAGTCATGCGCATGTTTGATGTAAAGGCTTGCGGCAGAGGGATATCAGCCCCCTCACTTGAGCGTTGCCCTCAGAGATTCGGAAGCGCACCTTCCACGCCGATTTCAAAGCTTTCCGTTCAAGCGCAGTAAGCTGACGCAAGCTATAACTTACAAAGCACCAAATAGTCGGCAATTATGCAAGTCATGACTGACATGATTCGCCTGCCTGATGAGTTGGGGCAACTGCTGAAAGCCCACCGTGAAGCCGCGGGGTTTTCCAAGAAAGACCTGGCGCAGCGCGCCGGCAAGGTGCGCGAGGTCATCTATCGGCTGGAGGCGGGTGACGTTGTCACCGTGTCTTCCATGCTGGCCGCCTTGGGCCTGGCCTTGCGCATCGACAAGGTCGGCATGCCAACCATGCAGGAAGTGGCCGCCCGATTTGCCGAAGAGGACGACGGGGATGGTGATGCTCCCTGAGAAGATCCCCGCTGCTGGAAGTCAGCATTGACGGCGCGTTCTCGGGCCAGCTGATCAAGCGTTCCACGTACGAGTTTCGCTACCGGGATCCAAGGCCTGACCAAGCTGCCCTGGCGCTGCTGATGCCCGCGAGCACGCAGGCCACCTGGCAGGATGGTGACTTGTTCCCGGTGATGGACCAGAACCTGCCTGAGGGCGACCTGTTCGTGCGGCTGCGGGCGATGTTTCCCAAGCAGGCGATGAGGCCCATGCACTTGCTGACCCTGATTGCTGCCAATGGCATCGGGCGCCTGGGATATCGACTGGGCGCATCGAGCGCCTGGGCTTTGAAGACATCGCGGCCTTGGCCGGTTTGCGGG
>NZ_JACMNS010000044.1 GCF_014378415.1 Aquabacterium sp.
GGCGCCTGCCACTACCTGGCCAAGCCGTCCAACACCGACGACATCGAGGCCGCCTTTGGCCGTGCAGAGGGCGACGCCGAGGTTGGGTTGACCAACCGCTCCACGTCGATCAAGACCTTGGAATGGGAGCGCATCCACGAGATCCTGGCCGAAACCGGTTTCAACATTTCCGAGACCGCTCGCCGCTTGGGCATGCACCGGCGCACCTTGGCCCGCAAGTTGGGCAAGCAGCAGGTCAAATAGCGCGAAGAAACCCCAGGCGACAACAGTGAGGCACCTTGAGCAACGAGCATGCCGATTGCATGAACGAGGCCTTGGTTGCCAACGCACTTTGGCCGAGCCCAGTGTGACTGGTACGACGATTGCTGGTTTCAGCCATTTTCGCCACAAGCTGGCTGAACCACAGGGAAAGCATGGTCAGTTTGAGTGTCATTTGGCAACGACGTTTCAGGCCCACGAAAGGGAGTGGGATCGGGTCTCAACGCCCTGAGGATCTGTTCAGATGAAAAACGGCAAGGCTGAGTCAGTTCCGCCGCTGACCCGACATCCGGTGCAGGGAAGCGTTTCTGTACGTGGTGCGCGCGAGCACAATCTGAAGCAGGTCGACGTAGACATTCCCCGCGATGCTTTGGTGGTGTTTTCAGGTGTGTCAGGCTCGGGAAAATCTTCACTGGCGTTTGGCACGATTTACGCGGAAGCCCAGCGCCGCTATTTTGAGTCAGTGGCACCTTATGCAAGGCGGCTGATGGACCAGGTTGGCGTCCCAGACGTGGACGCGATTGATGGCTTACCACCTGCCGTGGCGCTTCAGCAGCAAAGGGGCACGCCCAGCCCACGTTCCTCGGTGGGCAGCGTGACCACTTTGTCGAGCTTTCTGCGCATGCTGTACTCGCGGGCGGGCAGCTATCCGCCCGATCAGCCCATGCTGTACGCGGAAGACTTCTCGCCCAACACGCCGAAGGGGGCCTGCCCCCATTGTCATGGCTTGGGCAAGGTGTACGAAGTGACCGAACGTTCAATGGTGCCAGACGATTCACTGACGATCCGCGAACGCGCGATTGCCGCCTGGCCCACGGCATGGCATGGGCAGAACCTGCGCGACATCCTTGTGACCTTGGGCTACGACGTGGACACACCCTGGCGCGATCTGCCGCAGAAAGATCGGGACTGGATCCTTTATACAGAGGAGCACCCCGCCGTGCCCGTCTATGCCGGCTTGACGCCTGCCCAGACCAGAGCCGCCTTGCGTCGCAAACAGGAGCCCAGCTACCAGGGCACCTTCACCGGAGCCAGGCAGTACGTGCTCAGCACCTTCGCGACCACCCAGAGTGCCTTGATGAAGCGACGGGTGTCTCGCTTCATGGTCGGCAACCTGTGCCCACTGTGTGCCGGCAAGCGCTTGAAACCAGAAGCCTTGTCCGTCACCTTCGCCGGCGTGGACATCGGCACTTTGTCGCAGTGGCCGCTGGATCGCGTGGCAGGGCTGCTGAGCGATGCTGCACAGGGCGTCTTCGAACATGGCGACCAGCCCGATGTTGCGGCCTTGAGCCGCGCACAGGCCAGACAGGACACCCAACGCCGAGTTGCCGCGGGCGGTTCGGCACACAAAGCGTCGCCCAACGTGCGCCACACGCCGAACCTGTCCCCTGAAAAGCGCATCGCGGCCCAACGCATTGCCCAAGACTTGCTCAGCCGAATCCATACCCTGCAGGAGTTGGGGCTAGGTTATCTGGCACTGGATCGCAGCACGCCCACGCTGTCGCCCGGCGAATTGCAGCGCTTGCGCCTGGCCACACAGATCAGGTCGAACCTGTTTGGCGTGGTCTACATCTTGGACGAGCCGTCGGCCGGCCTGCATCCCGCCGACAGCGAGGCACTCTTGCGGGCCCTGGCGCAACTCAAAGCGTCAGGCAACTCGGTCTTCGTGGTGGAACACGATCTGGAGATGATGCGCCGGGCGGACTGGCTGGTGGACGTGGGACCCGAAGGCGGCACCAAAGGCGGCGAGTTGCTGTACAGCGGCCCTCCGGAAGGCCTTCGCCATGTCCAGGCGTCAACCACCGCCCGCTACCTGTTCGCGCCTCCGGAGGCCCATCAGGCCGTCAAGCGCCAGCCTTCCGCATGGCTTGACCTGCGCGGCATCACCAGGAACAACCTGAAAGCACTGGACGTGCGCTTTCCCCTTGGGGTGCTCACCGCCGTGACGGGTGTATCCGGCTCCGGCAAATCAAGTTTGGTAAGCCAAGCCTTGGTTGAACTCGTCAGTGCTCACCTGGGCCACGAGGTTGTGCCGATGAACGATGAGGGAGACGACCTTGAGCCCACGGTCTTCACCGAAACCCAAACCAGCGGCCATATCCACAGCGGCGCCAATCACATCAGGCGCTTGGTGCAGGTCGATCAGAAGCCGATTGGACGCACCCCGCGCTCCAACCTGGCCACCTACACAGGCCTGTTCGACCAGGTGCGCAAGCTGTTTGCGGCCACGAAAGCGGCCAAGGCGAAACACTTCGACGCCGGGAGATTCTCATTCAACGTGGCCAAAGGGCGGTGCGAAACCTGTGAAGGCGAAGGCGCGGTCAGCGTGGAGTTGTTATTCATGCCAAGCGTCTCAGCCCCTTGCCCGGCCTGCCATGGTGCTCGCTACAACCCGCAGACGCTTCAGGTCACATGGCATGACAAGAACATCGCCCAAGTGCTGGACATGACCGTCGATGAAGCGCACAGCTTCTTCACCGATGAACCTGCACTGCTCAAGATATTCACCCTGCTCAAAGGCATCGGCCTTGGCTATCTTCGCTTGGGCCAGCCGGCTACCGAACTGTCCGGCGGCGAGGCCCAACGCATCAAGCTGGCCACCGAGTTGCAACGCACCCAGAAGGGCAACACCCTGTATGTGTTCGACGAGCCGAGCACTGGTCTCCATCCGTCCGATGTGGACAAGCTCATGGCTCTGTTGAACAGCCTGGTCGATGCAGGCAACACGGTGGTGGTGGTGGAGCACGACATGCGCATCGTGTGCGCCAGTGACTGGGTGATCGATGTGGGGCCAGGCGCCGGTGAGCATGGCGGACTGGTCGTGGCGAGCGGGACACCAGCCGAGGTTGGCAGAGCCACCGAAGGTCAAACAGCAAGCCATCTGAAGCGCTACTTGCAGCGTACGCAAGGCAAGCCTGAATGAATCGCCCCGGGTTTTGAGGAGGCTCTAACCTTTGAGAAGATGGAGCCATGAAGAAGTCAAACAAGTTCTCACCTGAGGTCCGTGAGCGCGCTGTGCGCATGGTGCAAGAGCATCGAGGGGAATACCCATCGCTGTGGGCCGCAGTCGAATCGATCGCGCCCAAGATTGGCTGCGTGCCACAGACGCTGCTGGGCTGGGTCCGGCAGCATGAGATCAACAACGGGGCCCGAGCCGGCGTGACCACGGCCGAGGCGCAGCGCGTCAAGGACCTGGAGCGCGAGGTCAAGGAGTTGTGCCGGGCCAATGAAATTTTGAAGTTGGCCAGCGCGTTTTTCGCCCAGGCGGAGCTCGACCGCCGACGTGCCTCAGATCGAGCAGGTCTGGCAGGCCAACATGCAGGTCTATGGCGTCGACAAGGTGTGGCGGCAACTGGCACGTGAAGGCACGGCCGTGGCGCGTTGCACCGTCGAGCGACAACGCGACAACAGCTTGATTCATCACAGCGACCGCGGCTCGACGACCGGTTGAATCCGGCCAGTACGTGTCCATTCGGTACTCCTCGCCACTCAACCCACCACGGTGGAGGCATGACTTAAACCAAACAGCCTCCACGATTCCCGGGGCGATTCAATGAACTGGGGGACCTGCCCCAGTGTTGACGTCGCGTTCATTGGTTTGCACGGCTTCTTTTTCCAAAGAAAGTTAGTCGAAGTCGAAGCCAAGCTGCGGCACTTGGGACTCGAGTGGTGCAGGCATTGCTTTGGTCACAGTAGGCTTCTTTGGCCTGGGCGGTTCTGGGAACGGCGCAGCCACCAAATCCTCTGCGGGAAAAGTATGGAAGAAGTCAGGCGCCTTGCTAGGGCTGGTGTCGAGCCACGCATCAAACTGGGCCTCACGAAGCAGCGCCACGGTGCGCTTTTCTTCAGGGTTGCCCTGATTGTCGAAAGGTCGATGGAATCTATGCAACAGTGGGTGCTTGTCGGCGTTCAGTGTGACCATCGTGAAGCTGTGAATCCCTTCCTCGTCATCCGGGTGTCGCTTCCAAAGCTCCCACAGACCCGCGATGCCCACGGGCTGCCCGTCAGCCCGACTGATGCCAAAGCGCTCTGACCTCCGATTGCCAAGGGCCCACTGCTCCAGGTCGTAATAAGGCTCGTAAAATCGAACGGAAGGAATGATGCACCACTGCCGGTCCGTAAAAGGCCCCTTGTACGACCTGGCCGTCTGAATTCGGTCGACGCGTGCGTTCATGGTTGAGAACTCAAGCTTCTGTGTTTTCGACTTGGCTGGAATCAAACCGAACTTCGCCAAAACCGACTCCCGGCTGCCAGGTGGCCCGCCACGGGGCTTGCGGACGATGGGGGCAAGGTAGCCGGGGTAAACCTCCTCTCGCCACTCACCGTCCGGCAATGGCACGCCGAACGTTTGCTCGAACAAGTCGAGTTGCTGGAGGGTGCGGAACTGGTTGCACATGTGGTCACTCTGCCAGGATTTCGACTCCTTTGCGAGCGTCTGACTGGCGCGCCCAAATGTGACTGCTCCAGTCCTGAGCTAGGATTTGCAACGGCTGCGCCGAACTCCTTCCCCTCTAAGGGATTGAGGTGGCCGAGCTCATATCGTGAAAACTGGACGTCTTGTCCCAAAGTCTTAGGGACTGGCTGCTCGACACAGCCTAGGCGGCCATGTTACTGTACAAACATACAGTATAAATTTCACCTGCCACCATGTTTGCCGACCTCCCGGCCTGGGACGACCTCCCGTCTGACCAGGCACATCCCATCTTCAAGCGGGCGCTTGCCCCTGGCGAGCTACCGGCGCAGGTCGCTGCGGCCCTTTGGCGTGGAAACGAGCTGGGCAGCACCGTCACACGGGTTATCAAAACGGGTTGGGAAACACTAGACCTAGAGCTTCCGGGCGGAGGTTGGCCCTGCCATTCAATCACCGAAATTTTGCAGCCACAACCCTTGGTATGCGAGCTACGCCTGCTGGCTCCCACCCTCAGGGCGGTGTCAGAAGCAGGCAAAACGGTCGTCTTTGTCGGCCCACCCAAGCAACCGCACATGCCCGGTCTGCGATTGATGGGCTTAGACGAGCGCAACCTGGTCTGGATTCAGGCCGACGCCCCGTCTCAGCGCCTTTGGGTGACGGAGCAGCTCGTGAAGAGCAACGCATGCGGTGCCCTGATTTCATGGCTGCCTCAAGCACGCCAGGAGCAGATTCGCCGGTTGCAGATTTGCGCGCAGATTTCTGAATGCCCGGTGTTCCTTTGTCGGCCCGCGGTTGCTCAGCATGAGTCCTCCGCCGCGCCGCTAAGAGTTCAACTCGCCTTTGGCCTGAATTGGGAATTGAAAGTCCACGTGCTCAAGCGCAAGGGGCCGGCCCATGAAGGTATCTTGGCGTTGCCATCCATTCCCGCTGGAATGGAATCCCTCATCACCCCTCGCTTGCGCAAGCCAAGCGAGCTCATGGCCAACCGCGACGAGCGAGAGGCAATTCCAAATGCTCTGGGCTGCGCTGCTCCTGGCCAACCCGCCGTCCGACGAGCACCGGCGCATTGAGGCGCTTCGAGGACTGTCAACGTGGTGCTTGCAATTTACTCCCCGCGTTGCCGTCTCCGAGCCTCTGTCTGCCGCGCCTGCCGTCGTGATGGAGCTGGAGGCGAGCGTGCGTTTGTTTGGCGGCAAGCGCAAGCTGGTCCAGCGCATCAAAGACGAAAACCCTGACCTTGGTGTGGCTCAGCTTGCTTGGGCACCCACCGGATTGGCGGCCGTGGCCTTGGCGAGGTCAGGGGTCTCGAATGGCTTTGGCAAGCCTCTGGACCAGGTTCTGGATGCCCTGCCACTGGAGTCGCTGACGTCGGTGGCCGAGCACCATGCCGTACTTGCACGCTTGGGTTGTCAGACACTTGGCCAAGTGCGCGCCTTACCCCGGGGAGGGCTCAGTCGCAGGTTCGACGGCAAGTTGTTGGCGGCCATTGACCAGGCCTATGGCATGCGACCAGAGGTGCACGACTGGGTCGAGCTACCGGAAACGTTTGATTCCAAGGTCGAGTTGATGTCGAGGGTCGACCTGGCACCAGCACTTTTATTCGTGGCCCGACGCCAACTGCTGCAGATGTCCGCCTGGCTGATGGCGCGCCAATACGGCGTCACCGCATTCACGCTGAAATGGCGTCACGACGACATGTTTGCCAAGACGCCCGGCGATGGCGGCGGCTTGACCATACGCACCGCCAAGCCCACTCGGGATATCGAACACCTGACCCGTCTGTTGGCCGAGCACCTGGCCAAGGTCGACCTTGGCGCGCCGGTGAACAACCTGCAGCTGCTTGCCGACGAAGTGCACCGCTTCGAAGACCAGAACCTTTCGCTCTTGCCGGATGCCAACCAGACCGGAGAGAGCATGACCCTTGTCCTGGAACGGGTCGCTGCTCGCTTGGGTCCAGACAAGGTTCTACGCCCTGTCATCACCGAGGACCATAGACCTGAGTGGATGTGCATCTGGCAACCCGCGACGGCAAAGAGAGCTCGGCCGGTTAGCCGGGCCGTGGACATCACCCAACCAACCATCGTGCTGCCCAGCCCGCTCCGGCTGGCCACACGGGCGCATCGTCCCTTGTATCAAGGGCCGTTGCAGTTGCTGGTAGGCCCGCACCGCGTCGAAGGCGGTTGGTGGCATCGCGTCGAGGAAGACGGGGTGCTGACCACCCGTCACGTATCCCGCGACTACTGGGTCGCAGTCAATGAGAACGCCGGCCTGCTTTGGCTTTTTCAAACCCGCCTACCTGGAGACGCTGCTGAGACCGCTTGGTTTCTCCACGGCTCTTTCGCTTGAGTTACACCATGACTTCCCTTCCTGACTATGCAGAACTTCGCTGCGTCTCAAACTTCTCATTTTTAAGGGGTGCGAGCCGCCCGGGCGAGCTGGTAGTACGCGCGGCCGAGCTGGGCTACGCGGCCTTGGCCTTGACTGACGAGTGCAGTGTCGCTGGGGTGGTGCGCGCGCACGTGGCGGCAAAAGAACACGGCATCAAGCTGTTGGTGGGCAGTCAGTTCGAGGTGTTCTGCCACTTTCCGTTTTCGTTGACAGTTTTGGCGTGCAATCTCAATGGCTACGGCAACCTCTGCGAGTTCATCACGAAGCTGCGGCGCTCCTCGGACGAGAAAGGCACCTATCAGCTTGATGTCGATGACATCACAGGCGCAGAGCTGCAGGACTGCGTAGTCATCGCCTCGCCCAAAAGGATGTCCGAGCCCGCGCAGATAGAGCAATGCGCCAGATGGCTGCTGGACCAGTTCCTCGGGCGCTGTTGGCTTGGCGTAGAACTGCTGAGTCTTCTGGATGATGAGATGTGGCTGTACCGTCTGCGCCAGGCCAGCGAGCTGACAGCCATACCTTTGGTGGCTTGCGGAGATGTGCATTTCCACGTGCGCTCCCGCAAGGCCCTGCAGGACGTCTTGACGTCCACGAGATTGAACCGCCCATTGACCGAATGCGGATTGGACCTGCAGCCAAATGCCGAACGCCACCTGCGCACACGGCTGCGTCTTGCTCAAACCTATCCATCGGACCTTCTGGCGGAGACCTTGCATGTAGCAGCGCGGTGTACCTTTTCGCTCGATGAGCTGAAGTACCAATACCCGGACGAAGTGGTACCCGAGGGGGAGACCGCCGCGAGCTACCTGCGGCGACTCACTTACGAAGGTGCCGGCCGGCGATGGCCAGATGGGATGTCGGCCAAGGTCCAGCTGCAGATTGAGCACGAGCTTGAACTGATAAGCGACCTCAAATACGAGCACTACTTCTTGACCGTCGCCGACATCGTTCAGTTCGCACGCAGCCAGCACATCCTTTGCCAGGGCCGTGGGTCCGCTGCCAACAGCGTGGTCTGCTATTGCATAGGGGTGACCGAAGTGGACCCTGACCGCATGAGCGTTCTTTTCGAACGCTTCATTTCGAAGGAGCGCAATGAGCCGCCGGACATCGACATTGACTTCGAGCATGAGCGGCGAGAAGAGATTCTTCAGTACCTGTACCGCAAATATGGGCGGGAGCGGGCTGCGCTGACTGGAGTCGTCATCAGCTACAGGCCAAAGTCCACCATCAGGGACGTGGGCAAGGCGTTGGGGTTCGAACCCGAAGTGGTTGACCAGCTGGCAAAGTCCCACAAGTGGTTCGACGGGCGTGAGCTGCAACAGGCGCGGCTTTTGGAGCTTGGCCTTTCCGTGGATGACTTGAAGGTGCAGCAATTGATGGTACTGACCGACCAGCTGCTGGGCTTTCCTCGCCACCTGTCTCAACATCCTGGCGGCTTTGTGATTACAAAGGGATTACTTTCCCGGATGGTTCCAATTGAGAACGCCGCCATGGCTGACCGGACTGTCGTTCAGTGGGACAAAGATGACCTGGATGCCGTAGGCCTGCTCAAGGTTGACTGCTTGGCCTTGGGGATGTTGACGGCCATCCGCAAGGCGCTTGACCTCATCGGTAAGCGCAAAGGGCATGTCTTTGAAATGCAGGACATCCCACCTGAGGACCAGACCACGTACGACATGATTTGCAAAGCAGAGACAGTCGGCGTGTTCCAGATTGAAAGCCGTGCGCAGATGAGCATGCTGCCGCGGCTCAGGCCTCGCTGCTTCTACGACTTGGTCGTCGAAGTTGCACTTGTCCGGCCTGGGCCCATCACCGGGGGCATGGTCCATCCGTACCTTCAGCGGAGGCAAGGGTTGGAGCCTGTCGTCTATCCCAGCGAGGCGTTGAAGGTTGCGCTTGAGCGAACGCTGGGTGTGCCAATTTTCCAAGAGCAGGTGATGCAGATTTCGATGCTGGCAGCGGGCTTCACTGCCGGAGAAGCTGATGGCTTGCGCAGAGCAATGGCGGCTTGGAAACGCAAAGGCGGGCTGGAGCCGTACTACGACAAAATCGTCAACGGCATGACCGACCGAGGGTACGAGAAGTCGTTCGCCGTGCAAATCTTTGAGCAAATCAAGGGCTTTGGGGAGTATGGTTTTCCTGAGTCGCATGCCGCCTCGTTTGCCCTGCTGGTGTATGCCAGCTGTTGGATTAAATGCCATCACCCCGCCGAGTTTTTGGCAGCGATGTTGAACTCCCAACCGCTTGGCTTCTACAGCCCAAGCCAGTTGGTGCAGGATGCCAAACGGCACGGGGTCGAGGTTAGAGCAGTGGACGTCATGCACAGCGACGTCGACTGCACCCTCGAAGACCTGGAACATAAGCCTGCTGTACGACTGGGACTTCGTCTCTTACACGGCCTGCGGTCGCAAGCGGCGGATGCCATTGTGGCCACACGCGCCGACCGCGTCTTCGACAGCGCTGAGGACCTGGCTCGCCGGGCTGGTCTAGAACTGCATGAGATGCAGCTGCTCGCAGGAGCCGATGCGCTGATGAGCCTCAGTGGCCATCGTCGTCAACAGGTCTGGGAGGCATCAGCTTTGCGTTCGACGCCGGCCCTGCTGCGTGACGCACCCGTCGATGAAGACTTCCTTGAGTTGCCTGAGGCGCCCGAGGGAGAAGAGATTGTCTTCGACTATGCAGCGACTGGCCTGACCCTGCGCCGGCATCCGCTGGCCTTGCTACGCCCTCTGCTGGCCAAGCAGCGATTGCGCACAGCGGCCGAGCTGCAGGACTGTCCCAATGGCAGATTGGTGAGGTACTGTGGGTTGGTCACCCTCCGCCAACAACCAGACACGGCCAACGGCGTTATTTTCGTCAGCCTTGAGGATGAGACGGGTGTGGTCCAAGTCATCTGCTGGAAAAGCATCAAGGAAGCGCAACGCAAGGAGCTGTTGGAATCACGCCTGCTTGCGGTGTATGGCACCTGGCAGTCAGAAGGGGAATTGCGCAGCTTGGTCGCAGGACACCTCCTGGATTTGACGCATCTGCTGGGAAGGCTGAACACCCAGTCGCGGGATTTTCATTGATTCGCTTTCACACCTTCTTCGCTGTTCTAACTTCGCTTCAGTTCACCACCTAGTCCAACGAATTCGCGCGGTGGCTTACGTGTCAACGTCGACAACGTGTTCGCTGTTGAACTGTACGAGGCGGCCAACACAGCGGTGCTGTGGTTTGTGCAGGACGTCATGCCTCCCAGCGTGACGGAGTATCAGCGCAGCATCAACGTTGTGTTTACTGACAAGCTGATTGAGCGTCTCCTGTGACGGCTCAGGCAAAGAAAAAGCCCCGGGAGGGGCTTGACATGCGGATGGTAGGCCGTGTTGGACTTGAACCAACGACCAAAGGATTATGAGTCCTCTGCTCTAACCAACTGAGCTAACGGCCCCCGGCCTTTAAACGCAAGGGAGCGCAGATTGTAAGGGCACACCACTTGCCACTCTGCCATGACCCTCAACCCTCTTTGAAGGAGACGACCATGGCCAGAAGCAGCATTTTCGGCACCGAACAAGCCCCCCGTCACGCCCCAGGCCACGACGCCGACGCGCTTGGCCCCAGCGACAGCTCCGACAGCGGCTCCGACATCCAGGGCGAACTGCACCTGGAAACCGACGATTTCGAGACCCTGTCGGCCGCTATTTCCGGCGCCGGCAACACCGACCTGCAATCCGACACGGACAGCGGTGGCACTGGCGAGCGCGGATCGGCCGTCCCCGAGCACATTCGCGAAGGCGGCGACATCTCGCCAGACCGCGTCATCCTGTCGGGCGAAGAAGCGCTGGAAACCGACCCCGACCTGGTGTCGATCGACGACCCTCAGGGCGTGGACCTGGAAAACCTGGTCGCCGACGATGAGGAATATTCCGAGGAAGAAGACGAGGAGGATGAAGATAACGACGGTCAGACCGCCCTGGCCTTCACTTCTGGCTCAGCGCGTTCGACACCATCCGCGAAGTGATGTCCACGATCTCGATCATCCGGTCGTACGCCATGCGCGTCGGCCCGATCACCCCCAGCGTGCCCACGATCTGCCCGTTAATTTCATATGGCGCCGAGACCACCGACAACTCCTCGAACGGCACCACCATGCTCTCACCGCCAATGTAGATGCGCACGCCCTCGGCGCGGCTGGAGCCTTCCAGCAGGCGCATCAACTGGGTTTTCTGCTCGAACAGGTCGAACAGGCGGCGCAGCGATCCCAGGTCGTTCGAGAAATCCTGCACCGTCAGCAGATTGCGCTCGCCCGACACCACCAACTGGTCGGTGCTCTCGTCCATCGCATCACTGCCGGCCTGCACGGCCGCCTGCATCAAACTGGCAATGTCGCCACGCAGTTCGTCCACTTCCGATTTCAGGCGATTGCGCATTTCCTCAATCGACAAGCCAGAGTAATGCGTGTTCAGAATGTTGCTGGCCTCGACCAACTCCGATTGCGTGTAATCCTGCGCCGTGAACAGCACGCGGTTTTGCACGTCGCCGTCGGGCGCCACCAGGATGACCAGCACGCGCTTGTCGCCCAGGCGCAAAAACTCGATGTGCCTGAAAACCGAGGCCTTGCGCGGCGAGGTGACCACGCCCACAAACTGCGACAGGCTGGACAGCATTTGCGCCGCGCTGGCGATCACGCGCTGCGGCTGGTCGGGCTGCAGCTGGTCGCGAGTTTCGGCATTGAAGTCATAGGGGCGCGCCGTCAGCATGGTGTCCACGAACAAGCGGTAGCCACGCGCGGTGGGCACGCGCCCGGCCGAAGTGTGTGGACTGACGATCAGGCCGAGGTCTTCCAGGTCGGCCATCACATTTCGGATCGTGGCAGCCGACAGGTCCAGCCCAGCCGCCCGCGACAGGGTGCGCGATCCCACGGGTTGCCCGTCGGCGATGTAGCGCTCGACCAGGGCTTTCAACAGTATCTTGGCACGGTCATCCAGCATGGTTTTGATTCTAGGCGCTGACGCGCACAAGCCGTCACAATTCGGGGCGTCGGGGGCAAAACCACCCTCGTTCAGGGCGGTGCCGTGTGGTGTAATTCTGCTCATGCCCAGCCTTCAGCCTTGCCGTTTTCGCCACGCCGCCTTGGTCGGTAAATACCAAGCCCGCGGCATCCGCACGGTGCTGGAAGACGTGGCCGCCATCCTGGTCAAAGCGGGGCTTGAAGTCTCGGTGGAGATGGAAACCGCGCTCAACACCGGCATCACCGAATACGGCTCGCTCAGCCTCAAGCAGATCGGCAAGACCTGCGACGTGGCCGTGGTGGTCGGCGGCGACGGCACCATGTTGGCGATTGCGCGCGAGTTGTCGCGCTTTGACATCCCGCTGATCGGCATCAACCAGGGCCGCCTGGGCTTCATCACCGACATCCAGCACAAGGACATGGCCACCGCCCTGCCCCAGATCCTGACCGGCCATTACGAAGAAGAGCACCGCGCCATGCTGGAAGGCGCCGTGCTGCGCCCGAACCGCGACGGCGGGCTTGAAACGATTTACGAAGGTTTTGCCATCAACGAAGTGGTGGTGAGCCGTGGCGCCACGGCCAGCATGGTCGAGTTGCGCGCCGAGGTCGATGGGCAGTTCGTGGCCAACTACCGGGCCGACGGCCTGATCGTGGCCTCGCCCCCTGGCTCGTCGGCCTATGCGCTGTCGGCCGGCGGCCCGCTGCTGCACCCCGCCCTGGGCGGCTGGGTGATGGTGCCGATTGCCTCGCACACCTTGTCAAACCGGCCCATCGTGATCCCCGACACCGGGGTGATCACCATTGAGATCGTGGCGGCCAAAGACGCCAGCATGAACTTCGACATGCAAAGCCTGGCCAGCCTGCTGCACGGCGACCGCATCACCGTGCGCCGCTCGGCCCACCGGGTGCGCTTTTTGCACCCCAAGGGCTGGAACTATTACGCCACCCTGCGCCGCAAGCTGCGCTGGAACGAAGGAGTTGCCTGATGCTGCGCCGCCTGACCCTGCGCGATTTCGTGATCGTCACGGCCCTCGAAGTTGACCTGCGCGCCGGCTTCACGGCGCTGACGGGCGAAACCGGCGCGGGCAAATCCATCCTGATCGACGCATTGCAGTTGGCCCTGGGCAGCCGGGGTGACGCGGGCGTGGTGCGCGAAGGCGCCGCCCGCGCCGACATCACCGCCGAGTTCGAGCCCCACGCCGCCTTGGCCGAGCGCCTGGCCCCCTGGCTGCACGATGCCGGTTTTGATTCTGCCGAACCTGGCGCGGCTTTGTTGTTGCGCCGCGTGGTCGATGCCCAAGGCAAAAGCCGTGCGTGGATCAATGGCAGCCCGGCCACCGTCACGCAACTGCGCGAGCTGGGCGAACACCTGGTTGACATCCATGGCCAGCACGCCTGGCAAAGCCTGACCCGCGCCGATTCGGTTCGCGCTTTGGTCGACACGCAAGCCGGTGTAGACACCGCAGCCCTTCAGCAAGCCTGGACGGCGCGCCGCGAGGCCCAACGCCGGCTGGACGATGCCAAAGGCCGCCAAGCCGACCTGGACCGCGAACGCGAGCGCCTGCAATGGCAAATCGCCGAACTGGACAAGCTCAAGCCTCAGTCCGGCGAGTGGGACGAGCTCAACACCGAGCACCAACGCCTGGGCCATGGCCAAGCCATCCTCGACGCGGCCCAGGTGGCCTTGAGCGCCATCTCGGAAGACGACACCAACGCCGGCTCGCTGACCTCGCGCGCCATCGAGGCGCTCGACAGCGTGGCCCAGGTCGATCCCAATTTGGCCAGCGCGCTGGAGGTGCTGCGCAGTGCCCAGGCCCAGTTGGAAGATGCCGCGCACAGCCTGAACGGCGCACTGCGCCACACCGAACTCGACCCTGGCCGTTTGGGCGAGCTGGACAGCCGCATTGCCAGCTGGATGAGCCTGGCGCGCCGCTTCCGCCGCCTGCCGCAAGACCTGCCGGAGCTGCTGCAAAGCTGGCGCGACGAGCTGGCCGCGCTGGACGCCGCCGCCGACCTCGAAACCCTGGAGCGCCATGCCAACGAGGCGCATCAAGCCTGGCTGGCCGTGGCCAAGACCGTGTCCCAACAACGTGCCAAAGCCGCGCCCGCGCTGGCCCAAGCCGTGACCTTGGCCATGCAGGACCTGGGCATGTCGGGTGGCCGCTTCGAAGTGGCCTTGCCCAAGCAGGACGAGCCGCAAGCCTTTGGCCTTGAATCGATCGAGTTCCTGGTGGCCGGCCATGCTGGCAGCACGCCGCGCCCTTTGAGCAAGGTGGCTTCGGGCGGCGAGCTGTCGCGCCTGGCCCTGGCCATCGCGGTGACCACCTCGCAGCGCGCCGATGCCGCCGCGCAATCAGGCACCTTGATCTTCGACGAAATCGATTCGGGCGTCGGTGGCGCCGTGGCCGACACCGTGGGCCAGCTCATGCAACGCCTGGGCAGCAGCCAGCAAGTCTTGGCCGTCACCCACCTGGCACAGGTCGCCGCTTGCGCCCACCAGCACCTGGTCGTGTCCAAGGCCTTGAGCCAGGGCACCACCACCAGCGACATCCGCGAAGTGAGCGGTGAAGACCGCGTGCGCGAAGTGGCCCGCATGCTGGGCGGCAACATCACCGACACCAGCCGCGCCCACGCCCAGGTCATGGTGGACACCGCCCATGCCCCGCCCGACCCCAGCAGCGCCGCCAAGCGCCGCCGCAAGGAGGCCGCATGAGCCTGGATGTCGTCTTCCTGACCGGCATCTCGGGCTCGGGCAAGTCCGTGGCCATCAACGCCCTGGAAGACGCTGGCTACTTTTGCGTGGACAACCTGCCGCCTGAGTTGCTGCGCGGACTGATCACCCTTGAGATGAGCCGCCCCGAGCCGCAACGCCGGCGCGTGGCCGTGGCCGTGGACGTGCGCAGCGCGCAATCCCTGCCCAGCCTGATGCCCATCCTGGCCGAGTTGAAAGCCGAGGGTGTCCGGGTGAAATCGGTGTTCCTGGATGCCAGCACCGATGCCCTGGTGCGGCGCTTCTCTGAAACCCGCCGACCTCACCCCTTGCTGCAGGCCAATCAGCCCACGCGCCCCTTTGTCGGCATCCCGACCATGCCGGACCAGGTGGAAGAGCAACTGGCCTACCAGGATCAGGCCCTGATCGACACCATCAACCTGGAGCGCGAGTTGCTGGAGCCACTGCGCGAGGTGTCAGCGGTGATCGACACCTCGCTGCTGCGCCCGGCCCAGTTGCGCCTGTGGATCCGCAATGTGGTGCAGGCCGAGCCTTCGCGCCTGACGCTGGTGTTCGAGTCCTTCGCCTACAAGCAGGGTGTGCCCATGGACGCCGACTTCGTGTTCGACGTGCGCATGCTGCCCAACCCGTATTACCTGAAAGAGTTGCGCCCCCTGACGGGTCGCGATCAACCGGTGATCGACTACCTGCGCCAACAACCCGAAGCCGCCGAAATGATCTCGCAGATCGAGACCTTCCTGAAACGCTGGCTGCCCACGCTGGAAGGCGATCAGCGCAGCTACGTGACCGTGGCCATTGGCTGCACTGGCGGGCAACACCGTTCGGTGTATTGCGTTGAGCAACTGGTCGAGCGCTTCGTGAAGCGTGGCGTGGCACTGGCCCGCCACCGCGAACAGGACGCGCGCTGAGTCAAGTCAAGCGCCGCCCTTCCTGCCTGCATTAGCCGCCCATCGCTTCGCGCAGGGCCTTCCTCAAGCTTTCGCCCAGTTCCGGCTTGCCCGCAAAGGGATCGGTCGGGTTGCGCACCTGCACCACGTCTTCCATGCGCGTCTGAACCATGCCCAAAGCTTGCGGGTGGCTGTAAACGTAGAACTGGTTCTGCTCAACCGCGTTGAACACCAGTTGCGCCACGTCGGTGGCCGACACGCGGCCTGACGTGACCGCCTTGGTGCTCATGGCCTGCGCGATCATCTGGCTGGGCGTGGGCTTGCCTTCACTGCGCAAATCGGCCGGGCGGTTGCGGTGGGACTTGTGGATGCCGGTGGGCACAAAGTACGGGCACAGCACCGAGGCGTGCACCTGGTCCGTGACCAAGGCCAGGTCCTGGTACAAGGTCTCGGTCAGGCTGACCACCGCGTGCTTGCTGACGTTGTAGGCGCCCATGTTGGGCGAGTTCAGCAAGCCGGCCATGGAGGCCACATTCACGATGTGACCTTGCCATTGGGGATCCTTGCGTGCCGCCTCCAGCATCAGGGGGGTGAACACGCGCACGCCATGGATCACGCCCCACAGGTTCACGCCCAGCACCCATTCCCAGTCGCTGGTGGTGTGTTCCCAGATCAGGCCACCGTGGGCCACACCGGCGTTGTTGATGACCAGGTGGGGCACGCCGAATCGCTCCAGGCAGATGGTGGCCAGCGCTTCCACATCGGCAGCGCGCGACACATCGCTGCGCAAGGCCACCACCTTGGTCCCCAGGCCCTTCAGCTCGGCCTTGGCCGCGTCCAGGGCATCTTGCTGCACATCGGCGATGACCAGGTTCAGGCCCTTGGCCGCCCCCAGGCGCGCCAGCTCCAGACCAAAGCCGCTGCCAGCGCCCGTGATGACGGCCGTTTGCCCGGCTTTCAAATTCATGATCGACATGGTGTTGTCCTTCAAAGTGTTCAGACCAGCTTGACCAGCTGTTTGCCAAAGTTCTTGCCCTTGAGCAAGCCCAGGAATGCCTCGGGTGCGCTGGCAATGCCTTGCGCGATCGACTCGCGGAACTTCATCTGGCCGGTGGCGACCATGGTGCCCAACTCCTTCATGGCGTCGGGCCACACCTCGGGGTGCTCGCTCACGATGAATCCTTCAATCTTCAAGCGCGATACCAGGATCATGGCGGGGTTGGCCAAAGGCATGGGTTGGCCGTCGTAGCCAGCGATCATCCCGCACATGGCGATGCGGCCAAAGGCGTTCATGCGGGCCATCACGGCGTCCAGGATGGCGCCGCCCACGTTTTCAAAGTACCCATCGATGCCATCGGGCGTGGCTTCCTTCAAAGCCTTGTACAGGCTGCGCGAATCGGGGTGCGCCTTGTAGTCGATGCAGGCATCGAAGCCCAGCTCGTTGACCACGTATTGGCACTTGTCGGCCCCACCGGCAAAGCCCACCACCCGGCAACCGCGCGCCTTGGCCAGCTGGCCCACCACACTGCCCACTGCGCCGCTGGCGGCACTGACCACCACGGTCTCACCGACCTTGGGATTGATGATCTTGACCAGGCCATACCAGCCAGTGACGCCCGGCATGCCGACCGAGCCCAGGTAGGCCGAGAGCGGGATGTGCGCGGTATCGACCTTGTTGATGGCGCCACGCACATTGGCATCGACCACCGCGTATTCCTGCCAACCGCCCATGCCCATCACTTGGTCACCGACGGCGAACTTGGCGTGCTTGCTGGCCACCACTTCGCCCACCGTGCCACCGATCATCACGGTGTTCAAGGGTTGGGGTTCGGCGTAGCTCTTGCTGTCGTTCATGCGGCCGCGCATGTAGGGGTCGAGCGACAGGAAATGGTGCTTGACGACCACTTGGCCATCGCTCAACTCGGCCTGCGAGGGCACGGGCGTTTCGACCAGCTTGAAGTTGTCGGTGGTGGCCTCGCCTTGCGGGCGGGATGCCAATTGGATCTGGTGATTGAGGGTGCTCATGTCTTGTTCCTCGGTGTTCGTTGGTGGGGGGGGGGCAGTCAGCCGCCGATCAAGGCACTGACGCCCCCGTCGACCGGCAGGATTTGCCCAGTGATGTGTTTGCCCGCGTCGCTGGCGAACAGCAGCGTGACGCCTTTCAGGTCCTCGTCGTCGCCGATGCGCATCAGCGGTGCGCCCTTGGCGATGTTGTCCTCGCCCGCCATGCTCAGCAAGCCCGCCGTCATCTTGCTGGGAAAAAATCCTGGCGCAATGGCATTGACCCGGATCCCCAGATGCCCCCATTCGCAAGCCAGCGCGCGCGTGAAATTCACCACCGCACCTTTGCTGGTGTTGTAGGCGATCGTCTGCATGAAAGGCGGGTTGCCGCCCAGGCCGGCAATGGACGCCACGTTGATGATGCGGCCGCTTTTGCGCGGAATCATGCTGCGCTTGCCAATGGCCTGCGACAGCAGGAAGTAGCCACGAACGTTCAGGTTCATGACCTTGTCCCACGCTTCCAAAGGGTGCTCTTGCGCAGGGGCGCCCCAAGAGGCACCGGCGTTGTTAATCAGGATGTCGACGTGGCCCAGCTGCGCCAGGGCTTCGTCGGCCAGGCGATTGATGTCATCGGGCTTGCCGGCATCGGCGGCGATGAAGCTGGCGTCAATGCCCGCGGCCTTGAGTGAAGCCACGGCCTCGTCAAGATCGGCCGCCTTGCGCGAGCTGACCAGCACCTTGGCACCAGCTTCGCCCAAGGCGTGGGCCATCTGCAAGCCCAGGCCGCGCGAGCCGCCCGTGATGAGGGCCGTGCGTCCGGTCAAGTCAAAGAGTTGTTGTACTTTGCGGGGAGTGGACATGGTGAATCCTTGCGTTGACGTTGAAGCGACGTTCAGCAAAAGTAATCGAGCACGTGGCGCGAGGCGGCCATTTCGCGGATCTGCGCCACGACACCTTCGTGGTGTGGGTGCGGCTGGTAAGCGGCCAGCGCCGCGGCATCTTCAAACGTGGAGATCAGCACCACGTCCGCATTGGCCTCCAGGCCTTCGGTCTTGATGCCTACATCGAACTCGTGCATGCCGGGCACCAGGCCCTGGCAACTGTCAAGCAAGGCCTTGACCTTGGGAGCATCTTCGGGGCGCTTGAGCGTGAAGATCACGATGTGTCGAATCATGGGGCTTGTCCTTGAATGAGTGAGATGTTTGATCAGAACCAGTCGGGCTGGACTTGCGCGCAGGTCATGTCGCGCCGTGCGACCACACCCAACCAGGCGTCGATCTTGGGCAACTCGAAGCTGAAGAAGTAATCGCAGGCGGCCAGCTTGCCGTGCAAGAAGCCCTCGCCCAATGGGCTTTGACCAGACGACAACGCGGCCCTGGCTGCGATGGCCAACTCCAGCCAGATCCACGCCAGCACCGTGTGGCCAAAGCCTTGCAGGTAAGGCGTGGCATTGGCCAAGGCTTCCTCGGGCACGCCGGTGGACCAGGCGGCCTTGGTGGTCTGGCCCACCTTCTGCAGCGCTTGCGCCAAGGCGTTGCTGTGCAAGGCCAGGCCTTCGATCTGGCCCGCCTTCTGGATGGTCTGGCTGATGCGCTCGGCCAGCACGCTCAAGGCCTTGCCACCGTTCATCACGACCTTGCGGCCCAGCAGGTCCAGGCCCTGGATGCCGTGCGTGCCTTCGTGGATCATGTTCAGGCGGTTGTCGCGCCAATACTGCTCAACCGGAAAGTCGCGCGTGTAGCCGTAGCCACCCAGGATCTGGATGGCCAGGCTATTGGCCTCTTGTGCCCATTCGCTGGGCCAACTCTTGGCGATGGGCGTCAGCAGCTCCAGCAGCAAGCCGGCATGCTCGGCTTCGGCGGGCGTGCCGGTGTATTCCTCATCGACCAGGCGCGCGCAAAACAAGCCCAAGGCCAGACCGCCTTCGGCAATCGCCTTTTGTTGCAGCAGCATGCGCTTGACATCGGTGTGCTCAATGATCGAGATCTGCGGTGCGCTGTAGTCCTTGCCACCCGCGCCCATGCGCCGGCCTTGAGGGCGTTGCAGCGCGTAGGCCAGCGACGCCTCGTACCCAGCGTAGCCCAGCATGGTCGCGCCCAAGCCCACGCTGATGCGCGCCTCGTTCATCAAGGTGAACATGCACTTGAGGCCTTCACCCTGCTTGCCGATCAGGTAACCCACCGCGCCAGACTGGCCATTCACCGGGAACTTCCCTTCGCCAAAATTCAGCAAAGTGTTGACCGTGCCCCGGTAGCCCAGCTTGTGGTTCAAGCCGGCCAGCGCCACGTCATTGCGTTGATCGGTGATGGTGCCATCCTGCTTGACCAACTTGCGCGGGACAATGAACAGCGAGATGCCCTTCACGCCTGGGAGGGTCTTGCCGTCATCACCGGGGATCTTGGCCAGCACCAGGTGCACGATGTTCTCGCCCATCTCGTGCTCGCCGCCCGAGATCCACATCTTGTTGCCGGTCAGGCGGTGGCGCGGGCCCAGCGCATCCTGCGCCCAATCGATGCCGCTGCCGTCGCCGCGCGCATCGGGCGTGGCCTTGGTCGCGATGTCCGACAGGCTGGAGCCGGCCTGCGGTTCGCTCAGGCACATGGTGCCAAAGGTGCGGCCTTCAAAACCGCCCTTGGCGAACACGTCGATCTGCAAAGGCGTGCCGTGCGCCAGGATGGTGTTGGCGTTGCCGCGCGTGAGCATGGGGTAGGCCGCGAGCGAGACGCTGGCCTTGTAGAAAAAGCTCATCGACGCGATCTCGACCACGGTGGGCAACTGCATACCGCCCAGCTCGGCGTCTTTGCTGGCGCCCATCAGCCCCGCGTCGTTGAAGGCCTGCAGGGCGATTGGCGTTTCCTTGGGCAGGTGCACGCGCACGCCGTCAAACTCGGGCTCCTGCACATCAGTCAGCCGATTCACAGGCGCGAACTGCTCATTGGCTAGCTTCTCGCTCAGGTCCAACACCGCATCAAAGGTCTCGCGGTTGTGATCAGTGTGGCGCTCGCGCTGGCACAGGTCTTCGGCGTGAAGCCAGTCGTGCAGCAGGAAGTCGAGGGTGGCGCGGTGAGTCATGTGGATCTCTTGAAATTCGGTTCTTGGTTCGGCAAAGGCGGTGCGGAGTCAGCGGCCCTTGAACACCGCATCACGGCGTTCGATGAAGGATCTGATGCCTTCGGCAGCGTCCTCGCTTTGCATCACGGGCAGCAGGTCCTTGAACAGGTTTTTGGCGGCCTCGGCCTCGCCTTCGTTCCAGGCTGTGCGCGTGGACTTCAGCACGTTCTGCACGCCCAGAGGCGCAGCCTTGGCGATCTGCTCGGCGATCTCGCGCGCCTTGGCCAGTTGTTGGCCCGCTGGCACCACCTCCTGCACCAGGCCCAATCGGTGCGACTCGGCGGCATACCAGTAATCGCCCGTCAGCAGATAGCGCTGCGCATTGGCCCAGCCCATTTGCTGCGGCAGGCGCAAGGTGGCGCCACCACACGGGAAGATACCGCGCTTGACTTCCAGCATGGCAAAGCGCGTGTCTTCAGCGGCCACGCGCACCTCGGTGTTGAGCATCATCTCGACGCCCCAGGTGAAGCAATTGCCCTGCACGGCCATCACCACCGGCTTGCTGTGGCGCGGGCCGCTCAGCCCGAAGGGATCGACCTCGCCTTCGCCGATCTCGAAGCCCTGGCCATTGCCGAAGATGGGCGCCCACTTGTCCAGCTCAACGCCCGAGGTGAAGTGCTTGCCCTCGGCATGCAACAGCGCCACGCGCAAGTCCGGGTTGCGGCTCAACTCGCCATAGGCTTTGGCGATGTCGCGGTACATCTCTGGCGACAGCGCGTTGTGCTTCTCCGGCCGGTTGACACGGATCTCCAGGATGTGCCCGTTCTGCGTGGTTTCAATGAAAGAAGACATGCTCACCTCGGATGAAAAAAAGGTCCACAGCCTTCAACAGTGCCGCAGACCCTTTTGCGTTAGTCAACCGTCTTGGTCACCAGGCGGATCAAGCCTGCCCGGTGAAGTTCTTGCCCTCGGCGGCCAGCTTGGCCAGCAGCGGTGCCGGCTCCCAGAAGGCCGCGTCATCATGCGGATTCTGCTGGAAAGCCTTCATCTGCTCGATCACCTTGGGCAGGCCGATCATGTCCGCGTACAGCATCGCGCCACCACGGTAGATGGGGAAGCCGTAGCCGGTCAGGTAGACCATGTCCAGGTCGGAGGCGCGGTTGGCGATGCCCTCTTCCAGGATCTTGGCGCCTTCATTGGTCAAGGACAACACCAGGCGGCTGACGATCTCTTCGTCGCTGATGGTGCGCGGGGTGATGTGGTTGTCCTGGCGGAACTTGTCGAGGATGGCCAGCACTTCGGTCGAAGGCACGGGCTCGCGCTTGCCGACTTCGTAGTCGTACCAGCCCTTGCCAGCCTTCTGGCCGAAGCGGCCCACTTCGCAGATCAGGTCGGCCACCTTGCTGTATCGCATGTTGGGCTTTTCCACATAGCGACGTTTGCGAATCGCCCAGCCAATGTCGTTGCCAGCCAGGTCGCCCACTCGGAACGGGCCCATGGCCATGCCGAACTTCTCGGCAGCCTTGTCAACCTGCTCGGGCGTGGCGCCCTCTTCGATCAGGAAGCCGGCCTGGCGGGTGTACTGCTCGAACATGCGGTTGCCGATGAAGCCATCGCACACGCCCGACACCACCGCCACCTTCTTGATCTTCTTGGCGATGGCCATCACGGTGGCCATCACGTCCTTGGCGGTGTGCTTGCTGCGCACCACTTCCAGCAGGCGCATCACGTTGGCCGGGCTGAAGAAGTGCAGGCCCACCACGTCGCTGGGGCGCTTGGTCACTTCGGCGATCTTATCCACGTCCAGGGTCGAGGTGTTGGAGGCCAGGATCGCGCCCGGCTTCATCACCTGGTCCAGCTTGGCGAAGACCTGGGATTTGACGCCCAGGTCTTCGAACACGGCCTCAATGACCATGTCGGCTTGCGCGATGTCGTCGTAGCTCAGCGTGGTGCTGAGCAGGCTCATGCGCTGCTCGTATTTGGACTGGGCCAGCTTGCCCTTGGACACTTGCGCTTCGTAGTTCTTGCGGATGATGCCCAAGCCACGGTCGATGGCCTCCTGCTTCATCTCCAGCAGGATCACCGGCACGCCAGCGTTCAGGAAGCACATGGCGATGCCGCCGCCCATGGTGCCGGCGCCAATGATGGCCACCTTGTCGACCTTGCGCAAAGGCGTGTCGGCAGGCACATCGGGGATCTTGCTGGCGGCGCGCTCACCGAAGAAGGCATGGCGCTGCGCACGCGCCTGATCGCTGGTGACGATCCTCTCAAACACATCGCGCTCGAATTTGATGCCCGCGTCCAGATCAGTCAGGCTGACCGAGGCTTCCACGCAGTCCACACAGCGTTGTGGCGCGTCCAGGTTGCGGCGGGTCTTGGCCAAGGTGGCGCGGGTCTTGGTGAAGAGCTCGGGATCGGCGGGTGCGGCCACCTTCAGGTCACGCACCGAAGGCAGCGGACGAGCGGCAGCAATCTCCTTGGCAAAGGCCATGGCGCCGGCCAGCAGATCGCCCTCAATCAGGCGATCAAACAGCTGCTGGCCAGGGGCCTGGATCAGCTTCTCGCTGGGCACCGACACCCCCGTGGTGATCATCTCCAAAGCGGCTTCAACGCCCAGCACGCGCGGCAGGCGCTGCGTGCCACCAGCGCCCGGCACCAGGCCGATGTTCACTTCAGGCAAGGCCACTTGCACGCCAGGGACGACCACGCGGTAGTGGCAGCCCAGGGCCAACTCCAGCCCTCCGCCCATGACCACGCCATGGATGGCGGCCACAACCGGCTTGCTCGATTTTTCGACCGTGGCGATGGTGAGGTGCAGATCAGGTTCGCCAAACGCCTTGGGCGATCCGAACTCCTTGATGTCGGCGCCACCACAGAACACTTTGCCCGAGCCCGTGATGACCACGGCCAGCACGGACGCATCGGCCTGTGCCTTGTTGATGCCATCGACGATGCCGGCGCGCGTGCTCTGGCCCAGGCCATTGACGGGTGGGTTTTCCAGCGTGATGACGGCGATGCCGTCGGCGACTTGGTAGGAAGTGCTCATGCCAATCTCACTCGTGTGGGGGAATCTGAAAAGAACCATTGTAAGAATAGCTGCATTCACCCTTGCAGCAACACTGCAATCCCAAAAATCACACCTCCAACCATTCCTTGCGGACATTGCCATCGGCCTTCAGCTCTTCAGGCGTGCCCTGAAAAACCACTTCCCCGTGGCCCATCACATAGCAACGCTGCGAGATGTCCAGCGCGATGGTGAGCTTCTGCTCCACCAGCAACACGGCCAGGCCGCGCCGCTTCAGTTCCTTCAGGTACTCGCCCACCAGTTCGACGATCTTGGGCGCCAGACCCTCGGTGGGCTCGTCGATCATGATCAGGTCAGGGTCGCCCATCAGGGTGCGGCACAAGGTCAGCATCTGCTGCTCGCCGCCCGACAACACGCCGGCTTCGGTGTGCTGGCGCTCTTTCAGGCGCGGGAACATCTGGTACATGTCGTCCAGCGACCAGCGCCCGGCTTTTTTGCCGCCACGGTCAGGCTGCTGGCCCAGCAACAGGTTCTGCTCCACCGTCAGTTTGGGGAACACATCGCGGCTCTCGGGCACATAGCCCAGGCCACGCCGGGCGATGTCATAGGTCTTGTGGCCCAGGATGTCGGTGTTGTTCCAAGTCACTTTGCCCTCACCATGCACCAGGCCCATCACGGCCTTGATGGTGGTCGAGCGCCCCGAGCCATTGCGACCCAGCAATGCCACGATCTCGCCCGGGTTCACTTCCAGGTCAACGCCATGGAGGATGTGGCTCTTGCCGTAATACGCGTGCAGCTTTTTGATGGACAACATGGCTCAGACTCCTGCTTCAGCGGTTTGCTGGTCGGCCAGCGCCGAGCCCAAATAAGCTTCACGCACCTTCTCGTCGCTGCGGACCTTTTCAGGGGTGTCAAAGGCGATCACTTCGCCATACACCAGCACCGCGATGCGGTCGGCCAAGCCGAACACCACGCCCATGTCGTGCTCCACCGTCAGCAGCGTCTTGCCCACCGTCACCTCGCGGATCAGTTGCACAAAGTTGGCGGTCTCGGACTTGCTCATGCCGGCCGTGGGCTCGTCCAGCAAGATCACCTTGCCACCGCCCGCGATGGTCACGCCAATTTCCAACGCGCGCTGCTCGGCATAGGTCAACGACGACACCATGACATCGCGTTTGCGCTGCAAGCGGATCATGCCCAGCACCTCTTCGGCACGCGCATTGGCGGCATCCAGCTTGGACAAGAAACGCCAGAAGGCATAGCCCTCGCCCATGGACCAGAGCACCGCGCAGCGGATGTTCTCGAACACGCTCAGGCGCGGGAACAGGTTGGACACCTGGAAGCTGCGGGCCAGGCCACGGCGGTTGACCTCGTAGGGCTTGCGCCCGTCGATGCGCTCGCCGTTCAGCAAAATCTCACCGCTGGACGGCGCCATGCGGCCGCTGATCAGGTTGAACAAGGTGGACTTGCCGGCGCCGTTGGGGCCGATCAGCGCCACACGCTCGCCTTCTTTGACCTGCAGCTGGGCGCCGCGAATGATCTCGGTCTTGCCGAAGGATTTGCGCACGTCGCGCAGCTCGAGGGCGAAGCCGCTCGACGATGCGCTGGAGGAAGTGTGGAGAGTACTCATCGCTGGGGCTTCAGGTTCGTGGGTTCAAAGCGCACTGCGTCGACGCAGTTCGGCCTCGATGTCATCTTGCACAGCACTCCAGCGGGCGACAAACCGGCGACGAGCCACCTCAAACAGACCGATGCCGATCAGCGTCAGCAGGCCAGCGCCCATCCAGGCCATCGGGCTGTCGGTGTTGATCTCGGCCCGCCAGTAGGTCATCGTCGGGCCGAGCGCCTCGTTGAGCTTGCGGTGGTACACCATCTCGACCATTACCGAGATGCCCACCAGCGCCGTGAAGGCCGCGCTGAACAAGGCCAAGTACACCGCCCACAGGCGGCGCATGAAGCCGAAGGCCGCCACGCGCATGTTCATCATCAACAGCGAAGCAAAGCCCCCTGGCGCGTACATCACCATGGCCAAAAAGCCCACGCCCAGGTAGAGCAGCCAAGCCTTGGTCATCTCGTGCAACAACACCTCGGCCAGCACCATCAGAACAGCGCCGATGATGGGTCCGAAGAAGAACAGCGCCCCGCCGACAAAGGTGAACAACAGGTAGGCGCCCGAGCGCTCGGCACTCATCACCTCGGCCGTCACGATCTCGTTGTTCAGCGCCACCAAGCCGCCCGCGATGCCGGCGAAGAAGCCCGCCACCATGAAAGAGATGTAGCGCACGCGCTGGGTGTCGTAGCCGATGAACTCGACGCGCTCCGGGTTGTCGCGCACGGCGTTGAGCATGCGGCCCAGTGGCGTCTGCGTGAAGGCGTACATCAACACGGTCGACACGAAGCAATACAGCGCGATCAGGTAGTACACCTGGATCTGCGGGCCGAAGGTGATGCCCATCACCGGCTCGCCAATGACGCGGTTGCTCGAGATGCCGCCTTCGCCACCGAAGAACTCGGGCAGCATCAGCGACATCGAGAACACCAAAGCCCCAATGCCCAGCGTGATCATGGCAAAGGTGGTGCCCGACTTTTTGGTCGTGACCGCCCCCAGCAGCACCGCCACGATCAGGCCCGACACGCCGCCCACGATGGGGATGAGGCTGACCGGGATGGACAGGCTGCCCGCCGCGACAAAGTTCAGCGCATGGATGGCCCCGAAGGCCCCCAGGCCGGGGTACACCGCGTGCCCGAAGCTGAGCATGCCGCCCTGCCCCAGCAGCATGTTGTACGACAGGCAGACGATGATGCCGATGCCCATCTGCGAGAGCATGGTCATCGACAGGCTGCTGGTCCACAGCAGCGGGGACACCAACAGCACCAGTGCGAACAAAGTCCACACGATCCAGCGGCCGAGGTTGTAGGGTTTGAAGCGGTAAACGGTATGGGATGACATGGCGGCTTACTCCTCGCGTGTGCCCAGCAGACCCTTGGGCCTGAAGATCAGGATGAGCACCAGCAGGAGGTACGGGAGGATCGGCGCCATCTGCGACACCGAAATCTTGAGAAGCGGGTAGGCCCAGTGGTCGAAGCTCACCGGGCTGCCCATGCTTTGCATCACTGAGGCGATGGACACGTCCACCACCACCGCGAAGGTCTGCATCAGGCCGATCAGGATGGACGCCAAAAAGGCGCCCGCCAGTGAGCCCATGCCACCGACCACCACCACCACGAAGATGATGGCGCCCAAGGAGGCCGCCATGTTGGGCTCGGTCACGAAGGCGTTGCCCCCGATCACGCCTGCCAGGCCGGCCAGCGCACAGCCGCCGCCAAACACGCCCATCATCACGCGGGGCACGTTGTGGCCCAGCGCTTGCGCCATGTCGGGATGCGTGAGCGCCGCCTGGATGATGAGGCCGACGCGGGTGCGGGTGAGCAGCAGCCACAGCGAGCCCAGCATGAACAGGGCCACGATGGCCATGAAGCCACGGTACAGCGGGAACTGGGTGCAAGAGTTGCCTGAGTCCGGCGCGCAGATTGCAGCATCACCCGTGCCCCACAACCATCGCAGGCCCTCGCCTTGCACATTGGCCACGGTGAACAGTGGCCCGCTCAGCAGCTCGGGCACACGGTAATCAACGTTGGAGGGACCAAAGTAAAGCCGCACCACTTCGACGATCACATAAGACAGGCCGAAGGTGATCAACAGTTCGGGCACATGGCCGTAGGCGTGCACCTTGCGCAGGCTGTAGCGCTCAAAGGCCGCGCCCAGCGCGCCAACCAGGATCGGCGACAAGATCAGCGCAGGGAAAAACCCAAGGTAGCCGGTGATCTCGTAGGCGAAGTAAGCACCCAGCATGTAAAAGCTGGCATGGGCGAAGTTCAGAACGCCCATCATGCTGAAAATGAGTGTCAGCCCGGAGCTGAGCATGAAGAGCAGCAGCCCGTAGCTGAGACCGCTCAAAAAGAAGACGACAAAAGTTTCCATGAGGAAGCGACCGTGGCGCTGAAGTCGGTCAACCGTGAGGCTGACGAGAAGCCCCTGTCTGCGGTGACCGCAGACAGGGAGGCGCTCAATGGCGTTGATCGGATCGCCACGCCAAGCGTTCCGGCCGTCCTGCTAACTGCAAGGTGCGGCGGCGCCCGGTCAGGCGCCGCCTGGCATCACGAAGGACGCTTCATCTGGCACGAGGTGGGTGTGCTCGACACATAGGCGTCGTAGGACTTGACCGGTGCGAAGGTCATGCCCGTTTTCTCGACATCGTAGGTGTTCTTGGCGTCCACCTTCTGCCACTTGGCGATGAACAGCGGCTGCTGCAACTGGTGGTCGGCCTTGCGCATTTCGACGGGCCCGTTGAAGCTGGTGAACTTCAAGCCCTCCATCGCGGCGGCCACCTTGACCGGGTCGGTTGACTTGGCCTTGGCAATGCCTTCGGCCAAAAGCACCATCGCCGAGTAGCTGCCCGCCGAATAGAAGTCGTCGTTGAAACGCTTCTTGAACTCGGCCACCATCTTGCCGTACTCACCACCCATGTTGTAGTGCCCATAACCCACCTGGTAGACGCGGCCTTCAACATTGGGGCCCAGGGCGGTTGGCGTGCCACCGAAGTTGGCGTAGTAGGTGTAGAACTTGGCGTTCAGGCCGGCGTCGTTGGCGGCCTTGACCAGCAGCGCCAGGTCGGAGCCCCAATTCCCGGTGATCACCGTGTCAGCGCCCGAGGCCTTGATCTTGGCCAC
>NZ_JACMNS010000045.1 GCF_014378415.1 Aquabacterium sp.
CTTGCGCGGCGGCCACGGGTTGCGCAGCACCCGCATCAAGACGGCCAGGGTGATGGCGGCCAGAATGCAGCGCACTCCGGCTGTGCCCCAGGCCCCAAGTTGCGGAGTGGCAATACGCAGCATGGGAAACGAGCCGCCCCACAGGGCAGACAGAGCGACGAGCTGGAGGAAGTGGCGGGCTTTCATGTCTTGGGGCATTGTCGTGTAGCAACAGACCCTCACCCAGCCATCTCCCGTGCGCGGGAGAGGGCGCTGGCCGGGTACCTTGCAGGTTCCCGGCCAGCTCCGCTTCTGATGTTTCTGCCTTGCTGAAGATCAGTCGCCGACCCAGGGCCGCACGGGCTCGTCCGTGCTCAAGGTGCGCACCACCATGCCCTGTTTGTCCACATAGGCATGGAACAGACGGGGCGTGCCGGCCTCCCAGTAACGCCAGGTCCACACGTCGCCACCGAAGCTGCCTATCTGGCCCACCTCGGACGGCGGGCCCAACTCGCGGCGAAAGTCGGCGGACGACAGTTCCCGGCCCGACAGGCTGTTCAGCACCGACGGCTGCAGCGCCTGCGTGACGGCTGCCACCCGGCCCGAGGCATCGATGTCGATGTTGTAGGTCTGGCGCCCCCAGGCCCCATACGAATACTGCAAGCGTGTGCCAGTGGCATCAACGTAGCTTGCAGTGGGTGGCCCCATCTTCTGCAGCTCGGCTTCACGCGGGGCACCAACTTGCGTGTACTGCGGGATGCCGGCGCATCCGCCCAAAACGAGGGCGGCCACCAGCGCGGCGGAACAAACGGTTTTATTCACTGGCTATCTCCCTCAATCGAGTCCATCTGAACATCGATTCTGGGTGACATGTTCCACTCGCGCTAAAGTCGGATGCCTTACCCGCAATCCGGACAGAGTATCAAAACGTTCATGGACAAAAACCTCAACCCCATGCCCTTGGTGAGTGGTACCACCGATGTGTATCTCATCCTCGGCGATCCGGTCGAGCAGGTGCGGGCGCCGCAGGTGTTCAACCTGGTCTTTGCCCGCATGGGCATAGATGCCGTGCTGGTGCCCGCCCATGTGGCGCCCGAGCACCTGGAGGCATTCGTCCGCACGGCCTTTCTTTCAAAAAACATCAAAGGCATGTGGGTTGCGATTCCCCATAAGGCGCCGATCACGCAACTGCTGGACAGCTGCACGGAGCTGGGCCGCATTGCAGGCGCCGTCAACGGCATCCGCCGCAACGCAGACGGGCGGCTGAAAGGCGGCCTGTTTGACGGGGAAGGCTTTGTGGCCTCGCTTGACTGGTTTGGCATCGGCTATGCAGGCAAGCGGGCGCTGGTGATAGGTGCAGGTGGCGGGGCTTCGGCTATCGCCGTGTCCCTGGCCTGTGCAGGTGCCCGCTCATGCGCCGAGGTGGCGTTGTATGACCCGGTGCCGGGCAAGGCGGCCGAGGTCGCGGCGCGGATTGCAGCGTCCAGCCAGGCCGTGGTGCGGGCGGCAGGTAGCAACGACCCTGCTGGCTACGACGTGGTCATCAACGCCTCGCCGCTTGGCCTCCTGCTTGATGACGCCATGCCCTGCGACGTGTCCCGCATGGACGCGCATGCGGCGCTGGTGGACATCCTCATGAAGAACCAGCCCACGCCGCTGGTGCGGGCAGCGCGCGCCCGCGGCCTGGTGGCCCAGCCGGGCTTTGAAATGCTGATTCAGCAGACTCACCTGTACCTGGACTTTTTTGGCTTCATCCAAGCGGCTGAACAGGTGCGACAGGACGCCACCTTTCTTCGGGAGATGATCTACCCTGCCGAGCTGGCCGGCGAGATCATCCGCACCACAGGCAGCCATTCGACAAAAATCAACCACCCTGAAGAGACAACACCATGCAAAAAATCATTCGCAAACGCACCGCCTTGAAACTCATCGCCGCCTGCGCTTTTGCCGCGTCCCTGGCACCGGCCCTGGCACAAGAGGTGATCAAGATCGCCAACATCGTGGAACTGTCGGGCGGCGGTGCCACGGCGGGCACCAACTTCAAGAACGGTATCGAGCTGGCCGTCAAGGAAATCAACGCGCAGGGCGGCATCCTCGGCAGGAAGATCCAGACCACCACCACCGACACGCAGAGCAACCCTGGCATTGCCAAGGGCCTGACGCAAAAGGCAATTGACGACGGCGTGTTCGCCATCTTCGGGCCGGTGTTCTCCGGCTCCATCATGGTGAGCATGGCCGAGAGCCGCAAGGCCGAGGTGCCCAACTTCACCGGGGGGGAGGCCGCCAGCATCACCGAGCAGGGCAACCCCTACGTGTTTCGCACCAGCTTCACCCAGGCCACAGCCATGCCAAAAGTCGCTCGTTACATCAGCGACACCGCAAGGCTCAAGACCCTGGCCGTGATCTATGTGAACAACGACTTCGGCAAGGGCGGCAACGACATGATCACCAAGGCCCTCGCCAATTCGCCAACGAAGATCGTCGCCAGCATTTCCACCGACGCCGGCCAGGTCGACTTCTCGGCCGCCGTGCTCAAGGCCAAGCAGAGCAATGCAGACGGCGTGTTCGTCTACACCAATGAAGAAGAGTCGGCCCGCGCCTTGCGCGAGTTGCGCAAGCAGGGCTGGACCAAACCCATCATCGGCGAGACCACGCTCACCGGCCAGAAGGTCATCGAGCTGGCCGGGGAGGCCGCCAACGGCGCGGTGGGTCACGTGGGCCTGACGGTTGACGCGCCCATCCCCGCGGTGCGCGCCTTCAAGGCCAAGTTCGAGAAGGAATACAAGTACGTCTCGGACCACAACGGCATGAAAGGCTACAGCGGCATTTATGTGCTCAAGGCCGCGATTGAAAAGACCGGCAAACTTGACCGTAAGGCCGTGGCGCAGACGCTCAAGAACTTCACCGTGACCACCCAGCAGTCGCCCGGCGTGTTGATGGACGTGACCTTTGACGGCAAGGGCGACGTGGACCGCGACAGCTTCCTGGTGGAAGTGAAGAACGGCAAACAGGAGGTGATTGCCACCTTGCCCCCGCTCGGCAAGAAGTGACCGACTTCCTGCAACTTTTCTTCTCGGGCCTGGCCACGGGCAGCATCTACGGCCTGGCCGCGCTGGGTTTTACGCTGCTGTGGCAGGCCAGCGGCACCATCAACTTTGCCCAGGGCGAGTTTGTCATGCTGCCGGCGTTCATGATGCTGGGCTTCATGTCGCTGGGCGCACCACTGCTGGTGAGCTTTGTGATGGCGGTGCTGCTGGCGGTGCTGGTGCTGGGCTGGCTGTTCAAGCGCGGCATTGTGGACCCGCTGTTTCGCTACGGCATGATGCCCATCGTGGTGGCCACCATCGGCCTGTCGATCTTCATGCGCAACGGCGTGCGCGCTGCCTACAGCGCCGAGGCCCACCCCTTTCCCAGCCTGTTTGCCGACAGGCTGTTCAACATTGCCGGCGTGACCATCACGCTGGCCGACATGGGCACCTTCGTGCTGGCGCTGGCCATCGTGTTTGCCACGCAGGCCTTCATCACGCGCACGGTCACCGGCCGGGCCATGCAGGCGGTGGCGCAGAACACCGAAAGCGCGCAGGTGCTGGGCATCGACGTGCCGCGCATGATCTTCTATGCCTTTGCCATCAACGCCATGCTGGCGGTGGCTGCGGCGCTGCTCGTCACGCCTACCTACCTGGCCAAGTTCGACATGGGGGAGTCGCTGGGCAACAAGGCATTTTTTGCAGCGATCATCGGAGGCTTCAACAACTCGCGCGGCGCGCTGTTGGGCGGGCTGATCGTTGGCGTGTGCGAGAACCTGGCCGCTGCCTACATCTCGCCGGCCTACAAGGACGCGGTAGCGCTGGTGCTGTTCATGGTGGTGATCATGTTCAAGCCGCAAGGCCTGCTGGGCAAGAAAGAAGAGCGCAAAGTATGAGCCGCAAAACCGCTCTCATGGCCACGGTGGTGGTGTTTGTACTGCTGCTGGCGGCCCCGGCGTTTCTGAAAAACTACGGCATTTATCTGCTGACCACCTGGCTGATTTTCATCATCGCGACCATGGGGCTGAACCTCACCGTCGGCTATGCGGGGCAGAAGTCGCTGGGGCATGCCGCCTTCTTTGGCATTGGCGCCTACACAGTGGCGATTCTCATGAAGGCGGGCATCAGCTTCTGGCTGGGGCTGCCGGCTGCGGCGCTGATCTGCTTTGCAACCGGCATCGTGCTGGGCTTTCCGGCGCTGCGGGTGCAGGCCATTTACCTGGCCTTTGCCACGCTCGGCTTCAACACGGCGGTGTGGCTGCTGATGCGCAATGAAGAGTGGCTGACCGGCGGCACTTTTGGTATCAACAACATCGCGCGGCCGCAGTTGCTGGGCGTGTCGCTGGAGGGCAATGGTGCGTATTTCTATTTTGTGCTGGTGGTTACCGTGCTCATGTCCGCCCTGCTGTGGGGCTTGCTCCGCTCGCCTTGGGGCAAGGCGTTTACCGCGCTGCGCGACAACCCGATACGGGCCGAGAGCCTGGGCATCCACATCCGCAACTACACGTTGCTGAGCTTTGCGATTGGTGCCGCGTATGCGGGCGTGGCCGGCGCGCTGTTTGCGTCGCTGGTGCAGTTTATTGAGCCGGCGCCTTTCACGGTGGCTGCGTCGATCATGATGTATCTGATGGTGGTGGTAGGCGGCCCCGGCTATTTTTTCGGCCCGGTCATCGGCGCTGCGGTGGGTGTGGTGTTGCCCGAGTGGCTGCGCGATGTGCCCTTTGCCTCCAACTGGTATTTGCCGCTCTTTGGCGCGGCGGTGGTCGCGCTGATGGTGTGGCTGCCCGACGGGCTGTTGAGCTTGCCGGACAAATTGAAGGCGCGGCGCTTGTCGCGTAAAGCGCCATGACCGCCCCGCTCCTGAAAGTGACGGGCCTGAAGAAATCCTATGGCGCGATCCAGGCGGTTGCCGGCGTCAGCTTTGAAGTCATGCCCGGCGAGATTTTTGGGGTGATTGGCCCCAACGGCTCGGGCAAGACCACCCTGTTCAATTCCATGCTGGGGCAGATCACGCCTGATGCGGGGACGATTGAGCTCAACGGCAAAAATGTCTCTCGCCTGGGCCCGATGGCGCTCAACCGCCTGGGCGTGGGCCGCACCTTCCAGACCTTGCAGGTGTTCGGCAAGATGACGGTGCGCGACAACCTGATCGTCGCGGCGCAGGAGCATCAGGGCAGCATGTTCGGCCGCATCTTTGCGCCGACGGACTCGGGCCTGGGTGCCAGGGCTGATGCCTTGATCGACCGCTTCCGCATCCGCCATGTAGCCCACCTGAAGGCCGGCACGCTGAGCTATGGGCAGCAAAAGCTGGTGGATATTGCCATGGCTTTCATGAGTGAGCCGGACCTGGTGCTGCTGGACGAACCCTGCGCCGGAGTCAACCCTGCACTGGTGGGCAGCATCTCCACCTTGCTGGGGGACCTGAACCGCAACCCGGTCGATGGCAAGCGCAGCAGCTTTGTGGTCATCGAACACAACATGGATTTTGTGATGGGGCTGTGCCACAGGATCATGGTGCTGGTGGAAGGGCAGGTAATGGCCATCGGCACCCCGGCGGAGATACGCGGTAACAGGCAGGTGCTGGAGGCGTATTTGGGGGGGTGAAAACCTCAAACGCTTAAAGTAGCACTAACTCATCCCGCCAGACAAACGCCGTCATGCCCCACGACACCTGCATTGAATTTGACAACGTCGTTGCCGGTTACAAGGATTTCATGGTCCTAAACAACCTGTCCTTCAAGGCCAGCCGCGGATCGATCACCCTCCTGCTCGGCCCCAACGGCGCGGGGAAATCCACTGTCCTGAAGGCCCTTTTCGGCCTGCTCAAACCACGCCAGGGCCGCATCCTGCTGGACGGTGACAACATCGGTGGCGCGACACAAAAACAATTGCTCGCCAGGGGCATCGCTTTCGTTCCCCAGGGCCGCAACCTGTTTGGCCAGCTCACCGTGTTCCAGAACCTGGAGCTCGGCGGTATCACCCTGGGCATGAAGACCACGCACGAGCGCATCCCCGAAGTGCTTGAGCTTTTTCCCCGCGTGAAAGAGCGCATGAACAGCCAGGCCTCGGCCCTCTCGGGCGGCGAACAGAAGCAGCTTGAAATCGGCCGCGCGCTCCTGCTGCGGCCCAAGGTGCTGTTGATCGACGAGCCCAGCATCGGGTTGTCCCCCATCGTCGTGCAGGACGTGTTCAAACTGCTGCGCGGGCTGGCGGACCAGGGCACGACGGTGCTGATGGTGGAGCAGAACGTCAAGAGCGCGCTCAAGGTGTCAGACGAAGCGATTGCGCTTGAGTCTGGCCGGCTGGTGCTGCAACGCCCGGCGTCAGAATTGCTGGCCGACCCGGATATCGAGCGGCTCTTTCTGGGGGGTGGGCACGGTGGTGCGCGGCAGGCGCAAGTCGCGGCACAATAGCCCCGCTGGTGCCCGACTTTCTCCAAACCGCCGACTCCGAAGAAACCTGAGCCATGAAAACTGCCATCGTCCTGAACGGCCCCAACCTCAATTTGCTGGGCACCCGCGAGCCCCAGGTCTATGGCTCGCACACCTTGGCCGATGTGGAGCAACTGTGCGCTGCGGCCTGCGTCAGCCACAGCCTGAAGCTGGA
>NZ_JACMNS010000046.1 GCF_014378415.1 Aquabacterium sp.
ACAACCGACCACGGCCGGGATGCCGAGCTCACGCGCGATGATGGCGGCGTGGCACGTGCGCCCGCCTCGGTTGGTGACGATGGCGCTGGCGCGCTTCATCACCGGCTCCCAGTTGGGGTCGGTCATGTCGGTGACCAGGATGTCGCCGGACTGCACCTTGTCCATCTCGCTCAGGCTGTGCACCAGCCGCACCGGCCCGGTGCCGATCTTCTGGCCGATGGCGCGGCCCTCGGCCAGAACGGCGCCCTTGCCCTTGAGCTTGTAGCGCAGCTCGGCCTTGCCCTTCTGCTGGCTCTTCACTGTCTCCGGCCGGGCCTGCAGGATGTAGATCTGGCCGTCGCTGCCGTCCTTGCCCCATTCGATGTCCATCGGACGCTGGTAGTGCTCCTCGATCACCAGCGCGTATCGCGCAAGTTGCTCGACCTCGGGGTCGGTCAGGCTGTAGCGGTTGCGCTGCTCCAGCGCCACATCAACCGTCTTCACCAGCTTGCCGTCGGCCTGCTTCTCTTGCGGCGTCGTGAACACCATCTGGATCAGCTTCGATCCCAAATTTCTCCGGATCACGGCCCGCTTGCCGGACTTGAGCATCGGCTTGTGGACGTAGAACTCGTCGGGGTTCACGGCGCCCTGCACCACCGTCTCGCCCAGCCCGTAGCTTGAGGTGATGAACACCACCTGGTCGAAGCCGGACTCGGTGTCCATGGTGAACATCACGCCGGCCGCGCCGAGGTCGCTGCGGACCATCCGCTGTACGCCGGCCGACAGCGCCACGTCGGCATGGGCAAAGCCCTTGTGCACGCGGTAGCTGATGGCGCGGTCGTTGTACAGCGAAGCGAAGACCTCGCGCATCTTGTGCAGCACGTCGTCGATACCGACCACGTTCAGGAAGGTTTCCTGCTGGCCCGCAAAGGAAGCGTCGGGCAGATCTTCGGCGGTGGCCGAGGAACGCACGGCGAAGGAGGCCTGCAGGTTGTCTCCGGCCAGCGTGATGAAAGCGGCGCGGATGGCTTGGTCCAGGTCGGCGGGGAAGGGTTGGGCCTCGACCCACCCACGGATCTCGGCGCCGGCTTCGGCCAGGGCCCGGACGTCTTCGGTGTCCAGCGCGGCCAGGCGCTTGCTGATGCGGTCGGTCAGGCCGTCGTGCTGGAGGAACTCGCGGAAGGCGTGGGCTGTCGTGGCGAAGCCGGTGGGCACGAGAACGCCATCGGGCAGTTGGGAAATCATCTCGCCCAGGCTGGCGTTTTTGCCGCCAACCGACTCGACATCGGTCATTCGCAGGTTTTCAAAGGGCACGACCAGCGCGGTCGGCTCAAAGAGGGTAGACATAGACAAGCTCCAAGATTAAAAAATGGGTCTGTGCCAGTTCCATCCGGGGCCCTGGAATTGTGTTTATGGGGCCGCCCAACCGATCTGCGCACGAAGTTGATCGGATTGTAGGGGGCAGCCTATGATCCTGGCTTGTTCAAGCTCTTTCCCCTGGGCCTCGAACCGGGGTGTCTGAACGCATTCCGGTGGAGGCGGGGCCGCACCATGTCTGATCGCAGTGTTTTTTTCGTGTCCGATGGCACCGGCATCACCGCCGAAACCCTGGGCAATTCCATCCTGGCGCAGTTCGCGGTCAAGCCGCGGCATGTGCGCCGACCTTTCATCGACACCGTGGACAAGGCATTCCAGGTAGTGCGCGAAATCAACGCCGCGGGCGAACGCGAGGGCAAGCGGCCGGTGGTGTTCACGACCCTGGCCAACGACGATGTGTTGAACATCCTCAAGGCCTGCAATGGCAAGGTTTTTGACATGATCAAGACCTTCGTGGAGCCGCTGGAGGAAGAGTTCGGCCTGAAGTCCAATCACCGCGTCGGCCGCTTCAGCGACCCCAGCCAGGACCGCGAGTACAACGACCGCATCGACGCCATCAATTTCACGCTGGAGCATGACGACGGCCAGTCTGGGCGCAACCTGGAGATCTCGGACGTGGTGCTGGTGGGCGTCAGCCGCAGTGGCAAGACGCCAACCTCCTTGTATTTGGCGATGCAGCATGGGATCAAGGCGGCCAATGTGCCTTTGATCCCCGAGGATTTTGAGCGGGGCTTTTTGCCAAGCATGCTCAAAACCCACAAGAAGAAATGCTTTGGCCTGACCATCGACCCGGTGCGCCTGTCCCAGATCCGCAATGAGCGCCGGCCTGGCAGCAAGTACGCCAGCCTGGAAAACTGCCGCCAGGAAGTCAATCAGGCCGAGGCCATGATGCGTCGCGAAGGCATTGCCTGGCTGTCGTCCACCCACAAATCGATCGAAGAGATCGCCACCACCATCCTGCGCGACCTGCGCCCTGACCGTTTGATCTATTGATGATGCCTGAATTCGAAGAATCTCACCCCTTCACCGAGACCAATGCCTTGAAGCCTTTCATCAGCACGGACGACGACTCGATGTCGATGCAGTTCGATCTGAAGTTGATCCAGAGCCGCATGCGCCTGGAGGACCCGATCGCGCTGGACCTGCAGTACACGCGGGCCATGATGGCGTTTCTGATGCTGAACCCGGAGCCCCGGTCGATCCTGATGGTCGGGCTGGGCGGCGGTTCGCTGGCCAAGTACTGCCACGCGCACTTGCCGCACGCCGACATCACCGTGGTCGAGATCAATCCGCACGTGATCGAGGTGCGCGATGCCTTCAAGGTGCCACCTGAGAGCGATCGCTTCCGAGTGGTGTGCGGGGATGGCGCCGACTTCATCGCGAAGGCGCCGAAGGGATCTCATGACCTGATCATGATCGATGGCTTCAACTATGAAGGTCAGCCCGAGACACTGGTGTCCATCGATTTCTACAAGAGCTGCCGCAAAGCCTTGGCCGAGTCCGGCATTTTGGTGGTCAACCTGCAGGACATCGAGCCAGAATGCACTCGGCTGGTCGGGCGAATCTGGCAGGTTTTTGGCGAGCCGGTGATGGCGCTGGACATTGAGTGCGGTGGCAATCGCATCGTGGTCGCGAGCACGGAAGAGGTTTTTCGCGAGTGCGCGGGCAGCTTTGGTCGGCGCTGGGCGGCACTGTCGGTGGAACACAAGGAGACGCTGCGATTTTCCACGGCGTCGATCGAATACGAACTCGAACCCTGGCAGGGTGTCAAAAAGGTGGCCAAGGCGCCCAAGGCCAAGAAGCGCGGGCGCTGACAAGACAAGATTGCAGCCCATCCAGGGAGTTGTGCTCACCCTGTTCCGGGGGTGGGCAGGGTATGTGCGGGGCGCAGCGCGTTGCATGGTCTTCATAAAGTGTCTGGATTGAATCCACACCAAAGAGGACCAGCCATGTTGAACCCCACTTCTACCGCGCGACGAGTCGCCTTCAAGGTTCGGTTGCTGGGCGCAACCATGCTGTTGCTCATGGCTGGCATGGTGCAGGCGCAGGTGCATGGGCCCAATCCCACGGTGGCATCGCTGGAGGCGGCGGCGGGTCCGTATGCAGTCAGCAATGCTGCGGTGGCCGCGCCCAGCGGCTATGGCGCGGGCACGGTCTTCTACCCCAATGTTCGCACCGAAGGCCAGTTTGGTGTCGTGGTGCTGGCCCCGGGCTTCCTGGCGGTGCAGGGCTATTACAAGTGGCTGGCCGAGCGCGTGGCCTCGCATGGCTTTGTCGTGGTGACGGTCAACTTCAACAGCACCTTCGACCAGCCTGATGCCCGGGGCACGCAGATGAGCAAGGCGCTGCAGCAAGTGGTGTCGCTGAGCCAGACCATGACCACGCCATACCACGGTGTGGTCGACACCAGCCGGCAGGCAGTGATGGGCCATTCGATGGGCGGTGGCGGCACCTTGGCTTCGGCCCGCGACAACCCCTCGCTGAAGGCGGCGGTGGCGCTGGCGCCCTGGCACACGACCAAGGACTGGTCGACCATCCAGGTGCCGACCTTGATCATCTCGGACGAGAAAGATTTCATCGCCACCAACAGCGAGCACTCGAACCCGTTCTACGCCAGCTTCAACGCCGCGCTGCCCAGCGCCAAGATCGAATTGTTGGGGGCCGACCACCTGTGCGGCATCCAGATCAGCGCCGAGAAGTGCAGAACCGCGCTGGCCAAGTATTCGGTCGCCTGGCTCAAGCGCTTCGTGGACGGCGACACCCGCTACACCCCGTTCTTGAAGAGCAAGACCGCGGACATGTCGGCCTTCGACACGCGCGGTCAGTACTGAAACACTGGCAGCAGCCCCGAGTTGTCACGCGACCTGTCGCATGGTGCCTGATGACTCAGGCGTAGTCGCTGACCGGCACACAGGAGCAGAACAGGTTGCGGTCGCCGTAGACGTTGTCCACGCGGCCCACGGGCACCCAGTACTTCTGCTGGCGCAGGGTGGCGACCGGGTAGGCGGCCTGCTCGCGGGTGTAGCCATGTGTCCACTCACCCTTGAGCAGTGAGGCGGCCGTGTGGGGCGCGTTCTTCAAAGGGTTGTCGTCCTGCGGCCATTGGCCTTGCTCGACCAGGCGGATCTCTTCGCGGATGGCGATCATGGCGTCGCAGAAGCGGTCCAGTTCGAACTGCGATTCACTTTCGGTGGGCTCGACCATCAAGGTGCCGGCCACCGGGAAGCTCAGCGTGGGTGCGTGGAAGCCGTAGTCGATCAGTCGCTTGGCCACGTCCTCGGCGCTGACGCCGCTGGTGTCCTTCAAGGGGCGCAGGTCGAGGATGCACTCGTGGGCCACGCCGCCGCCCTTGATGGCCGCGTTGCCGCCGCTGAAGTGGATGTCGTAGTGGTCGGCCAGTCGGGCGGCCACGTAATTGGCGTTGAGGATGGCGATCTCGGTGGCGTCCTTCAGGCCATCGGGGCCCATCATGCGCACGTACATCCAGCTGATGGGCAGCACGGCGGCGTTGCCCAAGGGCGCGGCAGATACGGCACCGACTTGTTGCGCGGTGCCGATGCCAGCGGAGCGGTGCGCGGGCAGGTAGGGCACCAGGTCTTCGACCACACAGACGGGGCCGACGCCGGGGCCGCCACCACCGTGGGGGATGCAGAAGGTCTTGTGCAGGTTGAGGTGGCTCACGTCGCCGCCGAACTCGCCGGGCGCGGCCAGGCCAACCAGGGCGTTCATGTTGGCGCCATCCACGTAGACGCGCCCGCCATGCTGGTGCACCAGGGCGCACAGCTCTTTCACGCGGGTCTCGAACACGCCGTAGGTGGAGGGGTAGGTGATCATCACGGCGGCGAGGTTGACGCTGTGTTGTTCGCACTTGGCGCGCAGGTCGTCCAGGTCAACGTTGCCGTCGGCATCGCACTTGGTGACGACCACTTTCATGCCGACCATCTGGGCGCTGGCGGGGTTGGTGCCGTGGGCTGATTCAGGGATCAGGCAGATGTCGCGGTGGCCCTCGCCACGCCCGTCGTGGTAGGCCTTGATGACCAGCAGGCCGGCGTATTCGCCTTGCGAGCCGGCGTTGGGTTGCAGGCTGATGCCCGCGTAGCCGGTGGCCTGGCACAACCAGGCGCGCAGTTGCTCGTCCAGCAGGGCATAGCCTTGCAATTGGTCTTGCGGGGCGAAGGGGTGGATGTTGGCGAACTCGGGCCAGGTGATGGGGATCATCTCGCTGGTGGCATTCAGCTTCATGGTGCACGAGCCCAGCGGGATCATGGTGCGGTCCAGCGCCAGGTCCTTGTCAGCCAGGCCGCGCAGGTAGCGCAGCATCTCGGTCTCGGAGTGGTGCGTGTTGAAGACCGGGTGCGTCATGAAGCTGCTTTCGCGGCGCAGCGCAGTGGGGATGGTCAATGCCACGCCCGATTCAAAGGCGGCAAAGGAGGGCAGCGCTTTGTTGCCCGCGAACACGGTCCACAGGTCGATGATGTCGTCGCGGGTGGCGGTCTCGTCCAGCGAGATGGTCAGGCTGTCCTGGCTGGCGATGCGCACGTTGATGCCGGCCTTTTGCGCGGCAGCGACCACGGTGTCGCGGTCGGTTTCGGTCAGCACCTGGATCGTGTCGAAGTAGGTGGTGTGAACCACAGTGCGACCCAGCGCCTTGAGGCCTTCGGCCAGGATGGCGGCGTAGCTGGCCACGCGCAAGGCGATGCGCTTGAGGCCTTCGGGGCCATGGTAGACGGCGTACATGCTGGCCACGACCGCCGGCAGCACCTGCGCCGTGCAGATGTTGGAGGTGGCTTTTTCACGGCGGATGTGCTGTTCGCGCGTTTGCAGGGCCAGGCGGTAGGCGGTGTTGCCGTGCGTGTCCACGCTGACACCGACCAAGCGGCCGGGCATCGAGCGCTTGTAGTCGTCACGCGTGGCCATGTAGGCGGCGTGCGGGCCGCCGTTGCCCATGGGCATGCCGAAGCGCTGCGTGTTGCCGACCGCAATGTCGGCGCCCAATTCGCCCGGTGATACCAGCAAAGTCAGGGCCAGCAGGTCGGCGGCGACGATGGCCAGTGCGCCCTTGGCGTGCAGGGCGTCGATCAGGGGCTTGAGGTCGCGCACTTGGCCGTTCACGCCGGGGTATTGCATCAGAGCGGCGAAGCAGTCGTTGCTTTGCAGGTGCTCGGCCAGCTGGGCAGCGTGCACCACCTCGACCGTGATGTCCAAAGGCTTGGCGCGGGTCTGGATCACTTCCAGCGTTTGCGGCAACACGTCGTGGCAGACCACGAAGCGGGTGCTCTTGGACTTGCCTGCGCGCGCGGCCAGCGTCATGGCTTCGGCGGCCGAAGTGGCTTCGTCCAGCATCGACGAATTGGCGATGGCCATGCCAGTGAGGTCGGTCACCATGGTCTGGAAGTTGACCAGCGCTTCCATGCGGCCCTGCGAGATTTCGGCCTGGTAGGGCGTGTAGGCCGTGTACCAGGCGGGGTTCTCAAGGACGTTGCGCAGGATGACGCCTGGCGTCAGCGTGCCGTAATAGCCCTGGCCAATGAAGTTGCGCATCAGGCGGTTCTGGCTGGCGATGCGCTTGAGGTCGGCCAAGGCTTGGGCCTCGCTCAAGGCGGCCGGCAGTTCCATGGGCGCAGGGCGCTTGATCGACGCGGGCACGATGCCGTCGATCAGCGCTTGGCGCGAGGCCACGCCCACCACACTGAGCATGTGCGCCTGCTCAGCATCCCGGGGCCCCAGGTGTCGGGCTTGGAACTCACGGGCGTTTTCCAGTTCAGCGAGGGTGGGGGTGTGGGTCAGCATGGTCGGGCTTGGGCAAGTCAGGGGTACGGCGGAGCGTCTGCACGCGTCAAGTCAACGCGGCGGGACAAGGCGAGGATCAGGCGGTTTTGACGAGGTCGTCGTAGGCGGTTTTGTCCATCAGGGCGTCCAGCTCGGACGGGTTGGACAACTTGACCTTGAAGAACCAGCCAGCGCCCAGCGGGTCGGTGTTGGCCAGCGATGGGTCGTCGCGCAGGGCTTCGTTGACTTCGGTGATCTCGCCGGTCACGGGCATGTAGACGTCGGCGGCGGCCTTGACGGACTCGACCACGCCGGCCACCTCTTGAGGCTTGAAGCTGGTGCCGACGGCGGGCAGGTCCACGTAGACCACGTCGCCCAGGGCGTCTTGCGCGTGAACGGTGATGCCGACGATGGCGGTGCCGTCAGCTTCGATTTGCAGCCATTCGTGGTCGGGGGTGTACTTGATGGTCATGGTTGGATCCTTGATCAAAAAAAGGGGATGAATTTAGCCGCGGTAGTAACCGTTGGGCACAAAGGGCAGGGTGGTCACGGTCATGGGCACGCGCTTGTCGCGCACCAGGGCGAACACCGGCGTGCCGACGGCGGCGTGGGTGGATGACACGTAGGCCAAGGCGATGGGCTGGTTGATGCTGGGGCCGGGCGAGCCGCTGGTGACGATGCCCAGTGGGGTGCCGTCTTCAGCGATGACTTGCGCGCCTTCACGCACGGGCACGCGCTCGCTGCCGATCAGGCCGACGCGCTTGCGCTGCACGCCTTGCGCCAGTTGTTCGTCGATCACGCGGGCACCGGGGTAGCCGCCCGCGCGGGCCCCACCGGCGCGGCGCACCTTCTGGATGGCCCAGGTCAGGGCGCCTTCGACGGGGGAGGTGTCGGTGTTGATGTCGTGGCCGTACAGGCACAGGCCGGCTTCCAGGCGCAGCGAATCGCGGGCGCCCAGGCCGATGGGCTTGACCTCGGGTTGGGCGAGCAGCGCGCGGGCCAGGGCTTCGGCCTGGGCGGCGGGCACCGAGATCTCGAAGCCGTCTTCGCCGGTGTAGCCGGAGCGCGTGACGAAGCAGTCGGCACCGTTCAGCACAAAGTGGCCGCCGGTCATGAAGGTGAGTTTTTGCACGTCGGCATTCAGGCGCGTCAGGGCGATCACCGCCTGTGGGCCTTGCAGCGCCAGCAGGGCCTGGTCGGGCAGCGGCTGCACGGTGCAAAGCTGGCCGATGTGCTGTTGCAGGTGGGCGATGTCTTGCACCTTGCAGGCGGCGTTCACGATCACGAAGATGTCATCAGCGCGGCGGGTGATCATCAGGTCGTCCAGGATGCCGCCGGTGTCGTTGGTGAACAGGGCGTAGCGCTGCTTGAACACGGGCAGGTCGACGATGTCCACCGGCACCAGGGATTCGAGCGCCTTGTCGGCATTCGCGCCCTTGAGCAGCAATTGGCCCATGTGCGAGACGTCAAACAAGCCAGCGGCGGCGCGCGTGTGCTTGTGCTCGGTCATGAGGCCGGTGGGGTACTGCACCGGCATGTCGTAGCCGCCGAAGGGCACCATCTTGGCGCCGAGTTCGACGTGCAGGGCGTGGAGGGGCGTTTTGAGCAGGTCTGCAGACATGAGCGTGCCTGACCGCCAGGCCAGGAAGAGGGCAATGACATGGTTCCAGGGTGCGCCTTGCCTTTGAAAGCAAAACGTCATCCCGGTGCTGCCCTCGCTGTCCGCTTTACCTGAGAGATTGACCCATCGCCACGGCATGACCATGGCGGTGCGGGCTTGCCCCTTCGGTGGACTGGCTCAAAGGCCAGCCTCTCTCCAGTGAGGATCACCCTGCGAACAAGGTGTTTGCCAGTCCTTTTGCCTGAGCGTTCTGATGGCAAGCCACCCTGCGCCTTCGGCGACCCGACATGCGTGCATTGAAACGCACGCGGGTTCTCTCCTAGCAGCGCAAATTGTATGCGAGGAAGTGGGCGCCGTGGCCTTCTTGAAACACTGGGCTGAACGCACTTTGGGGACTTGGCACGATGTTTGTGTGTTGGTGCTAAAACCTGAGGCAGCCCTTCAACCACACCTACTCAAATCCCCACACGGCATGGTCACCAAGGCACCCACGCGCAAAAGCGCCACTCCGGCCCCCAATCCCACCAAAAACGGCCCCGCCAACCGCAACGCACCCTTGCTGCGCGACATTCGCCTCCTGGGTCGAATCCTGGGCGACGTGATCCGCGAGCAGGATGGGCGCGAGGCCTACGAACTGATCGAGCGCATCCGCCAACTGGCCGTGGCTTACCGGGCGCGCAGGGACGACGCGGCCGGCAAGGACCTGGACCGCCTGCTCAAGAATTTGTCGGCGGACCAGAGCGTGTCGGTCATCCGGGCTTTCAGCTACTTTTCGCACTTGGCCAACATGGCGGAAGACCGCCACCAGGTGCGCCAGCGCGAAAACTCCGTCAAGGCGGCCACGGAGGGTTCGCTGGCGGCTTGTTTTCAGCGCCTGGCCGACCAGGGCGTGCGCACCGACGACATCGCTGCCTTGCTCAAGCGCGCCTACCTGTCGCCTGTGCTCACTGCCCACCCGACCGAGGTGCAACGCAAGTCCATCCTGGATGCCGAGCGCGCGGTGGCTGAACTGATCGCCCGCCTGGACAAGGCCGACGATGAAGAGCGCCAGGAGATCGAGCCAGCCCTGCGCGCCCGCGTCACCCAGCTTTGGCAGACGCGCATGCTGCGCTTCACCAAGCTGACGGTGGCCGACGAGATCGAGAACGCGCTGAGCTATTACCAGAGCACGTTTTTACGCGAGATCCCGCGCCTGTACGCGCAGCTTGAGCGTGCCTTGCCGGGCCGCGAGGTGGCGTCCTTCCTGCGCATGGGCCAGTGGATTGGCGGCGATCGCGACGGCAACCCGAACGTGACCGCGCAGACTTTGCAGCTGGCGATGTCGCGCCAGGCCGAGGTGGCTTTGCGCCACTACCTGGTCGAGGTGCACCAGTTGGGGGCCGAGCTGTCGATGTCGGGGCGCCTGGTGGGCATTTCGGCCGACATGGCCGTGCTGGCTGACCGCTCACCCGACCTCAACCCGCACCGCTCGGACGAGCCTTACCGCCGGGCCCTGACGGGTGTCTACGCCCGCTTGGCGGCCACGCTGGAGGACTTGACGGGCACGAAGGCTTTGCGGCACGCCGTGGCGCCACAAGATGCTTACCTCAGCGCGGACGAGTTTCTGGCCGACCTGCGCACAGTGGATGGGTCATTGCGCCAGCACCACGCTGCCGTGCTGGCCGACCTGCGCGTCAAGCCCTTGATCCGGGCTGTGCAGGTGTTTGGCTTCCACCTGGCAACATTGGATTTGCGCCAAAGCTCGGACCAGCACGAGTTGGTCATCGCCGAACTGCTGGCCACCGCCAAGGTCGAGCCCCACTACGCCAAGCTTGACGAAGTTGCCAAGCAGGCCCTGATGCGAAAGTTGCTTTGCGAAGCCCGGCCGCTGCGCGTGCAGGGCGCGGTCTACAGCGACTTGGCCAAAGGCGAGTTGGCCATCTTTGAGGCCGCCGCGACGGCCCGCCGGCGCTATGGCCCTCAGGCCTTGATCCACTACATCATCTCGCACACCGAAACCGTGAGCGACCTGCTGGAAGTGCTGCTGCTGCAAAAGGAATGCGGCCTGATGCGCGGCACCCTGGACGACGCCGATTCACAGGCCGAGTTGATCGTGGTGCCACTGTTCGAAACCATCGCCGACCTGCGCCACGCTACCGACATCATGCGTGGCTTCTACGCCGTGCCCGGCATCGCCGACCTGGTCAAGCGATCGGGCGGTGAGCAGGACATCATGCTGGGCTACAGCGACAGCAACAAGGATGGCGGCTTCTTCACCAGCAACTGGGAGCTGTACCGCGCCGAGATCTCGCTGGTGGCCTTGTTTAACGACTTGCGCGCCAGCCATGGCATCGGCCTGCGCTTGTTCCATGGCCGTGGCGGCACGGTGGGCCGGGGTGGTGGCCCCACCCACCAGGCCATCCTGGCGCAACCGCCCGGCACGGTCAACGGCCAGATTCGCCTGACCGAACAGGGCGAGGTGATCGCGTCCAAATACGCCCACCCCGAAATCGGTCGGCGCAACCTGGAGACGCTGGTGTCGGCCATGTTGGAGGCCAGTTTGATCCAGCCCAGCCGGCCCGTGCCCAGCACCTTCTTGCAGGCGGCCGATGCGATTTCGCAGGCCAGCATGGCGGCCTACCGCAAGCTGGTTTACGAGACGCCCGGCTTCACCGAATACTTTTTCGCGGCCACGCCGATCCGCGAGATTGCCGAACTCAACATTGGCTCGCGCCCTGCCTCGCGCAAATCCACCCGCCGCATCGAAGACTTGCGCGCCATCCCTTGGGGGTTCTCATGGGGTCAGTGCCGCGTGGCCTTGCCGGGCTGGTTCGGCATGGGCTCGGCCATCGAAGCTTTCTTGAGCGCACCGGGCACTGATCGCAAGACGCAACTGGCCTTGCTGCAGCGCATGCACAAGCAGTGGCCATTTTTTGGCACCTTGCTGTCCAACATGGACATGGTGCTGGCCAAGAGCGACCTGGCGATTGCCGAACGCTACGTGGCCCTGGTGGAGGACAAGCGCCTGGGCAAGAAGATCATGGCCGTGATCAGGGCCGAGTGGGACCTGACCAACCAGGCGCTCAACCTGATCACGGGCACCAAGGCCCGCCTGGCGGCCCAGCCCGACCTGGCGGATTTTCTGGCCTACCGCTTTCCGTATGTGGACCCGCTCAACCACTTGCAGGTGGAGCTGATGCGCCGCCACCGCAAGGCGCAAGACACGCGCGCCTCAGAGGTGGAGGGCGAGACGGTGGCCGAGCGCGTTCAGCGCGGCATCCACCTGTCGATCAACGGGGTGGCCGCCGGCTTGCGCAACACCGGCTGACTTGGGGATGAAGCCCGGGCCTTCGCAGCCCGGGCCTCGGTCACTTCATCAGCAGGTTGGGCAGCCACAGCGACAGTGGCGGCCAGTAGGTGACCAGCACCAGGAAGCCCAGCATCGTCAGCAGCCATGGCCACACCGCGATGGTCAGCTCGGTGATGCCCATCTTGGTGATGCCCGAGGCAACGTACAGGTTCAGGCCCACCGGCGGATGGCACATGCCCACCTCCATGTTCACAATGATCAGGATGCCGAAGTGCACCGGGTCGATGCCCAGCTTCATGGCCACCGGGAACAGGATGGGCGCCATGATCAGCACGATCGAGGAAGGCTCCATGAAGTTACCGGCCAACAGCAGCAGGATGTTGACCACCGCCAGGAAGGCGATCGGGCCCAAGCCCATGCCGATCAGCCAATCGGCCAGGTGCTGCGGAATGTTTTCATTGGCCAGCACGAACGAGAACAGGACCGCGTTGGTGATGATGTACAGCAGCATCGCGCTCATGTTGGCCGAGGCCAGCAGCACGCGCGGCACGTCTTTCAGCCGCATGTCCTTGTAAACGAACACGGCGATGATGAAGGCATAGACGGCGGCCATGGCGGCGGCTTCGGTCGGTGTGAAGAGGCCGGTGTAGATGCCGCCCATCACCACCACGATCAGCAGCAGTCCCCAGAAGGATTCACGCAAGGCGTTGAGCCGCTGCGCCAAGGTGGCCTTGGGCTGGCGCGGGTAGTTGAACTTACGGGCCCGCCACCAGGCCGTCAGCCCAAGGAAGAAGGCCAAAAGGATGCCCGGCACAACGCCGGCCAGGAACAAGGCGCCCACCGAGGTGTTGGTGGACACCGAGTACATCACCATCACGATGGACGGCGGGATGAGGATGCCCAGCGCGCCAGACGTGGTGATGATCCCGGCGCCGAATCGGGCCGGGAACCCTGCCTTGGCCATGGCCGGCAGCAAGATCGAGCCAATGGCCACGACCGTGGCGGGCGATGAACCCGACACCGCCGCGAACAGAGCGCAAGCCAGCACGCCGGCCAATCCCAGGCCGCCATGCCAATGGCCGACCATGGACGTGGCGAAGTTGATCATGCGTTTGGCCACGCCCCCGTGCGTCAGGAAGTTGCCGGCCAGGATGAAGAACGGGATCGCCATGATCTCGAACTTTTCAATGCCGGTGAACAGCTTGAGGGCAACCGACTCCAGGGGCACTTGCGTGAAGCCGAAAATGAAGCTGAGGACCGTCAAGCCTAGCGCGATGGAGATCGGCATGCCGGTCAGCATCAAAGCGATCAGCAGGCCCAAAATGATCAGGCCATTCATGGTGTGGCTCCTTGTACGGGGGCGGGTGTCACCTCGTCCAGGCCATCGACATGGCCGTGGTCATGGTGTGGCAACTCGCCCGTGTGTTGAAACGTCCAGGCCACTTGCAAAAAGCGAAAGCTCATCAATGACGATCCCAGCGGGATGGCCATGTAGATGATCCACGTGGGCCACTCCAGGTCGGGTGTGGTCGGGCCTTCGATCAAGCCCTCCATGTTCAACCCCAGGGCCTGGTAGGCCGCGTGGTGCAGGCCGTTGTCCCACACAAAAGTAGCGCCCAGTGTGCCCACCACGCCGGTGAACAAGGCACCGGCCAGCAGGCTGAACATCACAAAGTACTTGCGCTTCTGATCGGGCAGGCGATTGATGAGCACGTCTACCCCGACGTGTATGCCGGTGCGCACGCCATAGGCCGCGCCAAATTTCGCCATCCACACGAACAGGTAAATGCAAGCCTCTTGGGTCCAGGACATGTTGATGCTCAGCAGCCAGTCCTGAACGATCGGAACGTGGAAGCCGATGATGTAGCGGTGTACCACCGACGCAAAAATAATGAGGGTGGCGGCGGCCATGAAGGTCGCTATCAGCCATTCCTCAAGGTGATCAAGCCATTTCATGGCGTTCTCCCAGGCGGATCAAATCGGGTCATTAAAAAGCCCACGCGGGTGGTGGGCTCAAGGGGTGTTGGCCAAAGGTCAGAGCTTGCTGGGATCGAAGCCGGTTTCCTTGTAGATGGCCCGCAGCGTTTCTTCGCCAATGCGCGAGGTCATCTGTTGGTGCACGGGCACCAAAGCCTTCTTCAAAGCCAGGCGCTCGGCCGGGGTCGGGATGTAGATCTCGGTCTTGCCCATGGCCTTGACCTTGATCAAAGCCTCTTGGTTGTCGGCAAAGGCGTGGTCATTGGCCACCTTGGTGGCATCGGCGATGGCTTGGGTCAACTGGCCCCGGATGTCGGCGGGCAGGCCGTCCCAGAACTTCTTGTTGACCACAACGGCATAGCCCAGGTAACCATGATTGGTCACGCTGAGGTTCTTTTGCACCTCATACATCTTTTGTGTGTACAGGTTGGAAGGCGGGTTCTCGGTGCCATCCACCACGCCGGTCTGCAAAGCCTGGTAGGTCTCGGAGAAAGCCAGCACCTGGGGCAAGGCGCCCAGGGCGCGCATTTCGGCATCCAGCACCTTGGAGGACTGGATGCGCATCTTCATGCCCTTGTAGTCTGCGACCGCTTTCAAAGGCTTGTTGGCCGAAAACACTTTGAAGCCGTTGTCCCAGTAAGCCAGGCCGGTGATGCCTCGTGTTTCAAGCTTGGCCAGCAGGCCTTTGCCCACGGGGCCGTCGGTCACGCGGTGCAGGTCGGCATAGTCGTCAAAGATGAAGGGCAGGTCAAAGACCTCAAACTCTTTCACGCCCAGCGGTGCAAACTTGGACAGCGAGGGCGCCAGCATTTGCACTGAGCCCAGTTGCAGGGCCTCCAGCTCTTCCTTGTCTTTGTAGAGCTGGCTGTTGGGGTAAACCTCGACCTTGACGCGGCCCTTGGTCAGCTCCTCCGCCCGCTTGGCGAAATAGGCGGCGGCCTTGCCCTTGGGTGTGTCCATGGCCACCACGTGGCTGAACTTGATCACGATCGGGGCTTGCGCAAAGGCGCTGGGCACCAAGGCGATGGCGGCGGCGGCAGCCAGCAGGTGGCGGCGCAGAATTTTTCCGGCGAAGGATGGGTTCATGTTGGTCTCCTCAGGGTATTCGGTCAGCTGGATTGTTTCTCCCTGCGCCTGCATGGGAAATTGTGGAGTTCCACATTTGTGCATTGCGGCTCGGCCTCCTCACAAGGCGGCGGCATAGACTCAGGTGCATGAGCCCGCCCATCACCGCGCCACCCCGTCCCACGCTGGCCGTGCCACCGCAGCCCCGGTGGCGGGTGTGGGGCTCGGTCGTGTCGGTGATGCCGCACTTGTGGGCTTGGCCTTTGGTGCTGTCCCTGCTGTTCGTGGGCGGCGTGATGGCTTGGTTGCGTTCCGTGGAGCAAGCCGACCTGGACAGCCAGCGCGCCGAAATGATCTCCGATGCCTTGTCGCTGGAAGCCCAGGTCAGTAGCCGGCTTGATGCCGAAGCCGGCCGGCTCAGGACATTGGCCGATGTCATCAACGGCCAGACCCTGTCTCGTGATGCATTTGCCCAACACGCTTTGGTGCTCGATGGGCTGCGGCGTTTCTGGATCAGCGTCACTTGGTTGGACGCGAACGGACGCATCGTGCTTCAGGTTCCGGATGACAGCATACCGGCCCATTCGTCTGCGCGCAGCGGTGTCGAAGACCGAGGTTTGGCAGGGCATTTATCGGCCCCCTTGCAAGCCGGTGGGGGCAAGTCTGCTGGCTTGCTGGTGGCGCGTTATCTGCCGACCGAGGTGTTGCGCCAGAAGGTGCCCTGGTGGCTGGCCCGCAAGTACGACATCCGATTGGTCGATGAGCTGGGCGAAGTGATCGCCTCCACGGTCGACGGCCCGCGTCTGGCCCGCCAGGCCTGGTACCGCGTGCCGGCAGGGCCTTCGTTGCCCCAGGCCTTTTTGGAGCTGTCGGCACGCGAGACCATCAAGCCTTGGTGGCGGACTTTGCCGGTGGTGTTAATGAGCGGTTTTGTGTTGCTGATTGGCGGCGCAAGCTGGATGCTGCGCCGCCAGATGCAATCCGTGTCGCGGGCGGAAGAGGCCTGGCGCACCGAAGCGGCCTGGCGCACGGCGATGGAAGATTCGCTGGCCGTGGGCATCCGGGCGCGCGACCTGGATGGGCGCCTGGTCTACGTCAACAAGACCATGGCCGACATGCTGGGCTACCAGCCTGAAGAGCTGGTCGGCGCCATGCCACCCATGCCTTACTGGCCAAGCAACGAGCTTGACCTGGCCATGCAGCGGCATCTGCGCAACATGGCCGGCCAGGCGCCGAGCGAAGGCTATGAATCCCGTTGGCAACGCCGCGACGGGCACATTCTGGAGGTGGTGGTGCTGGAAGCCCCCTTGGTGGACGCCAAGGGCCAGCACATCGGCTGGATGGCCTCGATCCTGAACGTGACCGAGCGCAAGCGCCTGGAAGAGCGCGAGCGCAAGCAGGCCGACACCATGGCCCACCACTCACGCCTGACGATGCTCGGTGAGGTGGCTTCGACCCTGGCGCACGAGTTGAACCAGCCGCTGTCGGCCATCGCCAGCTACAACGCGGGCGTGATGAACGCCCTCAGCCGCGAACCTGCCAGCGACCCCGCCCTGCTGATCGCCTTGAAGCGCATGGGCGAGCAGGCCTCGCACGCCGGGCGCATCGTCAAGCGCATCCGTGAATTTTTGACCCGGCGCGAACCCCAGCGCGAACCTTGCGACATCAACCAGGTGGTGGCCTCGGCCGTGGCGCTGCTCAGCCGCGAAATCGCGCGCCATGGCATTGCCGTGACCACCGAGCTGGACGCCAGCCTGCCCATGGTGATGGCGGACCCCATCCTCATCGAGCAGGTGGCAGCCAACCTGGTGCGCAACGCTTGCGATGAGCTCGCGCATGCTGGTCAACCGCGCCGGGTCCACGTCCAGACCTTGCTGGGCGCGGGCGGGCGCTTTGCCAAAGTGGTGGTCACCGACAGCGGCCCAGGGCTGGGTGGCCGCACCATTGATCAACTGTGCCAGCCCTTTTATTCCACCAAATCCGATGGCATGGGCATGGGGCTGGCCATTTGCCGCTCGATCATTGAGCTGCACTATGGGGGGCTGGACGCCGAGGATGCTTCTGGCGGTGGGGCGAGCCTGTCATTCACCGTGCCCTGCCTGAGCCCTGAAGACCTGGAGGAGGCCGCATGATGATTAAACCCGATCAAGGCATTGTCTATCTGGTGGACGATGACACCGTGGTGCGAGATGCGCTGGCCTTTCTGCTGGGATCGCGGGGACTGCTGGTTTTCAGCTTTGACGGCGGGCCGGCGGTGCTGGCCCACCTGGCCTCATGTCCGCGTCCCATCCGCGGCGTTTTTTTGGTCGATGTGCGCATGGAGCCCATGTCCGGCCTGGTGCTGCATGAAGAGTTGCTGGCGCAAGTCATCCGCAACCCGCTGTTGTTCCTCAGTGGCCATGGCGACATCCCCATGGTGGTCGAGTCGCTGAAAAAAGGCGCCTTCGATTTCCTGGAGAAGCCCTACGCCGACAATACCTTGGTCGACCGCATCGAGCAGGCTTTGAGCATCGAGCGCGCCATGCTGTTGGACGATGCCCGGCAAGCCGAGGGGCACGCCCGCCTGGCCAGCCTGAGTGACCGCGAACGTGAGGTCATGCCCCGGGTGGCGGCGGGCAAACTGAACAAAGTCATCGCTGACGAATTGCACATCGCGGTGCGCACGGTCGAGGTCCACCGGGCGCGTGTTTTCTCGAAATTAGGGGTGCGCACGGCGGCAGAATTGGCCACTTGGCTGTCTAATTTCGGGGGTAGTGACGCATCTGCGAAAATACAGAGATAAGGAACGGGACTTTCCCGAGGATTTCCCGAAAACACACGCTGATGAATTCGCCGCAAGACTCCAGTCGCCCCCAGGCCCCTGTATCGCAGCAGGTGTCCATGGTGGCCCAAGCCCGTGTGCCCACCGAGCACGGCACTTTCACCATGAAGCTGTTCAAGGAAGAGCCTTCCGGGCTTGAGCACGTTGCCCTGATCATGGGCGAGGTGCAAGGCACGGCGCTCGTGCGCGTTCACAGCGAGTGCATGACCGGCGACGTGTTCGGCTCGCTGCGCTGCGACTGCGGCCCGCAATTGCACTTTGCGCTGGACGAAATCGGCAAGCAGGGCAGTGGCATGGTGCTCTACCTGCGCCAGGAAGGGCGCGGCATTGGCCTGATCAACAAGCTGAAGGCCTACGCTTTGCAAGATGAAGGGCTGGACACGGTCGAGGCCAATTTACGCCTGGGCTTTCCCGCCGACTTGCGCAATTTTGAGGTCGCCGCGCAGATGCTGTCGCAACTGGGGGTCGATTCCGTGCGCCTGATGACCAACAACCCCCGCAAGGTGGCCACGCTTGAAAAGCATGGCGTCAAGGTGGTGGAGCGGGTGCCCGTGCGCAGCCAGTCGCAGTCGGAAAACCACCATTACCTGGCCACCAAGGCCCTCAAACTGGGCCACCACATGGACTGGTTGCCCGAGTACATCCCGCCCAAGACCGAGGACGACGACTCGCCCTCAAAGCTTGGGTAGGTGCAGGGCGTCCACCAGTTCATCGCCCAGGGTGATCACGCCTTGAAGGCCATGTTTTCTCGATCGGTGAATGACGGCTAGGGCGGTGGATGCGCGGCCACCAATGCGGCCATGTCGGCTGCCGAACCTGAATGGCTTTGCCCGGTCAACCCGGCGATCACGCTGGCGCGGTTCTGCGCAGGCTGGTTTTGGCTGACTTTCCATTTGCCTTGCAGGCGCGTGATCGGGATCTCGATGCCCACGATGGCTTGCAGCAACCGGTCGGTGAATTCGCGCGGGGCATCGGCCACGGCCCAGGGCTTGGCGCGCGAGGCCTCGTGCTGGGCGGTCATGGATTCCAGTTGCGCACGCACCCATTGCGGGTCGTCCTTCACCAGCAGCCGGCCATGGGCATGCACCACCGCGTAGTTCCATGTGGGCACCACCTTGCCGCCCTCTGGCTTGGTGGCATACCAGGAGGGCGTGATGTAGGTGTCCGGCCCCTGAAAGATGACCAGCACGTCGGCCAAAGGATCAGCGTTTTGCGACACCGGGTTGGCACGCGCCACGTGCCCCACCAGCTTGCCAAACGCCGAACCATCGGCTTGCCAGTGCAGCGGGATGTGGTTGGCCGTCAAGCCATCGGCGGACAGGGTGACCAAGGTGGCCAGGGGGTGAGCGTGAATCAAACCCTGCAAAACCTCCAGCCTTGATTCTTCAAAGTGCGCAGGTGAGTACACGTTTGAGCCTCAGGCCTGGGCGGCGATCAGTTGCTGATCTTTGGCGGCGGCGCGGGCGGCGGCCGGGCGCGAGGTGACCCGGTTGATGTAGGCCTGGATGACCGGCGTCAGGGGCACCAGTTGGAACATGGTGGTCCAGCGCAAGGCATTGGCCCACAACACGTCGGCAGCGCTGAACTGATCGCCCAGGATGTAGAGGCCCTTGGCCAGTTGGTCGGTCAGCGTCTTGAACATGGTGTCGAAATCACCATACGGACAGGTGGAAGGCGGCGTGGGCTCGCGCTTTTGCGAACGGTCGACCAAGGCGGGCTCGAAACTGGAGCCATAGAAGGCTAGCCAGCGCAGAAATGGTCCCCGCAAGGGCGATCCGATCGGAGGTGCCAGACCGGCCTCGGGGTACAACTCTGCCAGGTATTGGTAAATGGCGACCTGTTCGGTGACCAGTGCCTCGCCATGTTTGATGGCTGGCACTTTGCCCATTGGGTTGATGGCCAGGTAGTCGGCCTTGCGCTGCTCTCCGGCCTTCAGGCTGAGCACGAAGGTGTCGTAGTGGGCGTCCAATTCTTCCAGCAGCACCAGCACGCCGGCCGAGCGTGAATTGGGCGAGTGGTAGAAGGTGACGTGCTGGTCGATGCTCATGGAAAACCTCCGATCTTCAGGGTGGATCAGGCATTCTGCACGAGCAGCAAAGCCAGCGCGATGATGGCGGGCAAGGCCTGCACGAAGAAGATCTTGCGGCTGACCGTGGCGGCGCCAAACACCCCGGCCACGATCACGCAGCCCAGAAAGAAAACCTTGATGTCGTGCCCGGCGGCGCCCAGCAGCAGGCCCCACACCAACCCCGCGACCAGAAAACCGTTGTACAGGCCTTGATTGGCGGCCAAGGCTTTGGAGGCGGTGGCGAAATCGGGCTTCAGGTCAAAAGCCTTGCGGCCCAGTGGTTTGTCCCAGAAGTACATCTCGAGCACCATGAAATACAGGTGCAGCAGGGCGACCAAGGCGGTCAGGATGGTGGCGGCGGTGTTCGTCATGCTGGTGGTGTCCTCGTGTGAGAGCCTGCTGCTGGTGGCCTTCGTGCCGCTGGCCGTGCAGCGCTTGAGTATTTTCGAACCGATCTTGCGCTGGTGGTCATGAGCCGTGAACTTTCAGCCAGCGCATTGCCTTCGTCATTCAATCAATCAATGCGACAGGGATCTCACCGTCATGAACAACATTCAAACTGAACAAGCCGCTGATACTTCATCGACCACACCTCGGGTCAAGCTCAAGTGGGGGGGGCGCTGCTCAGCGCCTTTTGCGTGGCCTGGTCGCCGGCCATGGCCGCCGAAGGCAACACGCCCAGCCTGTGCGTGTGGGACCCGATCGGTGCAGCGGGCCCGCTGTTTGACGCGGCCAAGAGCTATGCCCTGGCCGCGCAGAAGCTGGGCGTGGAAGTGAGGCTCAAGGCCTACACCGACGAGCGCGTGGCCTCCCAGGATTTTCGCGTGGGCCAATGCGATGGCTTGCTGGCCACCTCCATCCGCACGAGGCCGTACAACGCGGTCACCGTGGCCATTGACTATGCCGGTGCCTCGACCATCATCAAGGACGGCAAGATCGACCTGGAAGCCAGCTACGACGTCGTCCGCAAGGCCATCCAGCTTTTCGCGTCGCCCGCAGCGGCCAAGCTCGCGGTACAAGACCGTTTTGAAGTGGGCGGGATCATCCCCATGGGCGGCATCTACACCTTCGCGCGCGACCGGGCGATCTTCAAGAAAGGTTTTGCTGGCACCCGCATGCCGGCTTTTGACGACAACAAGGTGCAGGCATACCTGATCAAGCGGATCGGGGCCCAGCCCGTGTCCTCCGACATCAGCAACTTTGTCACCAAGTTCAACAATGGCAGCGTGGACGTGATTTTGCGCCCGCCGTGGCCTCCAAACCGCTGGAAATCTACCGGGGCGTGGGCACCAAGGGTGGCGTGTCGGGGTTTCCGCTGGCGTTCAGCACCCTGCAACTGGTGTTGTACCGCAACCGCTTTCCGGCAGGCTTTGGCGAAAAATCCCGCCAATATTGGTCGTCGCAATTTGACCAGGCGGTGGCGGCCGTGCGCAAGGCCGAGGCCGATGTGCCCGCCAGTCAGGTCGTGGACTACTCCACCGAAGTCGCCCTGGCCTTTGTGGTGTCTCAGCGTGATTTGCGCGTCGAGTTGGCCAGCAAGGGCTTTTACGACAAGCAAGGCACTCCGCAGCTCTATTGGAGCCGCCATGACCTGATGGTTGCGCTAGCGGCGGCTCCCGTCCCTCTGTCACGAGGTATTCCGGGCGCGGTGCGGCACTGAATTATGGCGCAGAGCGCTATTATTTTCGTAGCTAGCAGCGCCGGGATTTAAGGTATTGCACTTGAGGCTTGACCTCACCCTCGGCTAGCGGCCAATTTGATCAATTTTTCAAGCTCCGCATAGTCGGTGGGCTTGGTCAGGTGGTAGTCAAATCCCGCGGAGCGGGAGTTCTGGAGGTCGCTCTCGTGACCGTAGCCTGTCACCGCGATCAGCATGGTCTGGTCGAGTTCGGCGTCCTGGCGCAGGCGCTTGGCAACTTCATAGCCGTTGAGTCCGGGCAAGCCAATGTCGAGTAGCATAACGTCGGGTGGCCAAGCGGTGGCCACCAACAGCGCGGACGGGCCGTCGTAGGCTAGTTTGACCTCATGGTCAGACATTTGCAGCAGCGCCATCATGCTTTTGGCGGCATCGACGTTGTCATCGACTACCAGTATGCGCAGGGCGTTGGCGCTTTCCTCTGCCCACTGAACTGTGGCTTGCAGGGTGTCAGCCAGCATGGGCTTTGACAGGAACGCCGACTGCATGGCCGGCAGGCGCACTACAAAGTCGCTGCCTTGCCCCAAAGTGCTGCTGGCGCTGACGGTGCCGCCGTGCAGCTCAACCAGACGTTGCACCAGACACAGCCCGATGCCCAGACCGCCTTCTGAACGGTCCAGCGAGCGTTCGGCCTGTGTAAAGAGTTCAAAAATACGCGGCAACAACTCAGGCGCAATGCCAATGCCGTTGTCGGTGATGCGCAGGACCGCAACGTCACCTTCCTGCTGGACATCAAGGCTGATTTGGCCGCCCCGGTCGGTGTACTTGGCGGCATTGGTGAGCAGGTTGACCACGATCTGCTCCAGTCGCATGGCATCCGCATACAGCCAGACCGGCTGGCTCGGCAGGGTAACTGCCAATGCGTGTTCTTTCTGGGTAAAGAGCGGCTGCGAAGTCTCTATGGCCCGGGCGACGATGCTGCTCAGCGCCACCTGCTCCCGCCTGAGCTGAACGTGGCCGGTGCTGATGCGGGAAATTTCCAGCAACTCGTCAATCAGTTGGTTGAGCTGTCTGGCCTGGCGCTCAATAATGGCGAGTGCCTGCATCCGCACCGGATTTTCGTCCGGTATGAGCTGCAACAGCTGCACCGCATTTGACAGCGGCGCCAGCGGGTTGCGCATCTCGTGGCTGAGCATGGCGAGAAACTCGTTTTTGCGGTGGTCCAGCTCTTCAAGTGCCCGGGCTTGCGCTGCCAGCTGGCGTTCGGCGCGCATGCGCTCGGTGATGTCCTTGAACGCTACCGCAACATTTTGGCTGCCTGGCACGCCCATGCAAAAAGCATGGACATCCAGCACCCGGTCTTGGGTAACCAGATGGCGCTCTTGCCTGAAAGCGATACCGGTGGTGCGCACCTGCTCATAGTGGTCCAGCCACTCAGCTGCATCGTCAGACTTGGTTTGGCGGATGGTTTGCTCCAGCACCCCGGGTATCAAAGTCTGGGCAGCGAAGGCCGGATTGAGTGCGATGTAGCGAAAATCCAGCGGCTGGCCAGGGGCGGCGGGAACGACTTCGAGCAGGCACAGGCAGTCAGACATCGAGGTAAACAGGTTTCGGTAGCGTTCTTCTGACTCGCTCAGTTTGGCCTCTACCGTCCGGCGCCGGGTTTGAAGCTCGAATCGCTCCATCGAGTTTTCAATGGCCCGGGTCAGACTTTCCGAGGTGGTCCAGCTTTTGCCGATGAAGTCTTGCGCACCGGCCTGAATGAGCTTGTGCCCGTCAGAGCTGTCGGAGCCGTTCCAGCCGGTGATGACCACCACCGGGCAGGGCGGTAATTCAGAGCCGTCACATAGCTCGGCCAGCACTTCCAGGGCGTTCATGTCGGGCAGATTGAAGTCGAGCAGGATGCAGTCAAACGGCCGGTCGTAGCGCGGTGCACAAACCTGCGCCTGTACGGCGGGCCCGGCGGGCTCGGCGGGCTCGCCGTCGCAGCTGCAATCGGCCGACGTGTTGCACGGCTTTTGGTGGTGCTGCGCAATCAGGCGGAGGGCGGCACTGCCCAGCACGGCTTCGGTGATCTCATACGGGCGGTTAGAGCCGCACAGCAGCATTTGCCGCATATGCGCCAGATCGTCGGGGCTGTCGTCCACCAGCAAAATCCGGAAAATGTCGTTCATGGTGTGATCGGCTTTCTCTGGCTGGGCAGTAAAGTACTGGTCATCCAGTAACTGAAAATCGTCTGCAAGATAGCCCGGTGCGTGGCGTGGTTGACCGGTTTGATGTGATAAGCGCGTGCCCCCACGTCATAACAAAAATCAACATCCTTCGGGTTGGACGATGTGGTCAGCACGACGACCGCAATGGCCTGAAGCAAGCCGTCTTTGCGCATCTCCCTCAAGGCATCGCGGCCATCTCCGCTGTGGGTATTGAGGTCCATCAGCACAAAAGCCGGCAGGGCCGTGTGGCCGGCGCAGGCTTCGCGCAGCATATTCACGCATTCGGTGCCCGACATGGCGCGGAGGATCTGGTTTTGAACGCCCGCGCGTTGCATGGCCTCGACCGCTGTTTCAAAGTCCTGGTCGTTGTCTTCGACCACCATGACAGGTTGGGTAAGGCTCATGATGGATCGGGCGTAAGGGCCGAAAAGGTGTCTTTGCGATTGGCCTCAGCTGGACTGATTAATTCGGTTGGTGCCCGGTAGGGTAGCGTGAAGTAAAAAGTGCTGCCTTGTCCCAGTGTTGATTCGAGCCAGACCACGCCGCCATGCCGGGTGACCACTTTTTTCACCACCGTCAGGCCTGCGCCCACGCCACCGCCAAATTCTTCTTGCCCATGAAGCCGCTTGAACATGCGAAAAATCTGCTCGAAATGGCGTTCTTCAATGCCGATGCCGTCGTCGCGCACAAAGTAAACCGTCTCTGCTTGGGCCTGTGGCGGCATGTTGCCCACTCGGCCTGGTTCGTCCGGCCGCACGAAGCCGATCTCAATATGCGGTTTGGCGTTGCGGTTGTATTTGAGGGCGTTGCTGATCAGGTTGGTAAATATCTCGCGCACCCGCACCATGTCACACATCACGGTAAGAAGCGGCCGCGCAAAGCCAATGGTGCAGAGCTGGTCGGCGGCGCGCACGCCGACCATTTCAAGGGCGTCGGCCACGACCTTGTTGAGGTCAACCGGCACAAACTCCAGGTTGGTTCTGCCCACGCGGGAAAAATGCATCAGCGAGTCAAGCAGGCTGTCCATGCGCAGCACCAGCCGCGTCAGGGCGTCCAGGCGTTTCCTGTTGTCGCTGGACAGGGACTGCGGGCTCTCTATCATCTGGTGCGCATAGCGGTGGATGCCGCGCAGGGGTTCCTTCAGGTCATGCGACGCCACGTAGGCAAACGAGTCCAGTTCTTCGTTGCTGCTGGTTAGGTCCACGTTGAGGGCTGCCATGCGCCCATTGGCCGCCACCGCCAGGTCCATCACCAAAAGGCGCAGGCGCAGAGCCGAGTCAACCTCCATGGTGGTCCACGGCAGTGAGCGGTCCCGCACAGACTCTACGAACAGTTCGAACGAGCGGCGCGGGGTCAGGCGCATGCCGTGCGGGCCCGGCACCAGTGGCTTGTCGTTGGGGTTGCCGGCCCACTTAACGGTTTGAATGGTTGCAGGCCGGAACCACATAATGAGGTCTGCACGCACTTGGGAAACCTGCACCGCGATCATGCCGCTGGCAACCGGTGCAATGGCCGCGCCGTCAGGGTAAAGCGAAGGCAGGCGGTCGGTTTCAAACACCGGGCGCGTGTGCGAGCTGAACTCGGGCCTGAGGTTGACCCACTCCGCCAAGGCATCAAGCTGCTCTTCGGTAGGCGTTTTGCCGGCGCGCCACCAGCGGTCCATGTGATACAGCGCCGCGCCCTCGGCGTCCATCGCGTCGAGCAGCGAAGGCTGACGGTCGGACAAGGCCAGCAAATCGCCTTCTTTGGCGGCTTTGGAAAGCAGCTCCTGGTGAACGGCTTCCACCTTCAACTGATAGGCGAGCTGCTGGATATGGTCGGTGGACTTGAGCTGCAATGAGGCCACCTGGGCCAGCACCTCGCAGGCGGCGCGCAGCTGGTGCGGAAAAACGGTCGGCGTTGTGTGGTGGCAGGCAATCAGTCCCCACAATACGCCTTCAATCAAAATCGGCATGGTCAGCGAAGCGGCAACATCCATGTTGGCGAGGTATTCGGTATACATGACCGATGCGCCGCGCAGCGCGCAGTGCGTCATGCTCAAGGGCTGGCCGGTGTCGGGGTTGGCCAGCGGCACCATCTCGACCAGGGGGCCGGCCGCATCGGGTACCGGCCGGATCCAGATGCGTTTGTAAATATCACGCGCGGGCTGGGGAATGTCGGCTTCAGGGTAGTGCAGGCCAAGCCACGGGTCCAGGCCGTCCTTCATGCTTTCGGCCACTACCTCGCCGTGGTTGTCAGGGTGAAAGCGATACACCATTACCCGGTCCAGGCCGGTGATGCCGCGCACCTCCGTGGCGACCTGCTGGCAAAACGGCAGCAGGCTGGTGCTGGTTTGCAGGCGGCGAATCGCTGCCCTGACCAGCGTAAAAAAATCGTCATGGGCGTGGATTGCGTGGCTGGCGCTACGCCCGGTGGTCTCAAACTCCAAAAACAGCACGCCCGCCAGGGTGTGCACGCAAACATCCAGCGCTGGGGCGGGGCTGCTTGCCGCTACCGTGAAGGCGTACAGCGGGTTGGCCTCCAGGCTTTCGCCGTTCAACATGCGCTGCAGGGTCTGCAAATGCCCTGGTGCCAGCAATGTTGTCAATGGCTGGCCGAGCAGCTCGCCGGGGGCCAGGCCGACATACTGCGCCGAGTTTTCGCTCACCTGAAGAACGCACAGGTCTGCCAGTCTGCAGGTGATTAGCGCGCCATGCGACTGAATGCAGCCAGGCGACTGCACGGGCTCGCTGTCGCAGTTGGTCAGGCTGGTTCCAAAACGCTTGATGCTGTAGGGGCCGCGGCCCCAGGGGAGCGTGTCGCTGTTTGGGTTTTCGGGAGTTTGTAGGGAGGTGATGTTCATGCGAGG
>NZ_JACMNS010000047.1 GCF_014378415.1 Aquabacterium sp.
AGGCTGTTGGCGCTGGTGAGGGTGGCGGTGGCGGGCACCGAGAACAGCAGATCGCCCCGGCGCACAGTCAGGCTGCCAGACAGCACCACGTCGCGCGAGACCCAGGCGATGTCATCCAGGCCGGTGGCGCCAAAGGCCGCCATGTCCAGCACGTGCGAGAAGGTGCCGTCTGAATTGGTGCCGCTGCCGTATTGCAGGTCGGGGTTCTCCAGCGCCAGCACCTCGGTGCTGGTGACCGCGTTGACGCCGTCCCAGCCCGAGGAGTTGGCGCTGCTGCTGCCCAGCCACAAGGTGTTGGTGGTGTTGCCGGCGATGTGCGGCTGGAAGGTCCACGAGAACGCGGGCGTGAGCGAGCTGCCCGTGTTGCTGGTGGCCACGACCGGGGTGGTCCAGGCGGCGCCGGTCCAGTCCGAGAATGACAGTCGGCCACCCGTGGTCTGCATGCCCAGCATCACGCTGTTGGTGGTGGGGTCGCTGCTCAGGCGCAGTGCGCCGATCGAGCCGCTGGCATTGGGCCCGGTTTGCACGGCCGACCAGACCCCGGTGCTGCCCAGGGTTCGATACTGGGTGCTGACGCTGGTGTTACCGTACACGGCCAGCAGGTCGCCGCTTTTGCTTTCGTAGGCGACGGCGACGGTGGGCGCGTTGGTGGTCGTGTTCTGGATGGCCACGGCGGTGCGGTTGCCCCAGGTCTGCGAGCCGCCCTGGTTCCACACCGAGAACGACGTGAAGGTTTGCGTGGCTGAGCTGCTGGTCAGGCCCATGGCGATGCGGTTGCTGGTGGCGTCGGTGGCCAGGGTCAGCCATTTTGGCGCGGCCGCCTCGGCATAGCTGCCGGCGGCGGTCTCTGCGCCCCAACTGCTGCCATCGAAGACGCGGAAGTAGACATTGGCGTCCGCGGCCTTGGCATAAGCCACCATGGCGTGGCCGCTTTTCGCCTCGTAGGCCACGGCGATCGAGGTCTGGTCGGTGGCGCTGGTGCCCGAGGTGTCCAGCGTGATGGCCTGGCCCCAGGCGTTGCCATCCCAGATCAGGGCGTGGTCGTCGGCATTGGCGTCGCTGATGACCAAGGCCATGCCGTCGCCGTTGGGCTGGGACACCAGCTGCATGTGTTGCGGCGCGGCGCCGGTGTAGCCGCTGATGGTGGCGGCGGCCGTCCAGGTGCTGCCGTTGTAGAGGCTGTAGCGCAGGTTGGTGCCATCGTTCCACACCAGCATGGCGTCGCCGCTGCGCTGCTCATAGGCCACGCCAAAGCCCTGGCGGTCGGTGGGGGTGCCACTGCCCAGCGTCAAGGGGATCAGGGTGCTGGTGTTGCCGCGGATGACCTCGCCGGTGATGGTGCCGGTGCTGGTCACGCCCACGGCGATGGTTTCGTCGCGATTCGGTGAAGCGGCCGTGCTCACCCAGGTCCATTGGCCGGTGGCGGCGGTGCCCGTGGCGCCGTTGGCCGCGGTCCCATCGAAAAAGCTGTGTTGCGCGGAGGTGTCGCTGGCGTCGGCCCACACCGCCTCGCCCTTGCCCGTGGGCACGGCCGAGGCCAGCACGCCGCTGAAGGCGGCCTGTTCCTGAATGCTGGGCGCCAGCTGGGCTTCAATGTGGCCGCTTTGCACTTCAAGCCGCCAATCGCCGCCTTGCAGGGTGGCGCCGGTCAGGTCGTCGCTGGCGGCCACGTCGGCGCCGGTCAGGGCGGCCAGGCCTTGCACCAGGGCCTGGCCCTGGTTTTGCGCGCCCACGTCGCAGCCGTAGATCAGCAGGTCGGCATCAAGGGTCAGGGCCTGACCCCAGGCGGCGATGTCTTGCGCACGCGTGGCCAGGGTCTGCTCGTTGAGCACGGTGTTGCCCAGCTGCACCGAGCCGCTGTCGCCGTGCGAGATCACATGCACGGCCGAGATGCCTTGCCGGTCGGCCAGGGTTTGCGTGATGCGGGCCAGGCCGTCTTCGTTGGCGTCGATCACCACGACCTCAATCGGGCGGCCCGCCTTGGCTTGCGCGGCCAGGTCGGCCAGCAGACTGGCCTGATCGGGCACGCGGGCGTCAACAAAAACGATTTCGGCGGTGGGCGCGGTTTGTGTGGGCGCCGAGCTGGTGTCAATCAGGCGTTGCTGGCTGGCGTCGGTGGCCGCGCTAGCCACGAAGGCAGCGGGCGAAAAATCGGCCGAGTACAGCAGGCGCGGCTCCATGGCCTCGGCGGTGGGCCTTTGAACGTGGGGGGGTGGCGGGAAGCGCATGCCGGGCGGGTTCAATGCGGGCGGGCGGGTTCAGCGGACGTCGGCCAGCGCGATGCTGAATCTCAGGCTGATCGTCTGGCGGGCCTTGCTCACCGCGGCCGATGTGGTCCTGGACGACACGGGTTGCGCGGGCACGCGGGCCAAAGCCAGGGACATCTTCAGCCAAGTCGACGCGGGCGCGGTGGCCGTGGGCAGGTGCACGGGCAAGGTGTTTGAATGGGCCACGGCTTTGGATCGCATGGGCATGGGCATGGGCATGGATGTGGGCATGGATGTGGGCGCGGGCAGGGCCGGTGCCGCGCGGGGGGCGGGCCGCACGGGCGCCGCGCCGTTGGCCGCCACGGGCCAGTCGGCCTTGCAGCGCAGGCCGGCGGGCAGGCGGTGGTCGGGGTTGGGCAGGCTCAGGCGCACGCGGAAGCTGTTGCTGGCGGCGTCCACCACCTTGTCCACATACTGCACCGTGGCGCTGACCGTGCCGATGCCGGGCAGCTCCGGGTGGATCGACAGGCGATCGCCCACATTGACCTGGCCGTATTGGGTGATGGGCACCATCAGCGACACGCGCAGCGGATCGATGTTGGCCACGCGCAGCACGGGGCGGTCTTCCACGCGCTCGCCGAGGTTGCTGTAGCGCTCGACGACGATGCCGTTGATGGGGCTGCGCAAAGTGCGCAAACCCAGTTGCGCCTGCGCCATGGCCTGTTCCTGTCCGTAGATGCGTTGCTGGCTGCGCGCCAGGGTGTGCTTTTGCACGGCCACTTCCATCTCAGCATTGGCCTGGTCCAGCGCTTGTTGCGAGACGAAATCCTTGGCCACCAGTTGCTGGGTGCGCACTACTTTCTGCCGGGCCAGCGCCAGGTTCGCGGCGGCGGCTTTGACCTCGGCGTCCATCTGCGTGCGCAAGGTGGCAGCGTTGGCATTGGCGCGTTCAACGTCGGCGCGCAGCACCACCACCGACTGGCCGGCTTGCACACGCTCGCCCAGGGCGACGTTCAGCTTTTCAATGATGCCGGTGACGGCCGAGCCCACGTCGGCCACTTGGTCGGGTTCGATCAGGCAGCCTGCGGGCTTGGGCGGTGCCGCATGGGCGGCCCCCACGGAGCCCAGCAAGGCGCCTAGGCAGAGGGCCCACGGCTTTGCCGTGCGAGACGGTGTTGTTGAGCCCATTGCCGGTCTTGTTCGAGCAGTTGTCGCCGCAACGCCGCCTGTCTGCGCTCTTGCAGCCACTGGGGCAGGCGCAGTTGCCACCAGCACCATGCTGATGGGGTTGAACGGTGAACGATGGCGGATTGAATACATCGCATTAGCTTAGGTTCGGAGGGGGGGGGCGGGTCATTCGAAATGCTGGTACAAATCCACGCTTCTGTGCTGCCTGCTTGCCCCTGGCGCGCGCAACGGCCCACCAGCTGCCGGTCCATGCGCCGCGACTCGTTGCGTTGGCAGTGGATGATGTGCAAGCCGCCCGCCGCCAAAGCAGTCGTGTCCAGGATGATGTCGGTGCCCCGGCCGGCCATGCGCGTGGCCACCGTCACCCGCCCGGCTTGGCCGGCCTGCACCACGATGTCGGCCTCGTGCTGGTCTTGCCGGGCGTTGAGCACGGTGTGCGCGATGCCGGCTTGCTGCAGGTGCTGTGACAGTTGTTCGGAGTCGTGAACCGAGTCGGTGCCGATGAGCAGGGGGCGGCCCTGGGCTTGCATCTGCAGGGCGCGCTCGGTGATGGCGCCCCAGCGCTGATCGGGCGTGGCAAAAACGAGGGTGGGCCAAGTCTGGCGCTGGCTGGGCAGGCGCTCGGGCACCCGCACCACGTCCAGGTCGTACAGGCTGCGCAACTCGGCGCGCGCTTCGACCAGGGTGCCGCTCAAGCCGCCCAATCGCCAGTAGCGTTTGAAGAAGCGCTGAAAAGTGATCTGCGCCAGGGTTTCGGTGGGCGCGCTCGGCGTGCAACCTTCCTTCAACTCGATCAGCGTGTGCAGCCCTTGCGACCACACGCGGCCCACGGCGACGCGGCCGGTGAGGGTGTCCAGCAGTTCGACCTTGCCCTCGCGGACCAGGTAGTGCTGGTCGCGCTGAAGCGCGTGCAAGGCGGTGATGGCCAGGCCCAGCAGGTCGCGGCGCAAACGCGGGCGCCGCCACACCCCGCCCAGGGCCTCGGCCGGGCCGGCGATGTGCTGTTCGCCTGCGGGCGTCAGGGCGGCGCTGTGGCGGCTGGTGTCCACCGTGTAGTCGCCATCGCTGCGCAGGCGCCGGGCCAGGTGCAGGGCCTGCCACCACACGGCGCGCCGGTGCGCCTGCTGCGCGGCCTGGCCTTGCTGCGTGACCGAGATGATCAGCGGCACGCTGGCCTCGTCCAGCAGGATGCTGTCGGCTTCGTCGATCAAGGCCAGGCTCAGGCCGCGCAGCAAGGGCGGGGCGCCTTGCGGGGCGGACAGGCCATCGCGCAGGTAGTCGAAAGCGACCTCCTTGGCGGTGGCGTAGACCACTTCTTGCACGTAGACCGGGCGGCGCTGCTCCGAGGACATGGCGGGGGCGATGTGCGCCACCGAGATGCCCAGCGCGCCGAACAGTGGCGCCAGCGTGTGCGCATCGCGCTCGGCCAGATAGTCGTTGGCGGTGACCACGTGCACGGGGATGCCGGCCAGCGCGGCCACGGCGGCGGCGGCGGCCATGGCCAGGGTCTTGCCCTCGCCGGTGGCCATCTCCACCAGTTGTTGGTCCAGCATCAGGGTGGCGGCCAGCAACTGCGTGTCGTGCAGGCGCAGGCCCAGGGCCTGTTCGGTGGCGCGCAGCACGTGGGCCAGGGCCAGGGCCACGGTATCGGGGGTGAATCCTTCGCGGCGCAAGGCTTGGCGGCAGGCGTTCAGGTCCCACGGGATGCTGGCGGCTTGTTGCCGAAGCTGGTGCAACCAGGGCTGGCACAGGGCCAGGCGCCAGGGGGCGGGCAGCCACGTGGGCAGCCATGGCCGGGGCAAGGTGCCGCGCAGGCGTGGCTCGGTGAGCTCGGGCCGTTCGGGGTAGGCGCCCCAGCGCGGGCCGGGGCGGGCAAGGGGCTCGCAGCGCGGCGTGATTGCCATGGGCCAGGCGGGCAAGGTGATCACCTCAATGCCCCGGATTGAAGCCGGCGTCTGCGCGCTGGCGGGCCCACCGCCACCACTGCGCCACCGGGGGCGACCAGCCCTGGTCGAAGCGCACCCAGGCGCGTTCGCCCAGGCGTTGGGCCGGGGCGGCGTGGTCCAGGCGCACGTCCATCAGCACCACCGGGCGCACGGTGTTCACGTGGTGTTCATCCTGCGGGTCGGTCTGGATGTCGCCGCCTTGCTGCTCGCTCAGGGCCGCGCTGGGCAACTGACGGGTGGCGCCCACGGCATCGCGCACCAGGGTGCCCGGCTCGGCGCGATGGGGCTGGCTGCTCAGGCGCACCGACACGTCGCCCAGGTGCTGGCGCAAGGGCACGGCGTCGGCTTCGCGCACGGCCACGCGCACGGTGGGCGGATGCTGGGTCAGCACCTGGCCGAGCAGCTCGCCCCGGTGCAGGTAGCGGCCAGGCAGGTCGTGCTCGTTGGGCAGCACCAGTCGGCCAGCGCTCAGGGCCCGCACTTGCAGGTGCGCGATCTGCTCGTCCAGGCGCGCCACCTCGGCCTGCAGGCGCTGCAACTCGTCTTGGGCCTTGCCGGATTGGGCGGCGTCCCGGCCAATGCCCATGCCGTTGAACTGGTCCTGCTCGGCCTGCGTGACCTGCGCGGCCAGGCGCTCGCGCTGGGCCAGCAGCTTGGCGTTGTCCAGGGTGACCAGCAGATCGCCGGGTTTGACGGTGTCGCCATCGGCCTGGTGAACCCGCTGGATCAGGCCATCGACCTCGGTGCGCACCAGGGCTTGGTCGGGCGCCCAGACCACGCCGCGCACCACCAGGTGATCGGGCCAGGGCAGGAGCAGCGCCAACAGCGGCACCAGCAGCAGCGCCACGCGCCGCAGGGCCGAGGCGCGTTCCTGGCGGGGGCGCCACAGCAGCGCTTGCCAGGCGATGCGGCCCCAGGACCACGCGGGTTTGATCACGCCAAAGCACAGGGCGAGCGCGCCGCCCAGCCAACCCAGCACACTGGACACACTGCCCGCCCACACCACCAGTGCGCCCCACAGCAGCATCTGGTAGGCCCAGGCCAGCGGCGCGTAGGCGACGAGCCAAGGGCGTTCGCCCGGCGCCGCCTGTGGCCTTCGGTCTTGTTGTGAGCCATCGTCTTGCTGCGTGAGCCAGCGTTGGCCCTGGGCCTGCCACCACTGCTGGCTGCGCGAGCCCAGGTTGGGGAGGTGCAGCGCGTCGGTCATGACGTGGTAGCCGTCCAGCCTTTGCAAAGGGTTGGCGTTGAACAGCAAGGTGGACACGCAAGCGATGAACCACACCACGAAGCCTGCATCGTGCAACAGGCCGTCGGAGGTGCTGTGCCAGAGCCACAAACCCAGCGCGGCCATGGCCAGCTCGGCCATGATGCCGGCGGCGCTGACCAGCATGCGCTGCCAGGCATGGCGAAACGCGTTGGCCGCCGAGGCATCGACATAAGGCACGGGCATCAGCATCAACAGCGTGATGCCGGCCTCGCGCACTTGCCCGCCCCAACGGCGCACGGCCAGGGCATGCGCGGCCTCGTGGATCGCTTTGATGACGGGGTACAGCACCAGCGACAGGGCCAGGTGCCGGGGGGTGTGCATCCAGCTGCTGGCGTGGGCTTGCAGAGCGTTGCCCTGCATGAACAAGCCGGTCAGCAAACCCAGCATCAGCAGGCCCCACACCAGCAGCCCCGGCACCGAGAACACCGCGCGCGCCAAAGGCTCGGCCCGGTCCAGCCAGCGGCTGGGGTTGCCCAGCGGGATGCGCCAGGCCATCAGTGATGACTTCGTGTTGCCCACCTGATCATCGGCGTTTGGCGGCGGTGTCCATGGCGATGGGGGCGACGTCGCTGCGCCAAAGTCGGGCGTGCCGTCGAACTCCACCAGGTGCTGTTTTTGCAATTGCCGCAGCACGGCCACGATGTCGTCTTGCGTGGGCGCCTCGGCATGGCTGTCCAGCAAAGGCCACAGGTCTTGCAGCGCATGTTGACCATCGAATCGGGCGGCGATGCGGTAGGCCGAGGCGTTGAGTCGGCAAGCCTGGCCGGTGTCGTCGTCGCGCAGCACGTGCCAGCGTTGGCCGCGCACCCACTGGCCTTCCACGCTGACACGCGGGCGCAGCCGCGGCCGCAATGCCGCCACGCGGTGCCAGTCTGGGCTGGAAAGGGGGCTGTGCTGCAGCATGGCCTCAGCCCCACCAGGACCACAGCCCAAGCCGAGCGCGCTCCAGCAAGGGCCGCACCAGCGTCCACAACCAGGGGCGCTGGCCCACCACCACCTTGGCTTGCCCCATCAGGCCGGGGCGCACTTCGGGCGGCACTGCGCTGGTGAACTCAGCCTGCACCTCGAACACATTGCGGCCCTCCCGGGCCTGGGCCAGTGGGGTGATGCGCACCACACGCAGGGCCAGCGTGTCCCAGGGCAAGGCCGACAGGGCCATCGCGCCGGGTTGGCCCACGTGCACCTTGCCCACATCGGTTTCATCCACGTCGATGATCACCCGGTAGTGCCGCGTGCTGGCGACCGTCAGCAGGGCGTCGCCTTGCCGCACCGGTGCGCCGATCGACTGGCTCAAGTCGCCCTGAATGACCACGCCATCAAACGGCGCGTTCAACTGCGAGCGCTGCAACTGCTCGTCGACCAAAGCGAGCTGCGCCTGGGCTTCCTGCACCTTGGCCAGGCTCATGGCCGCGTCGGAGCGGTCGGCCCGGGTCATGGCGCCCGCATAGCTGTTCTCGTGCTGGGCCATCTGGCTGGTCCATTTGTCGCGCTCCAGCTTCAGGTCCTGCTCGGCCAGATCGGCCAGCACCTGGCCCGCCTTGACCCGGTCACCGGGGTGCACATGCGTGGCCTTGATGAAGCCATCGCTGGGGGCCACCAGCACGCGTTGCTCCGCGCCTTCGATGCGGCCACGCCCACCGATGCGGTCGGGCAGGGGGACCAGGGCCAGCAGCGCCAGCACCAAGGTGCCAAGCGTCAAACCGCGTCGCCGCCAAGGGTGTTCATGGTTTTTCAGTTCACGCCAGCGCCGCCCGGCCGCCTGCCGCAAATGCCAATGCCAGGGGCGCTGCGCCTGGCGCTGCAAGGCCAGCAAAGGGGCGCACTGCGCCACCGTGGCTTCGATGAACTGCTGCACGGCGGGCGTGATGGGTGGGTGGCCTCGCGCCCACGCCAGGCCAACCGCGCCAGTGGGCGTGGGGCCGGCAGGCAAAGGCAAGCTCAGCACCGCACCGTCCAGACGGTGCGCCAGGGTGCGGTGTGCCAGCGTCACCCATTGCGCGTGGTCGGCCAGGATTGGGGGCCAGCTCAAAGTAACGCCTTGGTCGATGGCCTCGTCCAGCGCCGCGCCCAGTTGCGTGGGCAGCAAAGCGGCCGTGTCGGGTGTTTCGGAGCCGGCCCACTGCACGTCGGCCACCGCGTGTCCACGGTGCCACCAGGCCAGGCAGGCGCGGCTGGCGCCCACTTGCGTGGCCAGGGTGGACAGCAGCAGCAACGCCCCCTCTCGGGCGCTGCTGGTGGCGGCCAACTCGGCCAGCAAGACCGGGTTGGCGGGCGCCAAAGGCGGGCGGGAAGACACCGTCGGCTTCCTTGTGGGTGACAACAAGGCTGAATCATTCAACGTTCGGCGCGCGCGCGATCACCGAAAAAGCCGTGGGCAGTGTGGCCTAACCCCTCGTTTAAATCCCCTCAACCAAGTGGTTTGGTGTATCAAATTGCGGCAAGGTGTGACAAAATTTTTCAAACGGTTCAGGGTTTGTGCCAAATCCTTGAGAACCCGACAAAATGTATTGAATCGCAAGAGGCACACATGCAGTATTCCATCGTGTCACCGTCACGAATCCCCAAGGATGATGAGTTGGGAGAGCAAGGCGGGTCTAACAACAGCCTGCCATTTGTGATGAAGCTCGTTCGAACGGAAGAGCAGCTGCAAAAAGTGTGTGAGTTGAGGTCGGCGGCCTATGGGCACCATTTACCCCACATGGCCGACAACATGTTGATTCCGGACGCGCTCGACAAATCGCCCGGCACGGTGATTTTCCTGGCCGAAGACAAAATCACCGGCGAGGCCATTGGCACGGCCCGCCTGCAGAGCAACACGCACCAGCCCTTGCTGCTGGAAGGCAGCGTGGATATTCCTGCCGATTTGAAAAAACAGGCCTTGACTGAAATCACCAGATTTTCGGTCAGGCCCGGTTATAACCAGTTCACCACCCGACAGGCGTTAATCAAAGCCTGTTATCTGTATTGCTGTGCCATGCAGTTGCCCTTCATTTTGATCGGGGCCCGCCGGCCACTTGACCGGATATATGAAGCATTGGGTTATGTGGACATTTTCGGGGATGGCCGGAAAATACCCTTGAAGCATGCCGGGGGCATCGAGCACAAGGTGTTGAAGTTCGACGTTTATGGGGCGGAAAGGAACTGGCACGCCAACCAGCATCCGCTGTATGGCTTCATGTTTCAAACCCACCACCCGGACATTCAGGTTTTTTCGGCCGTGAGCTCCGGTTGGGCCAGGCCGCGCCGGGCCGATCAGGCCGCCGGCACCATCGACATGGACGGCGTGGCCAGCGGCAGGTGAGCCAGCAGCACTGACAGCAACTGGTCTTCGCGGAAGGGCTTGGGCAGGTGGGCGTCCATGCCTGCGCCCAGGCAGCGCTCGCTGTCCTCGGCCAAGGCGCTGGCGGTCAAGGCCACCACGGGCGTGCGCGTCAAGCCGCGTGACTGTTCGTCGGCCCGGATCTGGCGCGTCGCCTCGAAACCGTCCATGGCCGGCATCTGGCAATCCATCAACACCAGGTCAGGGCGCGGGTGGTTGCCGCACATGCGGTGCACCACTTCCAGGCCATCGGGCACATGCTCCACCGTCAGGCCGTGGCGGCGCAGCAGGGCTTCCACCACCATGGCGTTGACCTCGTTGTCCTCGGCCAGCAGCACATGCCCATGCAAGGCCACGGGTGTGCGGCTGGCATCCAGGGGCGATGGCGAGCTGCTGTCGTAGCGCCTGGGCGCGGGTGCCTGCGCGGCGGTGTAGGCCGGCAAGGGCAAGGTGACTTCGAAACTCGATCCCTGGCCTTGCACGCTCGAGCAGGCGATCTCGCCCTGCATCGCCCGGCAGATCTCGCGCGAGATGGTCAAGCCCAGGCCGGTGCCGCCAAAACGCCGGCCCAGTGAGTTGTCGACCTGGTGAAACGGGTCGAAGATGCTGGACAGGTCTTGTGGCGCGATGCCGATGCCCGAGTCGGAGACGCGCATCACCACGGGGCTGGCCTGGCCATCCTGGTCAGCTGCCCGGTGGGCGCTCAAGCGGATCTGGCCACGCTCGGTGAACTTCACCGCGTTGCCGATCAGGTTCAGCAAAATCTGGCGCACGCGCGCCGCGTCGCCGACCACGTAGCAGGGGCGCGGTAACTGCACCTGCGTCAGCAGTGTCAAGCCCTTGCCCGAGGCCGTCACCGAGGTCAGCGCCACCAGGTCGTCCAGCACATCGCTCAGGTCAAACGGTTGGTTCTCGACCGACAGGTGCCCGGCCTCGATGCGCGAGAAATCCAGGATGTCGTTGATGATGGACAGCAGGTGCTCGCCCGAGCGCTCCACCAGGCCCAGCCGCTTGCGGTTTTCGAGGTCCAGGTCGGCGGCGGCCGATTGGATCATGCGGGTCAGGCCCAGGATGCCGTGCAGCGGAGTGCGTAATTCGTGGCTCATGGTGGCCACAAACTGACTTTTCATGGCATTTTGGCGCTCGGCCAATTGCAGGGCAGTTTCGCGGTCGTGGGCGATTCGGTCGGTCACGAAACGCAGGCGAATCAATTCGACGATGTGTTTTTGGCCCCGCCAGGCCACCGCCAGCAGGCAACACAAAAACACCAGCAGGCCAGTGCCGGTGTACAAACTCAGCGGATCGTGTCGGTTCAAAAATACAAAAGCCGCCGGCAGCACCATCGGCACGCAATAAGCGACGTTATTGACCCAATTGGAATGAAGCGTGAAAGTGGCCAGGGTGGCCACGCCGGCCAAACCCACGCCAATCAGGGTCGAGGTGAGCAAATCGTTGGCGGGGGTGAGCCAGATCCCGGCCAAACCCCAAACGCAGCCGTCGATGAACATCAACAGCAACGTGGCCCGTTGCCAATTTTGCGAAGCTGGGGCGCCTCGGTATTTGTGCCATTCCTGTTGGAGGATGCGCGGAACGGCGATGGTGATTTTCAGGCCCAACCACCAATGCACCCATGAATTGGCCACCTGATGGTGGAAAAACAGCGTGGTCAGCACAGCAAACAGCGTCGCAGCCACCGTGGCTGGCGTCGCCATCGCCATCATCATGCGGAACTGTTCTGCCTTGATTTTCAGGCGGAGTTCCGGATCCAATTCCAGGAAATATTTGGGCATGGACTTGCGGTTCATAGCGTTACAGCTCACCACGAACAATGAATATGTGAAACACAGCGCCACAGCTGTGGATTCAGAGATCCATTCTGACAAGTATTCGTGACAATTGTTGCACTGAGTGAAAAATACCCCAACTCATTTTGAGTCGGCTTTTGCCCCGCGTCAAACACCTTGCATGCAAGTGTTGTGTCCGCTCCCTTCACCTGGGGGGCGCGTTTGTCACGTCACATCAGTAGAATCCACCTCAGTTGTGCGGTGGGCCCAGGGTTTGCCGCGCTTTGCATTTCCATCATTCATCTGACTTTTCTGGGGGTTCAAATGCCACTCGTTTCCATGCGCCAACTGCTGGACCATGCCGCCGAAAACGGCTATGGCATTCCGGCTTTCAACGTCAACAACCTGGAGCAAGTGCAGGCCGTGATGTCCGCTGCCGACGAGGTTGGTGCGCCCGTCATCCTGCAAGCCAGTGCGGGCGCCCGCAAGTACGCCGGTGAGTCTTTCATCAAGCACCTGATCCAGGCCGCCGTTGAAACCTACCCGCACGTGCCTCTGGTGATGCACCAGGATCACGGCCAGTCGCCCCTGATCTGCCAAGGCGCCATCGACCTGGGTTTTGGCTCGGTGATGATGGACGGTTCATTGCGTGAAGACGGCAAAACCCCGGCCGACTTTGCCTACAACGTCGAAGTGACCCGCCGCGTCGTGCAACTGGCCCACAAGGTCGGCGTGACCGTTGAAGGCGAACTGGGCTGCCTGGGCAACCTGGAAACCGGTGAAGCCGGTGAAGAAGACGGCATCGGCGCCGTGGGCAAGCTGGACCACAGCCAGATGCTGACCGACCCTGAAGAAGCCGCCATCTTTGTGCGCGAAACGCAGCTGGATGCGCTGGCGATTGCCATCGGCACCAGCCACGGCGCCTACAAGTTCTCGCGCAAGCCCACGGGCGACATCCTGGCGATTTCGCGCGTGAAAGAGATCCACAAGCGCATCCCCAACACCCACCTGGTGATGCACGGCTCCTCGTCGGTGCCCGCTGAGTTGCTGGCCATCATCAACCAGTACGGCGGCAAGATGAAGGAAACCTACGGCGTGCCGGTGGAAGAGATCCAAGAGGCCATCAAGTTCGGCGTGCGCAAGATCAACATCGACACCGACATCCGCTTGGCCATGACGGCCGCCGTGCGCAAGTTCTTGTTCGAGAACCCCGACAAGTTCGATGCCCGCGAGTGGCTCAAGCCCGCCCGCGAAGCCGCCAAGCAGATCTGCAAGCAGCGCTACATGGAGTTCGGCTGCGAAGGCCAGGGCAGCAAAATCAAGGCCGTCAGCCTGGTGGACATCGCCGCCCAGTACGCCAACGGCAAGCTGGCCCAAGTGGTGGCCTGATATCCCGCACCAGCGCGGCGCTTTACGGCGCGGCGGGCGCACGAAGCCGACACCAGCGTTAAGCTTGGGGTCGGCTTTTTTCTTTGGAGACCCGCCCGATGCTCAAACTACACGGCTTTTCCTTGTCCAACTATGACAACAAGGTCAAGCTGGCCCTGCTTGAGAAAAGCGTGCCCTTCGCAGACGTGCTGGTGCCCACCGACCCCTGGCTGGCCGCCGACCGCAAGGCCGACCAGGTGCGCGCGGTGTCGGCCACGAAAGCCGCAGCGGGGCTCTGAAATCGATGCAGTTGCTTCAGCGTTTCACCGCCTTGGTGGTTCTGATCGGTGCCAGTGGCGCTGCCGTGGCCCAGTCGCTCGCGCCCATCGCCCTCGTCGCGCCGCCGCCCCCCAGCGTCAAGCTCGACCACTGGCGTTGGGAGTTGGGCTTGGGCGCCAGCGTGTCCTCGGGCAACACCGAGTCGTCCAGCGCCACCTTCAACGCTGACGGCGCCCGCCTCAGCGCCCATGGCAAGTGGACGGTGAACGGCCGCCTGATGTACGCCAAGGATGCCAAAGGCACCACGGCCGAGCAAGTGGCCGCCGACAGCCGCTACGACCACAACGTGACCCCGCTGGTCTTCCTGTTCGGCCAGGTGGGCGGCCTGCGGGACCGGCCGGCCAACCTCGACTTGCGGGTCACCGCCGGTGGCGGCGCCGGTTACCACGTGATCGAAACGCCCGAAACCATTTTCGACGTGACCGCCGGCCTGGGCTATGCGCAAGACCGCTACGCCAAGCCCACCCTGGTGAACGACGAAATCCGCACGTCGCTGGGGCGGGTTGAAATGTTGTTGGGAGAAAACTCCAGCCACCGCCTGACGGACAACACCACGTTCAAGCAGCAACTGTCACTGTCGCCCGCGCTGGACAGCAGTGGCTTGCGGGCCGAATGGAAGGCTGGGCTGGCCGTGGCCATGACCGCCAAGCTGAAACTGTCCGTGAATGCCAGCATGCGCTACAACAGCGATCCGGGCACCGGCTTGAAGAAGACCGATACCCTGGTCGTGACTGGCGTGCAATTGACCTTGGATTAAGACGGTGGATTGAGCGGCACAATCTCGGCTGGGGCCGCGTGCCCCGATCCGTTTTGAAGATGACGATGAAAGCCGACCGTTGATGACCTCCGCCCTGCACACCTCCGCCCTGCAATCCCTGCCTTTGCTTGCCCGTGGCAAGGTGCGCGACAACTACTCGGTGGGTACCGACCGCATCCTGATGGTGGCCTCCGACCGCATCAGCGCCTTCGACGTCATCATGGGCGAGCCCATTCCCGGCAAGGGTGCCTTGCTCACACAGATGGCCCTGTTCTGGTTCGAGCTGCTGAAAAACGTGGTGCCCAACCACCTGACGGGCGATGAGCCGGTCAGCGCCGTGTCGGCCGATGAGCGTGCCCAGGTTGAAGGCCGCTCCATGCTGGTCAAGAAGCTCAAGCCCTTGCCGGTTGAGGCCGTGGTGCGCGGCTACCTGGCCGGCAGCGGCTGGAAGGAATACCAGCACAACGGCGAGGTCTGCGGCGTGAAACTGCCCGCCGGCCTGAAGAACGCCAGCAAGCTGCCCGAGCCCATCTTCACACCCGCCACCAAGGCCGAGATGGGCGACCACGATGAGAACATCAGCTTCGACAAGATGGTCGAGATCATCGGGCTTGACCTGGCCGAGCGCGTGCGCGCGGTGTCGATCCAGCTCTACCAGGACGCCGCCAACTACGCCTTGACCAAAGGCATCATCATCGCCGACACCAAGTTCGAGTTTGGGCTGGACGAGCAGGGCACGCTGACCCTGATGGACGAGGTACTGACCCCCGATTCATCGCGCTTCTGGCCGTCCGAAGGCTACGAAGCCGCCTTCAACGCTGGCGCCAACCCGCCCAGTTACGACAAACAGTTTCTGCGCGATTGGCTGGAGCAGGCCCAGGTCAATGGCCAGCCCTGGGACAAGACCGCGCCCTCGCCCGCGTTGCCCGCCGAGGTGATCGAGCACACGGCGGCCAAGTACCGCGAAGCCTTGACGCGGTTGACGGGCGCCTGACCGGGCCCCCCGGATGAGGTGAAGCCAATGGCCCGGTCCGCGCCACTTGGCCGTGGTCGGGGCGTCAATCAGGCGCGCAAATCACCTCCGCCGACGCCTGCCATCCTCGTCATCCCCATTCAGCGCCGCCAGCTCGGCCGCCCGGATGGCCGCCAACTCAGCCTCGCGCACGGCCACCTCTTCGGTCGTCGCCCAGCCGCGCAGCATCACGGCAGCCTCACCCACGCCGGTTTTCTTGACTGACGAGAACAGCATGATGTTCATGTCAGAGGCCTCGGTTTGCAAGGCGCTCAGCACCTCTTTGGCGCCGCGTAGGGCGGCATCGGCCTCTTTGCGGTTCAGCTTGTCGGCCTTGGTCAGCAGCACCAGCAGCTTGACCTCGCCCATGCTCACGCGCGGGCCCACAAATTCAAGCAGATTGCGGTCCAGTTCGGTGAAACCGTGGCGCGAATCCACCATGTGCACCACGCCCGTCAAATTGCGACGCACGGCCAGGTACTGGGCCATCACCTCTTGCCAGCGCAGCTTGGCGGTGCGGTCCACGGCGGCATAACCGTAGCCAGGCAAGTCGGCCCAATGCAGGTTGGGCGCCGCCTTGGGGCCCACCTGGAAGAGGTTGATGTGCTGGGTGCGCCCCGGCGTTTTGGAGGCAAACGCCAACTGGCGTTGCTGGGCCAGGGTGTTGATCGCGGTGGACTTGCCAGCGTTGGAGCGGCCCACGAAAGCGACCTCGGGTAACTCCGAGGGTGGGAGCTGTTCCAGCTTGGCGGCGGTGGTTAAAAACCGAGCCGTGTGGGTCCAGGCGAGGGCGTCTTTCGGGGAAATCGTAGGTTCGGTCATCAGGCATTGTAAAATCAATGAGTTTCACAGTTCAAACCCACACACCGTCATGAAGCGTCTTTCCTGTCTGATTGCCCTTGCCTCGATGGTCTTGACCCTGTCGGGTGTGGCCCATGGGTCCGAATCCAAAGCCGTCGCCAAACCTGACCTGGCCGCAGGCGAAGCCAAGGCCGCCGTGTGCGCCGCCTGCCACACGGCCGATGGCTCGCGTGGCGCCGCCACCTACCCCATCCTGCAGGGTCAACACCCCCAGTACCTGGCCAAGCAATTGACCGAGTACAAAGCGGGCATTCGCAAAAACGCCGTCATGACCGGCATGGCCGCAGCGCTCACGCCTGAAGACATCCGCAATGTCTCGGCCTTCTACGCGGGCAAAAAGGCCAAAGACGGCTTCGCCAAGAACCAAGACACCGTGGCTTTGGGTGAAAAAATCTACCGTGGCGGCATTGCCAAGAAAACGGTGCCGGCCTGCGCGGCTTGCCACGGCCCCACGGGCGCAGGCATCCCGGCGCAATATCCCCGTTTGGGCGGCCAACACGCCGACTACGTCAAGGCGCAGTTGACGGCTTTCCGCCAGGGTGACCGCACCAACAACGTCTCGATGAGCGCCATCGCCGCCAACCTGAGCGACAAGGAAATCGACGCCGTGTCTGATTACATCGCTGGTCTTCGCTGAATCCCGGCGCAGGTCGGGTCGGTGCCGATTCCGGCTCGACCCTGAAAAGGCAATCATCCAGGCGGGGCCACCAGGCTGCCGCCTTTTTTGTGCCCGTGAAGTTGAGTGACACATGAGCTCTTTTGCTGACCTCCCGATGGCCCCAGCGCCAGCGCGCTCCTTGCGGGGCGATTTGCTGGAGTTGTTGTCGTCCATGCGATTTGCGATTTCACTGCTCACGGTGATTTGCGTGGCCTCGGCCATTGGCACCGTGGTGCGCCAGGGCGAACCGGCCAGCAATTACGTCGAGCAGTTCGGGCCCTTCTGGGCCGAGGTGTACGGCGCCCTGGGCCTGTACCGCATCTACAGCTCGCCTTGGTTTTTGCTGATCCTGGCATTCCTGGTCACCTCGACCAGCCTGTGCATCGCACGCAACGCGCCCCGCATCCTGGTCGATTTTCGCAACCACAAGGAAGGCATCCGCGAGCAGGCGTTGAACGCCTTCCACCACCGGTCCGAAGGCGCGCTGGCCATGCCTTTGGCGCAGGCCCAGGCCCGCGTGCAGCAATTGCTGTCCAGCACGGGCTGGTCCATCAAGAGCCAGGTGCGCACGGGCGGCGCTGGCAAGGCGGCGGGCGTGATGATCGCAGCGCGGCTGGGCGCGGCCAACAAGCTGGGGTACATCGCCGCGCATTCGGCCATCGTGTTGGTGTGCGTGGGCGGGCTGTTTGATGGGGACCTGATCGTCAAGGTGCAGGCCTGGGCGCAAAATCTGCAGCCTTTCAAAGGCGGCCAAGCCACCGACCAAAGCCGCCTCAGCGTGAACAACCCGGCCTACCGGGCGCAGTTGTTCGTGGCCGAAGGCCAGCGCTCCAACTCGGCGGTGCTCAACCTCGACAAGGGCATGTTGCTGCAGCCTTTGCCCTTCGAGGTCGAACTCAAAAAATTCAACGTGGACTACTACGCCACGGGCATGCCCAAGCGTTTCGCCAGCGACATCGTCATCCACGATCCGCGCACCAACACCACCCAAACCGCCACGGTCGAGGTCAACCACCCCGTGGTCTACGACGGCGTCAGCATCTTCCAGTCCAGTTTTGAAGATGGTGGCTCGCAGGTCAGCCTCAAGCCGGTATTCTTGAGCGGCAAGGGCCTGGGGACGTCGCCTGCGGTGATCCACGGTGTGGTCAATGGCGACGCCTTGCCACTGGCCTCCGATGCCCAAGGCCAGGTCAAGGTTGAGATCACCGGCCTGCGCGTGATCAACGTCGAGAACCTCTCCGAGGCCCAAAGCGGGGGCGAAGACAAGACCGATGTGCGCGGCGTGAACCTGGCGGATCTGAGCAAGCACTTGGGCTCGGGCGCCAAGCCCCCGGGCGACAAGACGTTGGTCAATGTGGGCCCCTCGGTGACCTACAAGCTGCGCGATGCCGCCGGCCAGGCGCGTGAGTACCAGAACTACATGGTGCCCGTGAACCTCCATGGCCAGGCGATGTTCCTGCTGGGTGTGCGCGAGACGCCCTCCAGCAATTTCCGCTTCCTGCGGGTGCCCGCCGATGAGAACAACAGCATGGACGGCTGGTTGCGCCTGCGCCAGGCTTTGGGCGACGAGGCCATGCGCGGTGAGGCCGTGCGCCGTTTTTCCCTGCATGGGGCGCCGCCCGACCGCCCTGAGCTGGCTGCCCAATTGGGTGTTTCGGCCCAGCGCGCTTTGGATTTGTTCGCCGGGGCCATCGAGTCGCCGCGTGCGCAAGGCGAGCCTGCGCCCACGCAGCCGCCCGGCGGCCTTCAATCCCTGTCGGATTTCATTGAAAAAGTGGTGCCCGAGGCCGAACGTGAACGCACCTCCGAGACCTTGGTGCGCATCCTCAATGGCGCCCTGGCCGAGCTGATGAACCTGAGCCGTGAAAAAGCGGGCCTGCCCGCCTTGTCGATGGAGCTGGACTCAAGCCGTGCCTTCATGACGCAGTCGGTGCTGTCCATGTCCGACGCGTTTTTGTACCCCGTGCCGGTGGTGCTGATGCTGGACGGTTTCGAGCAGCGCCAGGCCAGCGTTTTCCAGGTCACCCGCACCCCGGGGCGCAACGTGGTCTATCTGGGCTGTTTCTTGCTGATTGTGGGCGTTTTCGCCATGCTCTACATCCGCGAGCGACGCCTGTGGGTCTGGCTGCACAGCGACGATGCTGGCGGCACCCAGTTCAGGATGGCCTTGTCGGCCACCCGCCACACCCTGGACACCGATGCCGAATTCGAGCGGCTCAAAACCGCTGTGCTGACGCTTGACACGCGCGCCTGATTTGAAAGTAGTGAGCCCCTCATGACGACTTCTGCACACCCCTTGCCCGCCGCCCCCTCTGGCGCCTGGCGCCGCTCGTTGTTCGACTGGGCCTTCGCGGCCATCGTGGTGGCCTTGGGCGGTTGGGCCTTCCACGCCCACGGCGCCTCGATGGACGTCTACGAACGCGGCATCCTGGCGGCGGCCGTTCCCAGCATCATTGCCCTGGCCTGGTTCTGGGGTCCGATCCGGGTGTTGTTGCTGCTGTCAGGCCTGGCCACCTGGGGCACCATGACCTTGTACATGCGCGCCACCGACGACTACGGCGCCGACCTGGCACAGGCCGACAAGGTGTTCTGGCTCAAGTACTTTTTATCCAGCCAGAGCGCTATTTTGTGGATGAGCGTGCTGTTCTTCATGAGCACCATCTTTTACTGGTTGGGCGTGTTCAGCAAGGGTGTCACCGGTGCGCGGCTGGGTTCGCGCATCGCCTGGGCCGGTGTTTTCATGGCCCTGATCGGCACCTTCGTGCGCTGGTTCGAGAGCCACCAGATCGCCCCTGACATCGGCCACATTCCCGTCAGCAACCTGTACGAAGTCTTCGTGCTGTTCTCGTGGATGACCACGCTGTTCTGGCTGTACTACGAAGACCGCTTCGCCAAGGCCGGGCAGTCCTTGATGGCGCTGGGCGCCTTCGTGATGCTGGTGGTCAGCGCGGCTGTGGGCTTTTTGCTGTGGTACGCGCTGGAGCGTGGTGCCAGCGAGATCCAGCCCTTGGTGCCCGCCTTGCAAAGCTGGTGGATGAAGCTGCACGTGCCGGCCAACTTCATTGGCTACGGCACCTTCGCCATGTCGGCCATGGTGGCCTTTGCTTACCTGGTCAAGAGCCACGCCACCGAGACCCGCTGGTGGAAGCTGGCGCCCTTGTGGCTGATCGGCGTGGCCCTGTGCTTCGAGCCCCTGGTGTTCCGCGCCAAGCCCGGCGCCGAGCAGGCCATGAGCAGCTACTGGGCCGTGTATTTCGGCATCGCCGCCGTCATCGTGGCCGCCATCCTGGGCGCGCGCCGCAAGCTGGCCGCCCAGCTGCCCGACTTCGCGGTGCTGGACGACGTCATGTACAAAGCCATCGCCGTGGGCTTTGCTTTCTTCACCATCGCCACGATCCTGGGCGCCTTCTGGGCCGCCGAGGCCTGGGGCGGCTACTGGAGCTGGGACCCCAAGGAAACCTGGGCCCTGATCGTGTGGCTGAACTACGCGGCCTGGCTGCACATGCGCCTGATGAAGGGCCTGCGCGGCACCTTCGCGGCATGGTGGGCCTTGGGCGGTTTGCTGGTCACCTCCTTCGCCTTCCTGGGCGTGAACATGTTCCTGTCTGGCCTCCACTCCTACGGCCAGCTGTGAGCCCCGCCTCTTGGGTCACGCCCGAGCTGCGGGCCCAATTGCGCACCGACTCGTGGTTTGGCAGCCTGTCGTCTGGCCTTGAGAACGATCTGCTGGCGCTGGCCACGCCCCGGCGCCTGAAGGCCGGTGAGCACCTGTTCTTTCGCGGTGACGCGGCCGATGGCATCTACGCGGTGCTGGAAGGCAGCCTGCGCATCTCGGGCGTGACCGAGGCGGGCAAGGAAGCCATCCTGTCGATGGTTGAGCCACCCATGTGGCTGGGCGAGATCGCCTTGTTCGACCACCTGCCGCGCACCCACAACGCCGTCGCCGATGCCGTCACGCGCTTGCTGTTCGTGCCCATGGCGCCGCTCAACGAGTTGCTGTCCCGCTGCCCTGTTTACTGGCGTGACTTTGGCGTGCTGATGTCGCTGAAGGTGCGCTTTGCCTTCATCGGCATGGAGGACCTGGCCCTGCTGCCGGCCGACCTGCGCCTGACGCGCCGCCTGGTGATGCTGGCCCACGCGGCGGGCAAGGAGGGCAACTGCGTGCTGCCCATCAGCCAGGCGCAACTGGGCATGATGCTGGGCCTGTCGCGCCAGACCACCAACCAGATCCTGCAAAGCCTGCAGGACCAGGGCGTGGTGCAGGTGGCCTATGGGCGCATCGAGGTGCTGGACCTGGGGCAACTGGTGGCCGTGGCGGGCTTGTCCAGCGCGGACAAGGCTTTGCTGGGGCAGATCGGGCCTTCGGGCCGGACGACTCCGGGCTAACCGATTGGAGCCGATCTTCGCAAGGTTCATCCCTGTTTTGTCGTTCATCCGACAGCGTTGAAGTGCTGGTGCCCCGACCATGCGTGCATGCAATCGGCAAGGTGGTGAGCAACCTGGTCCAGTACCTGCTGACGCTGTGAGACTTTTCAGTTCTGGGCCATCCTGCCGATAATGGGTCACCATGCCCTACGCCCTGCTCACCACCGACGGTCAGATCAGCAGCTTGCACCGCGACCCGCAAGCGGGGGCTGATTTCCTGGCGTCTGAAGATTCCCGGGTGCGGGCCTTCCTGGGTGGTGGCGGTGGTGGCGACGATCAGCCAGCTCGCCAGTTTGCGAGCCTGGACGCCGACCTGGTTCGGGTGCTGGAGGACCTGATCGATGCGCTGATCCAGCGCAACGTCCTCATGGTCACCGACCTGCCCCTTGAGGCGCAGCAAAAGCTGTTCAACCGCAAGAACGTGCGCGACCAGATGAAAAACTACTCGCTGCAACTGTTTGGCAGCGAGCCCTTGGGGGCCAAGGTCGCCGAGGTCGTGTCCACCGACTTGGGCGACACGCTGTAGCGCCAAAGGTGCTGGCCACCAGCGCCATCGACAACATCTGGGAAAGGCTCGGATTCATGATCAAACCCATATCTGGAAACCTGCGTATTCAAATTTGTGGGCGATTGTCTCGATAAACAGGGTTCGTTTCATCATGGGAATCCCTTCCCTCAAGCAAGGGAGCCTTTGGGTCAGAAAAACGGCTACAAACCTGGCTGTCCAATCGTTTGTTTGGAACTGACTGCAAGGATTTCCTGATGAAGTCGAATTTTCGCCCCACCTTGTTGACCCTGGCCTTGGGCGCGGCGCTGGTCACCCTGGTGCAAAACGCTGCTGCGCAATCGCTGCCCGACGTGGTGGTGACGGCCACGCGCACGGCCCAATCCGCGTTTGACATTGCGGCATCCGTGGACGCCGTCACCGGCCAGACGCTGCGCAGCGCCGGCCCGCTGGTCAACCTGTCGGAGGCCTTGACGCGCGTGCCTGGCCTGTCGGTGCTGAACCGCCAGAACTACGCGCAAGACCTGCAGATCTCCAGCCGAGGTTTTGGCTCGCGCGCCACCTTTGGCGTGCGCGGCGTGCGTTTGTACGCCGACGGCATTCCGCTGACCATGCCGGATGGGCAAGGCCAGGCGTCGTCGATCGACTTGGGCTCGGCCCAACGCATTGAGGTGCTGCGAGGCCCGATGTCGGCGCTTTATGGCAATGCGGCGGGCGGCGTGATCCAGGTCTTCACCGAAGACGGCCCGCCCAGGCCGGAGGTGACGGTGGGCTACGCGGTGAGCCGCGATGGCTTTCACCGCGAGTCGGTCAAGCTGGGCGGCGAGACCGGGCAGATCAACTACGTGATCAATGCCAGCCACTTTGAAACCAAGGGCTTTCGCGAGCACAGCGGGGCGCAGCGCGACCAGGTCAACGCCAAGCTGAAGTGGTCGCTGCCGGACCGCTCGACGGTGACGGTGGTGGGCAGTTATCTGAACATGCCGCAGGTGCAGGATCCCTTGGGGTTGACCAAGGTAGAGCTGGCCATCAATCGGAAGCAGGCCACGGCCAGTGCCTACCTGTACAACACCCGTAAGGACATCGGCAACAGCCAATTGGGCGTGGTTTATGAAAAGCCGCTGAGCTTTGGCGAGTTGCGTTTGCTGGGGTACACCGGCACGCGGCAGGCCCTGCAGTTTCAGTCCATTCCTGCCAATGCCGGACAAAACGGGGTGGCCCACCCTGGCGGCATCATCGACCTGGACCGTTCATTCGCAGGCATCGATGCCCGCTTGACCTGGCGCACGCAACTGGCC
>NZ_JACMNS010000048.1 GCF_014378415.1 Aquabacterium sp.
AAGGCATCGCCGGCTTCCAGCGTTTCACCATTCACCACCACCTGGCCGCGTGCCACATGCACATAGGCCTTGCGCGACGAGTCCAACACCAGCACGGCCTGCTCGTCGCCATCGAACAAACCCACCGACAAGGTGGCATCCGCGTGGATCGTCACCGAGCCTTCGCGGCCATCAGGTGATGCCACCAAACGCAGGCGACCGCGCTTGTCCTCGGCTGAGAAGTTCTTCTGCTCGTAGCCCGGCTTGATGCCATCCTTGGACGGCAGGATCCAGATCTGCAACAGGTGCGTGCGATCGGCGCTCTGGTTGAACTCGCTGTGCAGGATCCCCGTGCCTGCGCTCATGCGCTGCACATCGCCCGGCAAGATGTTCTCGCCATTGCCCAGGTTGTCCTGGTGGCGCAGCACGCCTTCCAGCACATAGGTCACGATCTCCATGTCGCGGTGGCCATGCTGGCCAAAGCCACGCCCTGCGGCGATCACGTCATCGTTGATCACGCGCAGCGGACCAAAGCCCATGTGGGCCGGATCGTGGTAACCAGCGAAAGAAAAGCTGTGAGCGCTTTGCAGCCAACCATGGTCGGCCTGGCCACGATCTTTGGATTTGCGAAGTGTCTTCATGGTGGGCTCCTTTCAAAGCATCTCAATGATAAAGACCCCAATGTAGAGCCCAAGCCGCCGCCAACCATCCACCCCGATCTGATGGCATCATTCGATTTATTTGAATGGCATTTTCAATGTCCGAACGCCGCCACGCTCTCACCCCCGACGCCCTGCTGATGATGGACACCATCGACCGCACCGGCAGCTTCGCGGCGGCAGCGCGCGAGCTGGGCAAGGTGCCCTCGGCCCTGACCTACAGCGTGCGCCAGCTGGAAGAAGCGCTGGACGTGCTGTTGTTCGACCGCCGCTCACGCCAGGCCAAGCTCACCGCTGCGGGCGAAGAACTGCTGCACGAGGGCCGCCTGCTGCTCAAACAGATGGACGCCGTGGCCAACCGCGTGCAGCGCGTGGCCTCCGGCTGGGAAACCCAGCTGACCATCGCCATCGACGACGCCGTCGCACCGAGTGCGGTCTTCGACCTGATCGAGGCCTTCTACGCCCTCAATCCGCCCACCCGGCTGAAGCTGCGCAGCGAGGTGCTCAACGGCACCTGGGAAGCGCTGGTGTCGGGCCAGGCCGACCTGGCCATCGGCGTGCCCGGCGATCGGCAGTCGTCGTCCAGCATCCGTTTTGAGCCTCTGGGCGAGCTGGAGTTTGTGCTCACGGTGGCCCCACACCACCCCCTGGCGAATGAAGCCGAACCCTTGCCCGCCAGCACCCTGGCCCTGCACCGCATCATCGCCGTGGCCGACACCGCCCGTGACTTGCAACCCCTCACCGTGGGCATCCAGCCCGGACAGGATGTGGTGACCTTGCCCTCCATGTCGGGCAAGCTACAGGCCCTGATGCGCGGCCTGGGCTGCGGCTTCCTGCCCGAGCCCATCGTGCGGCCCCACATCCAGGCAGGCCGGCTGATCCTCAAAGCCGTGGACCAGCCCAAACGCCTGAACCACACCTACTACGCCTGGCGCCAGCAATCGACCCGACCTGGCCACGCCCTGGACTGGTGGATCCAACAACTGAGTCGGCCCGCCACCCGCACCGCCCTGCTATCCCTGCATGGAGACATGCTGCTGTGACCGCCGCCGCGCCGAGCGTTTACATCGGTCGCTTTGCGCCATCGCCCACGGGCCCTTTACACGCAGGCTCACTGGTCGCCGCGCTGGCCAGTTGGCTGGACGCGCGCGCGCACGGCGGTCGCTGGTTGGTGCGCATTGAAGATGTGGACACACCCCGCTGCGTGCCCGGCGCTGATCAAGTCATCCTCGCGCAACTGGCGGCCTTGGGCCTGATGCCAGACGAGCCGCCGGCCTGCCAAAGCCAGCGCGGCCCCCTGTACCAGGCTGCGCTGGACGCCCTGGTGACGAGCAACCTGGCTTACCCCTGCGCCTGCACGCGCGCCGACATCGCGCAAGCCAACGCCGCTCGGGGCCTGCTCAAACCCCGGCATGGCGAGCTGATCTACCCGGGCACCTGCCGCCCTGAAAATGGTGGACTGCGTGGACGTGCGCCACGCGCCTGGCGCTTGCGGGTGCCCCACGGCGCAGCGGCCCGATGGGATTGGAACGACCGCCGCCTGGGCGCCCAGACGCAGGCACTGGACGACACCGTGGGCGACTTCGTGATCCGGCGCGCCGATGGCCTGTGGGCCTACCAGTTGGCGGTGGTGGTGGACGATGCCCACCAAGGGGTCACCCACATCGTGCGCGGCGAAGACCTGGCCGACAACACCCCTCGCCAGCAATGGCTGCAGCAATGTCTGGGGCTGCCCACCCCCGCGTATTTGCACTCGCCGCTGGTGTTGAACCCGCATGGCGAAAAGTTATCAAAACAGCATGGCGCCAAGGCACTTCAAGCAGACCACGCCTTGACCGATCTTCACAAGGCTGGCTTGGTATTGGGCCTACGGGTGTCCGGAAAAACCATTGAAAACTGCTTGAAAATAGACATCAAAGCCTGGCCATGGGCCTGATTCAGTGACCCCCTAGCCGAGGGGTTAAATTTTTCCCATGGGCGGTCTTGCACTGCAACAATCTACATCAGTTCAGAAGTTAAGTGGCGGCCTTCAACGCCACACAGGAGTTGTTCATGTTCTACCGCATCACCGCCGCCAGTTTGCTGGCCCTTGTCGCAGCCACCTCGGCCCAAGCTGCCCCTGCCGCCGACTACTCGGTTCAGTTCACCACCCCCTACAGTGCTGCGGCCAATCCGGGCGTGACCTTCACCGATGCCGATGTGCAAGTCGATGGCCTGCACACTTACTACGGCAGCTGGGGCGCTTCCAGCGTCAGCCTCTCGGACGTCCTGAGTTCCGGCAGCGAATACACGCTCAACCTGAGCTTCGCCAGCATTGCTCGCACCGATTACACCCGCAAGCTGCTTGACTTCGCCGGCCTGACCAGCGATGCAGGCCTGTACACCAACGACGGCCACTTGGCTTACTCCTACGCAGGCAGCCCTACCCACGCGGACATCTCCGGCGCTGCCGCCGTGCTGACGCCGGGCCAGGCCTTCAACCTCACGCTGACCCGCTCAGCCCTGTCCAGCAGCTTCAGTGCCTACATCAACGGCGTTGAACAATTCAGCTTCCTGGACACCGCCGGTGAAACCGTTTTCAGCTCGGCCCTGAAGTCCATCTACATCCTGACCGATGACAACGCCGGCTACGAAATCACCCCCGGCGTGCTCCGGGGCATCAGCGTGTACGACACCGCCTTGAGCGCCACCGACGTGGCCTCCATCAGCGTGGTGCCGGAACCCGCGTCCTATGCCCTGGCCCTGGCTGGCCTGTTGGCCATCGGCAGCCTGATGAAGCGCCGTCGTGCCTGATCCATCAGCTGACTTCTGAACTCCCACAAAACGCCCCTTCACCGGGGCGTTTTTCATGGCAAAGCGCTCGGCTGCTCACTTCACTAAAAAGTGCTCGCGGTAATACGCCAGCTCGTCGATCGACTCGTGGATGTCGGCCAGCGCGGTGTGCATCTGAGCCTTCTTAAAGCCCTCGGCCAGCCCTGGCTTCCAACGCTTGGCCAGCTCTTTGAGCGTGCTTACATCCAGATTGCGGTAGTGAAAAAACGCTTCCAGCTTGGGCATGTAATTGGCCATAAACCGCCGATCCTGGCAGATCGAGTTACCGCACATCGGCGACTTGTTGGCCGGCACGTACTGCTTTAAAAACGCGATCACGGCCTGCACTGCCTGCTCCTCGTCCACCGTCGACGCCTTGACCCGCTCAATCAGGCCACTGCGCCCGTGGGTGCCCTTGTTCCAGGCGTCCATGCCGTTCAGCATGGCGTCCGACTGGTGCAGCGCAAACACCGGGCCCTCAATGCGCACGGTCAGGTTAGGGTCGGTCACCACCACGGCGATCTCGATGATCCGGTCGGTGTCAGGCTTGAGCCCGGTCATCTCCAGGTCGATCCAGATCAGGTTCTGGTCGCTGGAAGCCAGGGTCGGGGCAGCGTTGGAAGGCGTCGTGTCGATCATGAGGGGTAAACAATGGGTGGTCGAGTGCAGATTGTCGGGCAACTCGTACACTTGCAGCCATGCAATCAAGCACCCTCTCTCTGGTTTTTGCCGCTTTCCTGCTGGCGTCCGTGGTCACCAAATTGTGGCTGGCCAACCGCCAGGTTCGGCACGTGGTCCAGCACCGTGGCCAAGTTCCTGCCGGTTTTGACATGGCCGTGGGCCTGTACAACCACCAGCGCGCCGCTGACTACACGGTCGACAAACTGCGTTTCGACCTGGTCAGCACGGCCATCAGCACTGCCCTGCTGGTGGGCTGGACCCTGTTGGGCGGGCTGGATGCCCTGAACATTGCCTTGCGTGATGCCCTGGCGCCCAGCCACGGCCCGTTGGTCTACCAACTGGCACTGCTGCTCAGCTTCGGCCTCATCAGCAGCCTGGTCGACCTGCCCCTGGCGGCCTGGAGCACCTTCCGCATCGAACAGCGCCATGGCTTCAACCGCATGAAATTGGGCATGTGGCTGGGCGACCAACTCAAGGAAGGCCTGCTGGGCCTGGCGCTGGGCACCCCCATTGCCGCTTTGATCCTGTGGCTGATGGGCGCGGCCGGGCCGCAATGGTGGTTTTGGGCCTGGGGTTCGTGGGTGGGCTTCAGCCTGCTGTTGATGATCGTCTTCCCGATCTTCATCGCGCCACTGTTCAACAAGTTTTCACCGCTGGAAGACGACACCCTGAAGGCCAAGGTTGAATCCCTGATGACGCGCTGCGGCTTTGCCGCCAAAGGCCTGTTCGTGATGGATGGCAGCCGCCGCTCGGCCCATGCCAATGCCTACTTCACGGGCCTGGGATCGTCCAAGCGGGTGGTGTTCTACGACACCTTGCTCAGCCGCCTGAACCACGGCGAGATCGAGGCCGTGCTGGCCCACGAGCTGGGCCACTTCAAGCATAAGCACGTCTTCAAACGCATGATCGGCATGTTCGCCATGAGCCTGCTGGGCTTTGCCTTGCTGGGCTGGTTGTCGCGCCAGGTTTTCTTCTTCCAGGGCCTGGGCGTCACGCCCAACCTGGGTGCCCCCAACGATGCCCTGGCCTTGATGTTGTTCATGCTGGCCGTGCCGGTGGTGATGTTTTTTGTGGCGCCGATGTTCGCGCACTTCTCGCGCCGCGACGAGTTCCAGGCCGACGCTTACGCCTGCGCGCACGCCCAGGCCAGCGACCTGCGCCAAGCCCTGATCAAGCTGTACAAAGACAACTCGTCCACCCTGACGCCCGACCCGCTGTACGTTCGCTTTTACTACTCGCACCCGCCCGCGTCCGAACGCATGGCGGCCATGGGTTTATGACCATGAGCACCACCCAGAATCCTTCCGCCCTGCCATTGGCCCAGCAACGCTGCGAACACCGCAGTGGCGCCCCCTTGTCCGAGCGGGGTTGCCAGATGATGCTGACCCAGGTGCCCGACTGGGCCGTCGACGACAGCGTGCCCGGCGGTGTGCTGCACCGCACCTTTGCTTTCAAGGACTTCCACGCCACCATGGCCTTCGTGAATGCCGTGGCCTGGGTCGCTCACCAACAAGACCACCACCCTGACCTGACCGCCAGCTACAACCGCTGCACCCTCCGCTGGTCCACCCACTCGGTGGCCGGCCTGTCCCTGAATGATTTCATCTGCGCTGCCCGCGTTGATGCACTGAGCCTGTAGCGCCCATGCGATCCCATCAACGCATTTCCACCCGTTCCCCGGCCACCAACAAACGCCACGACATCCCCGAAGGCACCGGGCTTGAAAACGGCCTGGTCGTGTCCACCCATGGCCGCCATTGCTTTGTCGAAACGGCCGATGGCCGCCGCCTGATCTGCCACCCACGTGGCAAGAAAAGCGAGGTCGTCGTGGGCGACCGCGTCAACTGGCACCTCACCCAGGAAGGCTCCAACGAAGGCGTCATCGTCAACATCGAAGAGCGCCGCAACTTGCTCTACCGCCAGGACGAATGGCGCAGCAAATCCTTCGCGGCCAACCTGGATTTGCTGCTGATGTGGATCGCGGTCGAGCCCGTGTTCAGCGAGGCGCAACTCACGCGTGCGCTGATCGCCGCTGAAGTGGCCGGCATCAGGCCCTGCGTCGTGCTGAACAAGACCGACCTGCCCGGCACCGATGTGGCCCGCGAACGCCTGCTGCCTTACCGCGCCATGGGCTACGAGGTCATCGAGCTGTCGCTCAAGCACCAGGGCGAAGCCGCCAAAGAGATCATCCTGCCCATGTTGCGCGGCCGGGCCACGCTGGTGCTGGGCCCCTCCGGCGCGGGCAAGAGCACGCTGATCAACACCCTGGCCCCGCATGCCCGGGCCGAAGTGGGTGAGATCTCGCTCGCACTCAACTCGGGCAAGCACACCACCACGCATTCCACCTGGTACTGGGTTGAGGGCGAGGCCACCAGCGCCGCTGAAAACCGCGCGGCGGTGATCGACTCACCGGGCTTTCAGGAGTTCGGCCTGCACCACGTGACGCCCGTGCAATTGGCCCACCTGATGCCCGACATCGCCAAACACGCCACCGACTGCCGCTTCGCCAACTGCACGCACCGTCAGGAGCCGGGCTGCGGTGTTCAAACTGCGGTGCAAAAAGGCGAGATCAGCGCCATGCGCATCAGCCTGTACACCGCCCTGTTCGACGAACTCAGCCAGACCCGCTGGTGAGTGACCTCGTCCTGGTCAGCCAATCAGGTTGGCCAGGGACAGCAGCGCCAACAACAGCATCCACAGCACCACCGAACGCCAGATCAGGGCCACGACGCTGCGCAAGTGCGCCATCTGGGGCGGAACCCCCGGCGTGCTGCCGGCGGACGCCGTCGCATCAGGGTCATCGCCACTGCTGAGCGTGCGGCTCACGTCCAGGGCTTCAGACGCGGCGGGTGGCGCCTTGCCCCCCAGCCGCACGCCCACGGCCCCGGATGCGGCGGCGAGGATCGTGCCCTCATTGCCACTGATCCACAGCCTGGCATGGCGACGCCAGGCCTCGACCGCCTCTTCGAAATTGCCAACCACCGCGAAGCCAAAGGCCGTCAGGCGCGCGGGCACATGGTCCAGCCAAGAGAACAGCTTTTGCGACAGGTTCATCAGCCCGTCATGGGTGGGCGCACCAGTGATGTGGCTCTTGTAGGCCCAATAACGGCTGGTGAACTCGGCCATGCGGTACAGCACCGCACCCATCGGCCCCAAACCGAGCGTGGACAGGGCCACGAACCAGAAAAACACGCCAAACACATGGCGATGGGCGGCCAACAGTGAATGCTCGATCACGTGGCGCAGTAGCTCGGCTCTGGGCAACTCACTGGCGTCCACGTGGCGCCACTCGGCCAGCAACTCACGCGCGCGGTCCTCGCGGCCGTTGTCCAGGGCATCGCGGATGGCCGTGAAATGGTGGCTGAACTGGCGAAAGCCCAGCGTGGTGTACAGCACGGCCACGTCCCACACCAACGCCAGCACCGTGCTGTAACGGTTGAGCAGGACATACACCAGCCCCAGCGCCACAGCGGGGCCCAACACCGTGATCGCCCACACCACCTTGGAATGCGAGGGCGCGCCTGCGTCAAAATTGCGCCCAGTCCAAAGCACCCAGCGCGTCAGGCTGTGGTGAATGGGATTGCGGGTCGACAAGGGCTTGAGCTGCTCGATCAACAAGGCGAACAGCACGGCGAAGAAACTCATGCAGTGATCATAGCGGTGCGCCCGTGCAGCGATGTAAAAAAGCCAGGCCAGGCGTCACGCGGCCAGGAATCGGTACAGATTTCGCAACATCGCGGCGGTGGCGCCCCAGATGAAATACGGTTCTTCGGCCAGGGTTGAGGACCAGGGCATGGCCAGGAACTCAATGGGTGCGCCGGCCACGATGATCATGCGGCGTTGGTGGTGAGCCGGGTTCATCAGGAACTCCAGCGGCACCTCGAAGATGTCGTCCACCTCGCCAGGCTGACGTTCCAGCTTGAGCAGCTCGTCATCCAGGTCCCAGGGCTGCAGCAAACCCACGACAGGCGTCACCACGAAGCCCGAGTTGGTGGTGTGAGTGGGCAAGCTGCCCAGCACCTCAACCCGTTCAGGGTGCAGGCCGACTTCTTCGTGGGCTTCACGCAGGGCTGTGTTCACTGGCGTGATGTCAGCAGGCTCATGCCGGCCGCCAGGAAAGCTGATCTGGCCGCCATGCGCCTTCAGGTGCATGGCTCGCTGGGTCAAGAGGACGGTGGGCTCAGGGCGCATCACCAAGGGAATCAGCACTGCCGCCGGCCGAGGGCTGGCCGGGTTGAACCAGCGCTCAATCTCTGCATCAGGCGTCCACTCAGGCGGATGCTTGAAACGCTGGCGCAAGGCGTGCGCGGTCAGGCTCGATGCACCGACGGCCGGCAGATGCTGGTCGTATCCGAGCACTTCAGTGGCTTGAGGGTCAAACGGCAGGGCCATGACGGATGGGTTGAAATGCAAAAAACCGCCTGGGCGTGAGCAACAGGCGGTTGATGGAGTTGCTGCTAATTAAGCCAGCTTCTCTTTGATCCGAGCCGACTTGCCGCTGCGTTGACGCAGGTAGTACAACTTGGCACGGCGAACATCGCCGCGACGCTTGACTTCGATCGAAGCGATCAGGGGGCTGTACAGCTGGAAGGTGCGTTCCACGCCTTCGCCGCTGGAGATCTTGCGCACGATGAAGCCGCTGTTCAGGCCGCGATTGCGACGAGCAATCACGACGCCTTCATAGGCCTGCACACGCTTGCGGGTGCCTTCAACGACGTTCACGTTCACCACCACGGTGTCGCCAGGGGCGAACACGGGGATGGTCTTGTTCAGGCGAGCAATTTCTTCTTGCTCAAGCTGCTGAATCAGATTCATGGATAACTCCTAATTGATCGTGTCTGCGCACAGTCGCCAGCGTGGCGGGCCAGATAGAGGATCGGGGAAAAGACAGCGATTATAGCAGAAAATTTTTGAGAAAGCGCTCGTCTTCTTTGCTGAGCGACCCCGACTGGCGGGCAATCTCGATCAATTCTGGCCTTCGGCGGGCCGTGATGGTCAATTGCTGCTCGCGCCGCCATTTGGCGATGTGGGCGTGGTGGCCCGACATCAGGGTCGGCGGCACGGCCATTTCAAGGCCCTCCAGCGTCAACAGTTCAGGGCGACTGTAGTGCGGGCAGTCCAGCAAACCGTCCGAGAAGCTGTCTTGCTGGTGCGAGGCCGCGTCGTTCAATACACCAGGTTGCAGGCGCGCCACGGCGTCAATCAAGGTCAACGCGGGCAGCTCGCCGCCCGACAGCACATAGTCGCCCAGGCTGATTTCTTCGTCCACATGGGCATCGATGAAGCGCTGGTCGATGCCTTCATAGCGGCCGCACAGCAGCACGGCGCCGGGGCTTTGCGCCAAGGATTGCACGCGTGCCTGGGTCAGGGGCCGGCCGGCGGGGCTGAACAGGATCACGGGCAAGGGCGCTTGCAAGCCTTGTGCGGCCTGGTCCGCCTGGATGGCGCGCAAAGCCTTGGTCAAGGGCTCGACCAGCATGACCATGCCGGGGCCACCGCCATAGGCGCGGTCGTCCACGCGACGGTAGGTGTCTTCCGCAAAATCGCGCAAGGGCCACAGGCGCACATCGACCGATTTGGATTCGAACGCCCGGCGCGTCACGCCCACGGTCTGGAAGGGCGCGAACAATTCTGAGAACAGGGTGATGACGTCAAAGCGCACGAACGTGCCGCCTTGTTCAGTAGTCGAGGCCCCAATCGGCCACGATGCGCTTGTCAGCGAGGCTGACGCTGTCGATGTAGGCCGACACAAAAGGGATCAGGCGCTCGGTGTTGGCTTCATCGACGCAACGCAACACGCTGTGCGCGCCGGTGTCGATCAGGTCGGCCACGGTGCCCAAGACTTCGTCTTGGCGGTTCACCACAGTCAGGCCCAGGAGGTCGATCCAGTAGAACTCGTCGGAATCGGGCGTCGGGAACGCAGAGCGCGACACGAACACGCGGGCGCCGCGCAGAACCTCGGCGCCATTGCGATCAGTGATGCCATCAGCCGTGGCGACGATGGTGTCGCCTTGCTCGCGGGCATTCTTGATCTTCAGAGTGCGGGGGGCGCCTAGGCGAACCACAGCCGGTGCCGCAGGCTTCGCACCAGCAGGACGCACTGCCACACCCGGCTGAACTTCAGCAGGGCGCAGGAACCAGCGTTTGGTGCAGAACAGGGCCTGAGGATCACCCGAAAAAGGCTGGACTTTGAATCCACCCTGGATGCCCCAGGCCTCGCCGATGCGCGCGACTTCCACCGCGTCCTCAGGCCAGGCGACTTCATCGTCCAGCCCCATGGAGGGCACAGCCACGCGATCGTTCATGGCGTCAAGACTCAAGCAGCCGCAACGGCCTTGGTCTTGGCTTCGCGGAACAGGCGTTCCACGGTGGGCGACACTTGTGCGCCGTGGCTCACCCAGTGTTCCACGCGGTCAAAAGCGACGCGCAGCGCCTCGGCTTGACCGGAAGCCACGGGGTTGTAGAAACCCACGCGCTCCAGGAAGCGGCCGTCACGGCGGTTGCGCTTTTCAGCGGCAACGATGTTGAAAAAGGGGCGCTTCTTGGAGCCACCGCGAGCAAGTCGAATCACGACCATGATGTGTCCTTCAAATGAATTGGGCGGTCACCATTCCCGGGAGACACTCGGGGTCCGGCGACCTGTCGGCCGGCTTGGGGCTTTTTGCCTTGGGCCGACACCTGATCGTTCCAGCATATTTAGATACGCGCCCCACCAAGCAGCAAACCACCTGGCAAAACACATGCTGGAAAACCGCGGATTATAGTCCGAGCAATTCGTTTTGTGCGCATTCAATGGCGCCGCCCCATGAGCAACACCACCGCCAACACCCAAAATTACAAATCCAAGACCCTCGCCACCTGGATCACACTGATCGGCGGGCCGCTGGGATTGCACCGGTTTTACCTCTACGGATTTGGCGACATGTGGGGCTGGTTGCACCCGATTCCGACCCTGTTGGGCGTGCTGGGCATTCAGCGTGTCGAACAGCTGGGCCAGGACGACAAGCTGGCCTGGATGCTCATCCCCGTCCTGGGCTTCACGGTGGCGTACACGATGCTGCAGGCGATCTATTACGGGCTGTTGGCCGATGAGAAGTGGCATGCGCGCTTCAACCCATCATTGAAGGGCGACCCGCACGCCCCAGCCAGCGGCTGGGCAGCCGTGATCGGCGTGGTGCTTGCACTGCTCATAGGCGCCACCGTACTGATGGCCACCATCGCATTCTCGGGGCAGCGCTACTTCGAATACCAGGTCGACGAGGCCCTGAAGATCAGCCAGTGAGCCGGGTCGCCGTCAATTTCGAAACATGAAATACGCCGCGCCCACCAAGCACAACGCCGCCCAGATGTAGTCCAGCTTGAAGGGCTGGTCCAGGTAAAAAATGGCGAAGGGCACGAACACGCTCAGGCTGATCACTTCCTGCATCACCTTGAGCTGGCCCACGTTCAATTGCTGGGCGCCAATGCGGTTGGCGGGCACCTGCAGCAAATACTCGAACAGCGCGATGCCCCAGCTGACCAAAGCCGCCACGATCCACGGCTTGGAGGCCATATTCTTGAGGTGACCATACCAGGCAAAGGTCATGAAAATGTTCGAAGTCACCAGCAGCAAGCCGGACTGAACCGAGATGGGCAAGGCGTTGATGAGTGCGTTCACGGCGCCAAGTGTAGGCAAGTGCCGGATAATCTGCGTTTCGCCTCTCTCCTCACCGCTGCGCCATGACTGCTGAAAACCCGTCCACCCCTCTCACCTACGACCAGGCCGGCGTCAATTACGACCTGATCGACCCACTGAAGGTGGCCGCGCAACGCGCCGCAGCCCAGACCGGCGCGCACTTGGCCAGCCATGGTTTCAGCGAAGTGGGCGCCTCGCGCGGCGAGTCGGCCTACGTGGTCGACGTGGGCCCGATGTACTTGGCCAGCATCGTCGAATGCCTGGGCACCAAGACTTTGGTGGCCGACGACATGGCCAAGCTCACGGGCAAAAGTTATTACGACGGCATCGCCCAAGACACCATCGCCATGGCGGTGAACGACTTGATCACCGTGGGCGCCACGCCTTTGGTGGTGCAGGCCTACTGGGCTGCGGGCGGCTCGGACTGGTTTGGCGACAAGGTGCGCGCCAATGCCCTGGTGGCCGGCTGGAAGAAGGCCTGCGACCTCTGCCAAGTGGCGTGGGGCGGTGGCGAAACCCCCGCGCTGGCCGGCATCGTGGCCGATGGCCGGGTTGACTTGGCCGCGTCCTGCACGGGCATCATCAGCCCCAAGGCCCGCCTGTCGGTGGGCGACAAGATGGGCCCGGGCGATGCGATCGTGCTGCTGGCCTCCAGCGGCATCCACGCCAATGGGCTGTCGCTGGCACGCAAGCTGGCCGAACGCCTGCCCCAGGGCTACCTGACCGAAATCACGCCCGGCGTGAGCTATGGCGAGGCCTTGCTGGCCCCCACGGTGCTGTACTCGCCCGTGACCGAGGCACTGGCCGCCGCCGGGATCATTCCGCACTACGCCGCCAATGTGACGGGCCATGGCTGGCGCAAGCTGCTGCGCCACCCCAAGCAACTCACCTACCGCATCACGCAAGTGCCCACCGTCACGCCCGTGCTGGCCTTCATGCAGCGCGAATGCCAGCTGGACGATCAAGAGGCGTACGGCACCCTGAACATGGGCGCGGGCTTCGCGCTGTACGTGGCGGCGGGCGATGCCCAACGCGTGGTCGACATCTCGAAAAGCCTGGGCGTTGACGCGATCATCGCGGGGCGGGTCGAAGAGGGGCCCAAGCAGGTGGTGATCGAGCCTTTGAACGTGGTTTATGGGGCGGATGAGTTGCAATTGCGCTGAAGTTCGCCGATGGCTGTGACCTCATGGCCAAGACAAATCCAGAACCACCACCTTCAAGCGGTGGCGTTCATCTGCAGGAATCCGCTCGATCAATAGTCGCTCCATGTCTTGCGCACTCTTGGGCATGACACCTTCTGGGTTGGCTTTTGGCTTAACTCCGAACCAAATTGCCACATATAGCCCGATGCCCTGGGATGCCGGATCAATGACATACAACCTGTCCAGTTGATCCCGCCATGCCAACCAAACAGATTCTCGTCGCTTGTCTTGATCAAATTTAACTTCGATGGGAACCGCTACCCGCTGCCCACGAACCAAAGCGACGGCTCGCAAATCCACCCGCTTATCCTGTGCCGCACGAGCTTCGGAAATCAAATCGACTTGATGTTTGAGCAATGGCTCCCGAAGCTTGTCCATCAGGATGTCACGGCAATCGTTCTCAATCTTTGGGGTCTCCTTATCATCGCGGCGAAACAGCTTCAATCCATTGGTTTCATCGCCACGAATCTTGCCTTCAATGATGCGCAACTGGTCCACTAACAGCGCCACCAAATCCAAAGCATTGGCAGGGGCTTGGTTGGCCAAGGTCAGCGCAACATCCTGGTCACTGGCATGAGAAAAATGGGCGGCACGCGCCACTCGCGCATGCTCATACAAGCTGGCATCCAATTCAACGAACCAATGCTTGAGCGCCGGATTCGAGCGAAGTCGCTGTAAAGCTTGGCCCGCCAGCGCATCAGGCAATGCCGCCAATTGCCGGATCAAGGGTTGCACCACATCACGACGGCGCTCTGAATCCGTCACCACGCCACCGCCTTCGCGAAACTCTGGTGCGGCGTGCGGCGCCAGTAATTCAACCAAACGAGCAGTCACTTCAACGGGCAAACTCGCCCAATGTGGGTTTCGCCTGGACTGGTACTGAAGCGCATGCACCAAATGAGCAGCGCGGGCCTGACTGCGCCCAATGAACGCCAGCAATGCGCCTGAATCCACGGTCGAATCGATGTGCGATGCGACAACCATCCACGTGATGCGCTGGCCGGCATCCAGACTCTTGAGTGTCAATCGATCGGTCACGATGCCCTTGAATACTTCGGGCTCCAGATGCTTCTCCGCTGCCAGCAGCAGGCCGCTCGTGAGTTCGCGCAATTGGTCTCGCGTTGCGCGCGCCGGAAAGCGGCGCAGCAAAGTGGGCAGTATTTGGCGAGCCACTTCTCGATGGCCACCCTCTTGAGCCAACGCCCACAACCCACCAATGGGCGAATCAGCGCACTTCAGGATTCGCCCCTGAACATACGGCCCCATGACCTGCGCCACAAGCTCAGGACGCTCTTCGACCAGAAGACGGTGCCAAGCATGAACTTCACGACTACGGTCGGTCAGGTAAAAGGCGATCATCTTAAGTGAGAGCGCATCGCTCCACCGCACGGCCGCCCTGGGTTGCTCTAGCGTGATCAGTTCAGCAGCGAGCAAGCACACTGGCCGGATCCAGTGATGCTGCTGCTTCAGGTCCAGGTTGAGAATTTCCTCAACCGATGGCAAGTCGTCTCGCGACAACACGAGCTTGATCCCCTCAATGGCCGCCAAGGCATCTTCTCTGCTGCCACCCAAAAAATTCTGCACTCGGGCCTCGGGCGTAACACCCTCGATGTCGGAGAACCGCTTCTCATAGGCCAGAGTGATCTGATGCATCAACCCTGCTGGTGCAGTGCCTGACTTGATGGCATCTTGGTGCGCGCATAACTCGGCATGCCGCTTTTGCTGCGCCATGATTTTGGCGGCATCTCGCTCGCGTTTGCGCTGTAACTGAGTGCCCTGCCAGTGGTCCAAGGGAAGCCACCAGATGTTACTCAACCAAGGGTCGTAGAGGCGGTCATCAGCAGGCATGGACCATTGGTGGCGATGCTTTTCAAGCCAGCCTTCAACGTCCTCCATGGAGATGTCATACGGGCTTGCAGGATTGATCGACTCCAAAGCTGCCTGAACCAGGCAATCCTGGGCAAACACTGCGTTGTCGGTCGTGGCCGCCTGGATCAACAACCATTTTGGCCAATCACTTGGCCTGGCCGCGCCATAGAAGCGCGCTGTAGCGTTGTGAATGTGAAGCCGCACCTGGCTTGGGTCTGCGGGCATGGTGGACACGGCGTGAAGGTACAAACGCTTCTGCACATCAGGATGCTCGCTCAGCCAATCACCGATTTTCGTACTCTCGTGCTGAGCAAGGTAGCTGGATTCATACTCGTCCAAGCCCGCGCTCAGCCATTGGTAAAGTCGTTGGGTGGTTTCACTTGCACCGGAATAATTCAGCCCGCGCCAAATCAATTCACCGATGAATCCATGGTGTTCATACTCACTTCGAACAGACTCCCAAGTAGAGACCTGGGCTGCCAAAGCATCGACCACCATGGGCAATTCATCGGCTGGAATCTTGTCGATGAATTCGTTGGTCCAAAATGTTCGATAGATGTACCCATGGCCACTGATTTGGCGCAGATGCCGCAATGCGTCAACCGCACTCAGATGAGTCGGATAAAGCCAAGCCAGCAATTGACCACACAGCTCAGCAGCAGGATCATCAATGGCACCTGCACGTATCTCATCCAGCAGTCCCACAGCTTTGGGGCCATCGCCCTTTGATTGACGCCACCATGCATCCAGGGCCGCACTTCGGACATCGGCCCGGTAGCTCGAATCCCGAACCATGCTGATGAGCGCATTGACAAGATCAGGCATGTCTTCGCCATGCTTCACTGCATCCAAAACGCAATCCAACAAGGACTGGTGGGCAGGATCACGACTGGAGCTGGACAGCAAGGCCAGGAAAGCTGGGGCCATGTCTTGGGTACCCAACGCCCCGAATGGATGCGAATCCCAATGACTTCCACGAAACCAGCGGAAGCGCAGGGCCTCGCGGTGCAAACTGTCCAGGACCTGGCTCTTCTCCAGCGCATTGAATGAACGCACATCTCCGTACAGAACCACCCCAAGTGGGTCCAGGTCTCCCAGTGATCGACGCGGATGGTCACGGCAGTGCACGGCCAGCCACGCATTGAGACCACGCAAGGGCTCCACAATGCCACCATCCAAACTCATCAAGGACAACACGCGGTTGATGGACAGATTTTTGTCCATCACACGCTTGGCGATCGACCGGGCAGCCAGGTATTCCGCAATGGTGCGATGGCGGGGATAGCGCTCATCCCCTTCGGTCACAAAAATCTGGCTGGCAAACACGGCAGCGGCATCCCGCACCCCCAGCGCCATGGGCAGTCGATCTACCCGCATATTGTTGCCAGCCGGGCTCAATGGGTTATCAGTGAAAGCATCGCCATTGGCCAAGAGCAACACTGCACACAGCAGTCCCGCATCGTCAAGCAGCACATCCACATTGACCGGCTTGTTGCGCGAGGCTTTGCGGTGAAAGTCATTCACTTCGGTCGCCAGGTGCTCACAGGCCAGTTGATAGGTGTCGCGGCGCCCCTCGGGCCATTGGTCATCGCGCACCCTCAGCGCGTTCACCATCAGCCTCAGCATCAAAGGATTGCTCAACAGCGGCAATGCCTGCTGCTGATCCGCTCGACGCATGAACTCATCTACACCTGGCACCGGGTCGGGCCCATGGCGCAGCAAATCCTCAATGTCAGCACGTTGCAGTGGTTCCAGGCGCAAGACGGCGACCTCGCCGCCAGGTGCCACGGCACACAAAGCCTGGGCATCAATCGCACCCAGCCAGTCCGCCTCCCGGCAGGAAAGACGAAACCGAGGTTGACCCAACCCATCAAGACGGCGCCTGACGCCGTCGAAGCCATCTTGCTGGCCAGCGCTGACGCGCATTTCATCCAAGCCGTCAATGAACAGGGTCTTGCCATGCCAGTCCGGACGTGGGCTCAAGGTCACGAAATCACGCGCCTTCAATAGCTTCGAGCCAAACGCATCAAGCAAGGCCTCCTGCTCGAACGCCCAAGACTTCCCTGCCCCTGGCTCGGCCAACAAGACGTAGGCATCCAAGTGCGCCCAATCCGCAAGCAGCCTGGTTTCAGAAGAACCATCGCGGTCGTTCTGCAAAGTTGCCCGGCGTGGGATGAAGTAACGGGAGGCTTCAACCATACAGGGCCCTAGTCCAGCCAATGCTCTGGTGAATGCCGAAGGAACTCACCGACAGGCAAGGCATCGCTGCCGACCACCCAGATCTGACATCCGGGATGACGACGGACAAATTCATCCAGTCCACGCCGTGCGCCGGCCAACTTTCCACCCTTGACTTCTATGGCCGCCAGCCGTCCACGGTGCTCGATGACGAAATCCACTTCAAGCGATGCCTCACGCCAGTAGTGAATGCGGGTGTCACTGGCCGCGGTATTGCACAAATGCGCGCCAATGGCGCTTTCAACCAAATGGCCCCAGTGGCTTCGGTCGGCACGGGCCTCGTCGAAGCTGTGACTGCCCTGCGCGCTGGTCAGGGCATTGTTCAGCGTCTGAAACTTGGGAGGCGAGTTGCGGCGGCGCAAAGCCTTGTCCGAATGCTTTTGCAGCCCGGTTAGCAGCCCAGCTTCACCCAGCAACTCCAGGTAGCGCGCGAGGGTTGTCACGTTGCCGGCATCGCTGAGCTGACCCAGCATCTTGTCGAGCGACACAATTTGCCCAGAGTAGTTGCAGCCCAACTCAAACAACTGCTTGAGCAGCGCAGGCTTGTCGATGCGGGTCATCTGCAGAATGTCGCGCTCGATGTTGGGTTGAATCAACCCAAGCGCCACATAGGCACGCCAGCGCGATTCATCAACGACGTACGGCGCACTGCCAGGAAAGCCTCCAAAGTAGATGTACTGGTCCAGGCTGAACCCAAACGCGGCATTCATCTCCTCAAAAGACCAATGCGCCATCCGCAACACCTCAAACCGGCCCGCCAGACTCTCGGTGATGCCCTTGTGCATCAGCAAAGGTGAAGAGCCCAGCAAGACCACATGCATGGGCAGTTCATCGGCGACACCACGATCCCACAAACCTTTGATCACCTCCGACCATTGGGAGATTTTCTGGATCTCGTCGATCACCAGAACGAAAGGCACCTGGCTGGCAAGCATTTTTTCTGAACGCTGCCAAGCCTGAGCGGATACCGCAGCTTGCTGCCACTTCTCCACCAGCCAAGCCCGATCAGGCAAGCGATTGCCGCCCCAGGCTACAGAGCCGGAAGCCGGATGCGACCAATCGGCCACGTCTTGAACAGGCTCGTCCGCAGACAGGTACATGGCCGATTGAGCGGGCCTTTGTGCCAATAACTGACGCACCAGCGTGGTCTTGCCAATCTGGCGAGGACCGGCCAGGATCTGGATCCGCTTGGGCAGCTCAAGAAGCCGCTGCCTGACAAGCTCAAAAATGGGGCGGTGGTACACAATGATGATTGTGAGTAAATTTACTCAATGATATCATTGGCACCAAAAATCAAGGCATCGGCGGCATCGTTTATAATCCGCATCGACGGGCCTCCCCGCATGGGGGCGCGGCCAACCGGGTCAGATTGGGAACGAAGCAGCCCTAACCGTTTGCCTCCAGTGCCGGGGTAAGGCTCGTCACCTTTTTTCTTTTGATTGATGCCCCCTGCGTCGCGGCCGGGACCGCTGGGCGGGCTTGGGGCCCTTGTTTGGGACCCTCAAGCGCTCATGGCATCGACCTCCTCCCGCTCGCCTTCCACCGTCACGGTCGCCATCAACCTGGGTGACCGCAGCTACGACATCCTTATCGGCGAAGGCCTGATCGGCCAGCCCGCCACCTACGCTGGTTTGCCCAAGTCGGCCACGGCCCTGATCGTCACCAACACCACCGTGGGGCCGCTGTACACGGCCAAGCTGACCCAGGCGCTGCAGGGGCACCACAAGCGCGTGCTGTCGGTCGAGTTGCCCGATGGCGAGGCGTTCAAGGACTGGCCCTCGCTGAACCAGGTTTTCACCACCCTGCTTGAACAAGCCTGCGACCGCAAAACGGTGCTGTACGCCCTGGGTGGCGGCGTGGTGGGCGACATGACGGGTTTTGCGGCCGCTTGCTACATGCGCGGCGTGCCTTTCGTGCAGGTGCCCACCACTTTGCTGGCGCAGGTCGATTCCAGCGTGGGTGGCAAAACCGCCATCAACCACCCGGTCGGCAAGAACATGATCGGGGCGTTTTACCAGCCCCAACGCGTGATCTGCGACATCGAGACGCTCGACACCCTGGCGCAAAGCGAACTGCTGGCTGGCCTGGCCGAAGTCATCAAATACGGCCCGATCGCCGATGCCGAATTTTTAACTTGGCTGGAAGCCAACCTGGACGCCCTGCTGGCGCGCGACCGCGCCGCCCTGCGCCACGCCATCCGCCGATCCTGCGAGATCAAGGCCTGGGTGGTGGGCCAGGACGAGAAGGAAGCCGGCCTGCGCGCTATCCTCAACTTTGGCCACACCTTTGGCCATGCCATCGAGACAGGCATGGGCTATGGCGCATGGCTGCACGGCGAGGCCGTGGGGTGCGGCATGGTGATGGCGGCGGACTTGTCCAGCCGCCTGGGTTTGATCGACCATGCCACCTCACTGCGCATCAAGGACCTGATCGAACGCACGGGCCTGCCAGTCGTCGGACCCGCACTGGGCTTTGAGCGCTACCTGGAGCTGATGAGCGTGGACAAAAAAGCCGAGGGCGGTGAGATCCGCTTCGTGGTCATCGACCAGTTGGGCAAGGCCAGCATGCGGCCGGCACCCGAGGCCATCGTGCGCGAAGTCATTGCCGCGCACACCGCCTGACGCTGCAATGTGGCTTGCACCTTACGCCAGCGACCCCGCGCGCACCCGAGGGCGCTTGCACGCCGAGCCGCCCGCGCCCACGCGCAATGATTTCCAGCGCGACCGCGACCGCATCGTGCACAGCACCGCGTTCAGGCGCCTGGTCTACAAAACGCAGGTGTTTCTGAACCACGAAGGCGATCTGTTCCGCACGCGCTTGACGCATTCGCTGGAGGTGGCGCAACTGGGCCGTTCCATCGCGCGGGCGCTGGGCCTGAACGAGGATCTGGTCGAGGCGATTGCAATGGCGCACGACTTGGGCCACACGCCCTTTGGCCACGCCGGGCAGGACACGCTCAACGAATGCATGAGCACCTATGGGGGCTTTGAGCACAACCTGCAATCGCTACGCGTGATCGATGAACTGGAAGAGCGTTACCCAGCCTTCAACGGCCTGAACCTGAGCTTTGAAACGCGCGAAGGCGTGCTCAAGCATTGCTCGCGCAAGAACGCCGAGCTGATGGAAGCGCGCGAGCCCAATGGCGTGGGCCACCGCTTTCTGCAAGGCACGCAGCCCAGCCTGGAAGCGCAGCTGTGCAACCTGGCCGACGAGATCGCCTACAACGCCCACGACATCGACGATGGCGTGCGCTCGGGCCTGATCACGATGGAGCAGTTGGAAAGCGTGCCCCTGTTC
>NZ_JACMNS010000049.1 GCF_014378415.1 Aquabacterium sp.
ACAGCCTTGCCAACCTGATGTGGTCTTGGTTCCATGCGTGGGATTCACCCCGGATGGCTACCGACTGGGCTACGGTGGCGGCTATTTTGACCGCTACTTGGCGGCCAATCCGGATATCACGGCGATTGGCGTGTCATGGGCGATCGGCCAGCTCAATGCCCAAGCTCTGCAACCCGAGGCGCACGACGTGCCCTTGCTTTGTGTGCTGACGGAATGAAAAAAGCCGAAGGCATGCACCTTCGGCTTTTGTTTTTTGACCGTGCCGCCTGAAGGTGGCGTCTGCGATCAGGCTTGGCGACGCTTGCGAGCAACCAGAGCCATGCCCACCAGGCCCATGCCCATCAGCGCGTAGGTGCTGGGTTCCGGCACGGCTGGGGCGGTGACGTCAACTGTCAGGGTGCCGAAAGACACGGGCGTGATGAACGCGGCCAGGTAGGTTGGTTGACCCAGAGCCGACAGCAGAGCCGTGGCCGAATTCGCGGTCAGCTTCAACTCGCCAGTTTGAATGAAACCCGTGCCGGCGGCAGCGTTGAAAGCCTCGGTCACCGAATAAGTGGTGCCTTGCAGGAACAGACCGGAGTAGGCTTGCACGCCGTTGACCGACAGGTTGGCGTTCATGCCCTTGGTGACCGTGTCAAAGCTCAGCGCGGTGATGTTCAGCGACACGGATGGATTCGTCGCCGTAGCGGCCGTGACGATGGCGAAACCGGCGTTGGAGGGGGTCAGGCCCTGAAGGCTGAAGGACGCACCCGAACCGCTGGTGGAGACCGAGCTGAAGGATTCCGACAGCACGTTGTTGCCGTAGCTCGCACCGCCCAGGGGGGTGATGGTGACCGAACCCAGCACTTTGACGATGTCAACGCCCAACGTCAGGTTGGCTTGGGTGGGGGCCGCGAACACCGCGGCTTGGGCGGTCGACAGGGCCGAAGCGGCCAGCAGGGCCACGGCGGCCATTTGAGTCAGCTTGATGTTGAAAACGTTCATTTGTTCACCTTCGTTTGGTTTGAGATGGCTGTCATGCTTGCTGTTCAAGCCCTGCGCTTTTAGCAGGTTGAGCAAATCTTGCCTTCCCAAGCCCGGGATTTTTATATCGAAGACCCTTAATCACCCCCCGAACGAGGGGTGATTTCAAGGTCAACCGTAACGTCGTTTATACAAGCTCGTGAAATTGTCACGAGCGCCGATCACCAACCCAGTCGTTGGCACAAGGCCAGCACCGAGGTCGACTGGTTCATCGTGTAAAAGTGCAGGCCGGGCACACCGGCACGGCGCAGCCTTTCACACAGCTCGGCCACCACGTCCAGGCCAAAGGCCTGAATCGAGGCCTTGTCGTCGCCATAGCCCTCCAGGCGCGAACGGATCCAACGGGGGATTTCGGCGCCACACGCGTCTGAAAAACGCATGAGCTGGGTGGAGTTGGTGATCGGCATGATCCCCGGGATGATGGGGATGCTGACGCCGCGTTTGGCCGCGTCGTCCACAAAACGGAAATAGGCGTCGGCGTTGAAAAAGTACTGGGTCAGGGCCACATTGGCGCCCGCCTTGACCTTGGTCACGAAAGCATCCAGGTCGGCCTGCGGATTGCGGGCCTGGGGGTGCATTTCGGGGTAGGCCGCCACTTCGATGTGGAAGTGATCGCCGGTTTCCTCGCGGATGTAGGCCACCAGCTCGCTGGCGTAGCGGAACTCGCCAAAGCCGCCGTAGCCACTGGGCAGATCGCCCCGCAAAGCCACCAGGCGGCGGATGCCCTGCGACGCAAACTGCGCCAGTTGCTCGCGCACACCGGCCCGGCTGGCACCGATGCACGAGAAGTGTGGCGCCGCATCAAAACCTTCGGCCAGGATGGACCGCACGGTCTGGATGGTGCCATCTTGCGTCGAGCCGCCCGCGCCATAGGTGACGGAGCAGTAATGCGGCTTGAGCGGGTACAGCTGCTGGCGCACGGCCGCCAGCTTGTCAAAACCTTCCGGCGTCTTGGGCGGAAAGAACTCGAAGCTCAACGGCAGGGAAGTAGGGGCAAGCGTGCTCATGCTTTTTCAGACTTTCAAGGGAGGCTCAAGGGGCCGAGGGCGAGGACGCCCAGATGAAGAACTCCTGGTTACCGTCGCCACCCTCGATCGGGCTGTTGAAGCCCTTGTGCACGGTCCAACCCAGGTCGGTGCAGGCCCGGCGCACCATGTCTCGGGCGCGGGCATGCAAGGCCGGGTCCTTGACCAAGCCACCCTTGCCGACGTTGCCCTTGCCCACCTCGAACTGGGGCTTGATCAGCATCAGCACATGGCCGCCCGGCTTGAGCCAGGTCTTGAGGTGCGGCACCACGGTGGCCAGCGAGATGAAGGACAGGTCGGCCACGATCAGGTCAAAGCCATCGGCCGGGGCGTGTTCGCGCAAGGTGCTCTTGTCAAGCTCACGGGCATGCACCTCTTCCAGCGACACCACACGGGTGTCGTCTTGAAGGCGGGCGTGCAATTGGCCATGGCCAACGTCCACCCCCACGACCTGGCTGGCGCCGTTGGCCAGCAGCACGTCGGTGAAGCCACCGGTGCTCTGGCCCACGTCCAGGCAGCGCCAGTCGGACACGTTCAGGTTGATGTGGGCCAGCGCGCCTTCGAGCTTGAGCCCGGCACGTGATACCCAGCGCAGTTCCGCATCGTTGGTGACACGGAACTGCGTGCCCTCAGGCAGATCTTCACCAGCTTTGCGCAAGGTGGTCCAGCCTTTGGGGCTGAGCCATTGCGCGGCGCTGGCGTCAATCAGTCGGTGGGCGGCGGAGCGGGTGGGCGCATGCCCACCCGCGACCATGAGTTGATCGGCTCTGGGCATCAGTTACTTTGAAACATCAATAGCGGTAGGTATCAGGCTTGTAAGGGCCAGTCTTAGGCACGCCGATGTAGGCGGCTTGCTCGTCGGTCAGCTCGGTGAGCTGGGCGTTCAGGGTGGTCAACTGCAGCAGGGCGACTTTTTCGTCCAGGTGCTTGGGCAACACGTAGACCTTGCCGTTGTCGTAGGCGTCCTTGTGGGCGAACAACTCGATCTGGGCGATGGTCTGGTTGGCAAAGCTGGACGACATCACGTAGCTGGGGTGACCCGTGCCGCAGCCCAGGTTCACCAAGCGGCCCTTGGCCAGCAGGATGATGCGCTTGCCATCCTTGAAGATGACGTGGTCGACCTGGGGCTTGATCTCTTCCCACTGGCACTGCGTTTCCAGCTCGGCGACGTCGATTTCGTTGTCGAAGTGGCCGATGTTGCAAACGATGGCGTTGTTCTTCATCGCCGCCATGTGCTTGAAGGTGATCACGCTCTTGTTGCCGGTGCTGGTGACGAAGATGTCGGCCTTGTCGGCGGCCCAGTCCATGGTCACGACGCGGTAGCCTTCCATCGCGGCCTGCAGGGCGTTGATGGGGTCGATCTCGGTGACCCAGACCTGGGCAGACAGTGCGCGCAAAGCTTGGGCCGAGCCCTTGCCCACGTCCCCGTAGCCAGCCACCACGGCGACCTTGCCAGCGATCATCACGTCGGTGGCGCGCTTGATGCCATCAACCAGCGATTCGCGGCAGCCATACAAATTGTCAAACTTGGACTTGGTGACCGAGTCGTTCACGTTGATGGCGCGGAACAGCAAGGTGCCCTTGACGGACATTTCGTTCAGGCGGTGCACGCCGGTCGTGGTTTCTTCGGTCACGCCGATGATCTGGGCGGCCTTGCGGCTGTACCAGGTGTTGTCCACGGCCAGCTTGGCCTTGATGGCGGCAAACAGGATGCGTTCTTCTTCGCTGCCGGGCTTGGCCAGCACGCCCAGGTCTTTTTCGGCTTGCTTGCCCAGATGCATCAGCATCGTGGCATCGCCGCCGTCGTCCAGGATCATGTTGGGGCCTTCGCCTTCGGTGCCCTTGCCGCCGAATTCAAAGATGCGGTGGGTGTAATCCCAGTACTCTTCGAGCGACTCGCCCTTGTAGGCGAACACGGGGGTGCCGGCCTCAACCAGGGCGGCGGCAGCGTGGTCTTGCGTTGAGTAGATGTTGCACGACGCCCAGCGCACTTGGGCGCCCAGGGCTTGCAGGGTCTCAACCAGCACGGCCGTTTGAATGGTCATGTGCAGCGAGCCGGTGATGCGCGCGCCCTTGAGGATCTGCTGGGCAGCGTATTCGGCACGGATGACCATCAGCGCGGGCATTTCGTGCTCGGCGATCAGGATTTCTTTGCGGCCCCAGGCGGCTTGGGACATGTCGGCGACGACGCAATCGACGCCCTTGTGGTCAGTGATCAGTTTTTGTGCGCTCATGGCGAATTTCCTTCAAGCAACATTGATTTGAAGCCGCAGGACTGCCAGGGAGGAGGGGGGAAAAGACAACTCACCCAGCGGGACACATGCGGGTGAGCGCGGTTGCAGGGGAGACACTTTCGAGCCTGGGGTCAGGGTGACCTTGCAACGCTCCTCGAAAGGAAGCCTCAGTATAAAACCGTTGGGCACGGTGTGCCATAAAAATATACGGGGTGGGACAATTTGAGCCTTGCCCAACCATGCGGACTGGCAAACGCCTCAAAACGATGATTGCCAGAAGCCTTCGTAAGCAAACGCACCTGCAATCCTGCCGCAGTCGGCGACGCTGACGCCGCACTCGCGCGCTGTGGCGAACCAGGTTTGGCTGACCTGGGCGGCCATCTGATCAATCATGCCGCCCGCCTGCTCGCGCTCCAGCAGGAACCGTTCGCTCTGCGAGAGCAAATTCTTGGCATTGGCAAAGCGTCCGGCGTCGCCACACTCCATCGCCAGGTCTCGGCGTTCGATGCTGACCGGTACTGCCGGGGTCAAGTCATAGGCCGGTGACAGCTTCCAGTCCTTGTCCTTGGCGATCAATGCGTGATTGCGTGGATGGTCGTCAATGTTCGAGATCAGCGCGTTGAAGCACATCCTTCGGTACAGTTCAATCGCATTGGCCTTGGGCTCGGACGAGGCGCGACGCAACTCCTCAACCAATCGCATGTAAGACCAGCGGTCTCTGGCCTGGTAGTTGTCTTCGGCTCGCAGGAGCGTCAGGGCGCTGATCATCCGGGCGCGCTGATATCCCGCGTCGGTCTTCTCACGGTCAAAACGTTTGACAAGCAGCACATCGCGTCCAGCCACCTTGATTACGCGGCTCTCGGCGGTGGTCAAACCGCATGAGCGCGCCAGCACGAGCATGGCGTGCTCGACACGCGCGCTGTTCCAGGGGTCGGTGGCGACGTTGAACTTGGCGATCCAGAGACCGCCCGCATCTTCAACAACGGCTTTTGGTCGCGCACCGCCCATGGAGGTGCCGATCAGTAACAGATGGCCGACCTGTTCCTTGATGGCGTCCGCTGGCCACTCCTGCTCAGCCATGATGGCGTCGGCTGTCGCCTGCACCTTCTCAAGGTCCAACGTCTGGTTAAAGCTGCGCCTGGGAGCCGGGGGTTGCTGGTTAAGACCGAAGCCCAGTGCCCCGGCCCTGTCGTCCGGGGAATACAGCAAGTATTCAAGCTCGCCGGGCTGCGCTCTGCCCAAGTGCCGTTGAATGACGCGTCGGCCCCAAAAATCGGGGCTGGCATCGCGGAGCGCGCCAAAGACGCCATTCAGCGCCAGCGTTGAATACACCCGCTCCGACAGCTTCAGCTCGACCGGATCGAGGGGCAGGGCGTTCTGCCGTGCAAGGTAGCTGCGGCCATAGACAAAGCGACCTTCGGGGATGCCGCGACGATCCACATCGAGCGCGAAGCGCCCAGCCGTCACTGGCTCGGTCTGGCCGGGCAGGGTGATGTAGACAAAGCACTCGCCGGGCGCCTCAGAAGTCATTGCTCAGCTCCGTCCTCGCGCGAGCCCGGCCGCGCTCTTTTGCAAGCGCGAGCGACTGGCCTTCCGCGTCGTTCTCCGGACGCGCGACCTCATCGAGCTGCGAAAGCAGATCCAGCGCCCAGAGAATGGCCGTGTACACGGCAACCGTGGTGGACGGTTTGCCTTTTTCTGCATCTGAGACAGTTCTCAGGCCTGTCCCGATCTTGCCGGCCACGTCTTCAATCGTCAGGTTGCGGCGCAGCCGTGCCGTGCGCAGGTCTGCGCCGAGGCGTTTGAGCGATTGCTCGACGGCATAAGGGGGGGTGGTCAAAAGCTTGGTTCGGGCGGTCATGCGGGCACCTTTGTCTTCAAGGTAGCACGTTTGCGTGGCCGAAATCAAGCCAAATAAGCTCTTAAGAGCACTTTATAGAAGTTAACTTGCGCCCAAGGCACTATCAGACGATTGCCTCAATCTGGTGTCCAAAGCAATCGAGGACAATACAGATCATCACTGCGTAGCTATTCGAAATTCCACTGCCATGGCCATAGACTCAATTCAAGACGAGGTGAGGCGCCGCCGCACATTTGCCATCATTTCCCACCCCGACGCCGGTAAAACCACGTTGACGGAAAAGCTGCTGCTGTTCTCGGGCGCCATCCACATTGCCGGCAGCGTGAAAGCGCGCAAGGCCACGCGCCACGCCACCTCCGACTGGATGGAAATCGAAAAGCAGCGCGGCATCTCGGTGGCCTCCAGCGTGATGCAGATGCTGTACCGCGACCACGTGGTCAACCTGCTCGACACCCCCGGCCACAAGGACTTTTCGGAAGACACCTACCGCGTGCTCACGGCGGTCGATTCGGCCCTGATGGTGATCGACGCGGCCAACGGCGTCGAAGCGCAAACCCGCCGCCTGATCGAGGTTTGCCGCCAGCGCGACACGCCCATCATCACCTTCGTCAACAAGATGGACCGCGAGGGCCGCGACCCCGTCACCCTGCTGGATGAAGTCGAGGCCGAGCTGGGCATGCCCTGTGTGCCCATGACCTGGCCCGTGGGCCAAGGAAAGCAGTTTGGCGGCATCGTCAACCTGCGCACGCAAAGCATGCGGCTGTTTGATGCGGGCGCCGACAAACGCGGCGGCGAGGACGAGACCGTGCCCTTGAGCGACCGCGCCAAGCTGCACGACCGCTTTGGCCACGATTGGGAGCTGGCCGAGCAAGACATGGCGCTGATGGCCGGCGCCGCCCCCGCCTTCGACCTGGAATTGTTTTTGGCCGCCAAGCAAACGCCCGTGTTCTTCGGCTCGGCCGTGAACAACTTTGGCGTGCAAGAAATCCTGGACGCGCTGGTCGACCTGGCGCCCTCGCCCCGCCTGCGCCTGTCGACCGAAAAAGACGGCTCGACCACCGAGGTCCAGCCCGATGCAGCCAACTTCTCCGGCGTGGTCTTCAAGGTGCAGGCCAACATGGACCCATCCCACCGTGACCGCATCGCTTTTGTGCGCGTGTGCTCCGGCAAGTACGAGCCGGGCATGAAGCTGAAAGTGCAGCGCTCGGCCAAAGAGTTGCGGCCCACTTCGGTGGTGACTTTCTTGTCGCAGCGCCGTGAAGCGGTTGACGAGGCCTATGCGGGCGACATCATTGGTTTCACCACGCACGGCGGCGTGCAACTGGGCGACACCATCACCGATGGCGTGACCCTGCAGTACACCGGCCTGCCTTTCTTCGCGCCCGAGCTGTTCCAGACGGTGGAATTGGCCAATCCCATGAAAAGCAAGCAGTTGCAGGCTGGATTGATGCAGTTGGGCGAAGAAGGCGCCATTCAGGTGTTCCGACCCGATGTGGGCGGTTCGATGTTGCTGGGCGCCGTGGGGCAATTGCAGTTTGAAGTGGTGCAACACCGCCTGAAGGGCGAGTACAGCGTCGACATCCGCCTGATGCCTTGCCGTTTTGTGGGGGCGCGCTGGATCACCTCTGATTCAGCGGCCGACTTGAAAAAGTTCACCGACGAGAACGCCAGCAAACTGGCCCATGACGCGGCCAATACCTTGGCCTACATGATGACCTCGGCTTACGACCTGCGCTTGACGCAAGAGCGGCACCCGAACATCCACTTTCATCCGCTGCGTGAGCACGCGGGGCTGAGTTTGTCGAATCAGTAAGGACGGAGCAGGTGGGGGTTTCAGGGCCCCCCAACCTGTAGGCCAAAGGCCAATCAACTCAGGGCAGTGGATGCAACTCACGCTTCACCAAAATGGCGTTCAAGCCATGCTTTAAAATGTGAAGCGGCATGAGCACCTGGACATCGGTGCTCAATGTGACCGACCGGGGCCATGTTGAAGCCGTCAACGGCACCAACGAGGTGTGCCAGGGGCCCAGGCGCGGCGCGTGGGTTACCGCCAATTGGGCTTGGCAGTGAGCTGCCTCATCAAGACACCCACAGCTCGTCCAGATCAGGGAAGTTCCAGACCGCCGGTGATTCGCGCGACACGATCTGGTCCGAGCAACTGGGCAGGCCCAGGTTCAGTAGCTCGGGCACGATGCGCTGATTGGACTTGGTCGAGAAAAATACCTTGACCAGCGGTGCCAACAGGGATTGCGGGCCTTGCTCCACCACCACGCCCAGACGGCCTGATTTCAACTTCACCAACGACCCGGTGGGGTAGATGCCAATGCTGCGGATGAAGGCCTGCAGGATGCGTTCGTCAAAGTGCCCCTCCCTGCCCCACTGCGCCATGCGCAGGATGGACTCTGCCGGGTCCCAGCCTGATTTGTAGGGCCGGTTGGACGTGATGGCGTCGTAGACATCGCAGACCGCGCCCATCTTGGCGAACAGGCTGATTTCATCGCCCTTCAGGCCATGCGGGTAGCCCAGGCCGTTGATTTTTTCATGGTGGTGCAGGCACACGTCCATCGGGATTGGGCCCACGCCCCGGCCCTCCATCAGCATGCGGTGGCCCGCTTCGGGGTGGCTCTTCATGATGGTGAACTCGGCCTCGGTCAGCTTGCCGGGTTTGTTCAACACCTCGATGGGCATGGCACTTTTGCCCAGGTCGTGCAGCAAGCCAGCCAGGCCTGCTTCGCGCGTGTCGTCGGCCGACAGCTTGAGCTGCTGCGACAGCGCCACCATCAAGGCGCACACCGCCACCGAGTGCATGTAGGTGTAGTCGTCGCTGGTCTTCAAGCGCGCCAGGCTGACGATGGCGCCAGGGTTGCGCTGCACCGACTGGGTGATGTCGTCCACGATGGGCAGGCAGTGCTCGGCATCGATGGCCTTGCCCATGCGCACGTCCTGGAACATGGTCTTCATGGCGCCCTTGGCCTTGTCGCAGATGCGGCCAGCGCGGGCCACCTCCTCCTGCAAGGACACGGTGGGCAGAGCGATCGCACTGGCCTGGGTCACCACGGGTTCGTCGATCGCCTGGGCGGGCCCCGCCGTGAACTCCACGCCATCGATCACATGGACATCGTCGTCCACGTCGAGGCCCTTGCTCACGTCGATCCAGACCTCCTTGATGGGACTTGTTCTGAGCTGCGCGAGCTGATTCGCGTCGGTCAACATGACGGCCGACTTCCAGAAAGGATTGTTCAGCCACGAGCCCACGACTTCGTCGATGAACATGCCGACCCGCAACTGCCCGATTTGTATTTTCTTGCGCATGATGCTGACCATCGTAAAGCGACTGGCCAGCGGGAAAGCACCAAAAAGAAAGGGCATCGTCGCCGATGCCCTATTCCCTCAGTGCAGAACGCTCAGATCACAGGCCAGCCGCGTCCCGCAGCAACGCCGCCTTGTCCGTGCGCTCCCAGGTGAACTCAGGCTCTTCGCGGCCAAAGTGGCCGTAAGCAGCCGTCTTGGTGTAGATCGGGCGCAGCAGGTCCAGCATCAGGATGATGCCCTTGGGGCGCAGGTCGAAGTGCTCTTGCACCAGTTCGGACAGCTTCTCGTCGCTGATCACGCCCGTGCCTTCGGTGTACACCGTCACGTTCATGGGGCGGGCCACGCCAATGGCGTAAGCCACCTGGATCTGGCACTGCTTGGCCAGGCCAGCGGCCACGATGTTCTTGGCCACGTAGCGGGCGGCCTAAGCGGCCGAGCGGTCCACCTTGGAAGGATCCTTGCCGCTGAACGCGCCACCACCGTGGGGGCAAGCGCCGCCGTAGGTGTCCACGATGATCTTGCGGCCGGTCAGGCCACAGTCGCCTTGCGGGCCGCCGATGACGAAACGGCCAGTGGGGTTGATCAGGAACTTGGTGTCTTTCAACCATTCCTTGGGCAGCACGGGCTTGATCAGCTCTTCAATGATGGCTTCATTGAACGAGGCCTTCATCTTGTGTTGCGTCTCGGATTGATCCGGGTCGTGCTGGGTGGACAGCACCACGGTGTCGATGCTGTGGGGCTTGCCATCCACATAGCGCATGGTGACCTGGCTCTTGGCATCCGGGCGCAGGAAAGGCAGGCGGCCATCCTTGCGCAGCTGGGCTTGGCGCTCGACCAGGCGGTGCGCGTAATAGATGGGCGCGGGCATCAGCTCGGGCGTCTCGTTGCAGGCGTAGCCGAACATCAGGCCCTGGTCGCCAGCGCCGATGTTCAGGTGGTCATCAGACGCGTGGTCCACGCCCTGGGCTGTGTCGTTGGGCTGCTTGTCGTAGGCCACCAGCACGGCGCAACCTTTGTAGTCGATGCCGTAGTCGGTGTTGTCGTAGCCGATGCGCTTGATGGTGTCGCGGGCCACCTGGATGTAATCAACGTGCGCGTTGGTGGTGATCTCACCGGCCAACACCACCAAGCCGGTGTTGCACAGCGTTTCAGCGGCCACGCGTGAGCGGGGGTCTTGCTCAAAGATGGCGTCGAGGATGGCGTCCGAGATCTGGTCGGCGACCTTGTCGGGGTGGCCTTCAGAGACGGATTCGGATGTGAAGAGGAAGTCGTTCGCCACGGTGTGTGCTCCAAAAGATAAAAGTTCAAGACTGGCTGCGTCGCCGGGCTTGAAGATCTTTCGAACAAGCGGCGAACGCTTTAGCGGCATTTATGAATCGCCCCGCAAGTTGTTCCTTTAACTCGGCGATGGAGGCAGTGTAATGGATCACCCTCGGGCGTTTCCCTGGATAAAACCCGGAAACACCCGCCAAAAGGCACACCGATTGCTGTCGGTTCGCATGGACCTGAACCTGTCGCCCTGGGCCCTCACCTTTCTTTCAGCCGCCATCGCCATGACCGTGGCCTGGCTGATCTTCTTCAGTAGCGCGGCCATCGTCCAGCGTGGCACCGCGCACTCCAAGCCGGCTTCGGCGGTCGCGCAGGCGGCCCGCAAACCCGCCGGCATCATGCTGCCGCTGCTGGCCTTGCAGTTCGTGCTGCGCGGCGCACCCGACGACCTGGCCCACATCGCCCTGGTGCGGCAAGCCACCACCATCGTGCTGATCGCCTCGTTCACCTGGCTGTTGATGCGCATGGCGCGCGGCTTCGGCCAAGCCATCGTGATGGCGCACCGCACCGATGCCAGCGACAACCTGATGGCGCGCCGCATCCAGACGCAAACCCAGGTGGTGACGCGCCTGGCGGTCTCGGGCATCGGGCTGATCGGCTTCAGCCTGGCCTTGATGACCATCCCCGATGTGCGCCAGATCGGCACCAGCTTGCTGGCCTCGGCCGGCGTGGTCGGCATCGCGGCGGGCCTGGCGGCGCGGCCGGTGCTGGGCAACCTGATGGCCGGTTTGCAGATCGCGTTCAGCCAGCCGATCCGCCTGGACGATGTGGTCATTGTTGACGGCGAATGGGGCACCATCGAAGAGATCAACAGCACCTACGTGGTGGTCAAAATCTGGGACGAGCGCCGCCTCATCGTGCCCTTGCAATGGTGGATCGAGCACCCCTTTCAAAACTGGACGCGCAACAGCGCCAACATCCTGGGCACGGTGTTTTTGTGGCTGGACTACCGCATGCCTTTGCAACCTTTGCGCAACGCCATGCAGGCCGTGTGCGAGATGTCGCCCCTGTGGGATGGGCGCGTGTGCCTGATCCAGGTGACGGATTTCAGCGAGAAGGCCATGCAGCTGCGCTGCCTGATCAGCAGCGGCGACTCGGGCAAATCCTGGGACCTGCGCTGCCTGATCCGCGAAGAGCTGATGGTGGTGATGCAACGCGACTACCCAGACTACCTGCCCCGCGTCCGCGCCGAGATTGACAAGCCGCTGCCCAGCACGGCCCATGCTGATGCCGAGGACACCCTGGGCCGACCACCCTCACCCCAACAACGCTCCCCCACCCCTGAACACGGGCAAGCGCCACCGGTTGGTTGAAACAGACCGCACCCTTTCACACACCGGGCACGCCGATTGCCCTTCTGGACACAACCACATTCTTCGGCATCCTTGATGAACACATTGCGCCTCCAGCTTCGCTTTCTGGTGCCGCTGGTTTTGACGCTCATTGCCGCGGCCTACCTGGCGGTGCCCCTGATGGACCGCCTGACCCTGCGCTGGTTTTCGCGCGACCTGAACCTGCGGGGATCGCTGGTCACCAAAACCCTGTCCGACTCGATCGCCGAAGGGCTGCAAGAGCCCGGCAGTTCGCGCATGCAATCGCTGTTCAACCGCGTGGTGCAGGACGAGCGCCTGGTGGGCATCGGCCTGTGCTCGCTGGATGGCGAGTTGCTGCGCCGCTCACCGGGCTTTCCCCGCTCATTGACCTGCGCCAGGGCCGAGGTCATTGGCCAACAAGACGAGCCCCAGATCCGCATCGAAGGCGGACCGGCCCATGTGGGTTTTTACCCCGTCACCGACGAGACGGGACCCATCGCGCAACTCATCCTGCTGCAAGACCTGAGCTTTGTGGAGCACCGCAGCCAGGACACGCAAAAGTACCTGATCATCCTGATCGCCGGGCTGGGCGGCATCATCGCCCTGATCACCGTGGTGGTGGCGCAGTTAAGCTGGCGCGGCTGGGTCTCGGGCGCGCGGGCCTTGTTGCGCGGTGAAGGCCTGATCAGCCCGCTGATGTCGTCGGCCGCGCCCGAGCTGGCGCCCTTCGCCGCCGACCTGCGCGCCCGCCTGCGCGACCTGGAAGACGAGTACCGCCGCTCACTGGGCCCCGAAACCGAATGGAACCCGGAGCGCCTGCGCGCGCTGCTGCGCACCCAGTTGCGCGGCGACCAATTGATCGTGGTGGCCAACCGCGAGCCCTACATCCACGACAAGGTGGGCGATGACATCGTGGTCAAGCGCCCGGCCAGTGGTTTGGTGACCGCCGTCGAGCCTTTGCTGCGCGCCTGTTCGGGCACCTGGATCGCCCATGGCAGTGGCAGCGCCGATGCCGAGGTGGTCGATGCCCACGACCGCGTGCTGGTGCCGCCCGGCAAACACGAGTACACGCTGCGCCGCCTGTGGCTCAGCGAGGAAGAAGAAAAGGGCTACTACTACGGCTTTGCCAACGAAGGCCTGTGGCCGCTGTGCCATGTGGCCCACGTTCGCCCCGTGTTCCGCGAATCAGATTGGGAGCACTACCGCGCCGTCAACCAGCGCTTTGCCGATGCCGTGGTGGCCGAAGCCCGCAGCGAAGACCCGGTCGTGCTGGTGCAGGATTACCACTTCGCCCTGCTGCCCGCGATGATCCGCAAGAAGCTGCCGCGCGCCACCATCCTGACCTTCTGGCACATCCCCTGGCCCAACCCCGAGTCCTTCGGCATCTGCCCCTGGCGGCAGGAGATCCTGGAAGGCATGCTGGGCAGCACCATCCTGGGTTTTCACACGCGCTTTCACTGCAAGAATTTCATCGAGACGGTGGACCGGTATCTGGAGGCCCGCATTGAGCACGAGCACTCGACCATCTCTTTCCACGATGACAGCACCTTTGTGGAGAGCTACCCCATCTCGATCGAGTGGCCCTCCGAGCAAACGCAGGCCTCGTGGCTGCCGGTGGCGCAATGCCGCCAAAACGTGCTGGCCCGGTTGGGCCTGCCGCCCGACCACCGCATCGCCATCGGCGTGGACCGCTTCGACTACACCAAGGGCATCCTGGAGCGCATCCACGCGGTGGAACGCCTGCTGGAGAAACACCCCGAGTGGATCGGCCAGTTATCGTTCGTGCAGATCGCAGCGCCTTCGCGCGGCTCGCTGGAAGAGTACAAATCCTTCCAGGAGCGCATCCACGCCTTGACCGAGCGCGTCAACAAGCGCTTCGGATTCGAAGGCTACAAGCCTGTTCACCTGCTGGCCGTGCACCACGACCAGGCCTCGTTGTACGAGCTGTACCGGGCCGCCGACGCCTGCATGGTCACCAGCCTGCACGATGGCATGAACCTGGTGTGCAAAGAGTTTGTGGCAGCCCGCGATGACGAGCGCGGCGTGCTGATCCTGAGCCGCTTTGCAGGCGCTGCCCGAGAAATGAGCCAGGCCTTGATCGTGAACCCCTACCATGTGGAAGAAACCGCCGATGCCTTGCAACGCGCCCTCACCATGCCCGAGGCAGAACAGCGTGAACGCATGGGCAGCCTGCGCATGACCGTGCGCGAGTTCAACGTCTACCGCTGGGCCGGCCGCATGCTGACCGACGCGGGCCGCTGGCGCCTGAGAGAAAGGATCGAGGCGCGCGTGCAGCGGCACCAGCCTGGCTGACATGAAGCACCATCTGTTCACCCCCCCAGGCCAGCTGGCCCTTGAAGCCGTGATGCAACGGCGCCCTTTGCTGGCTTTTGATTTCGACGGCACGCTGGCACCCATCGTGACCAAGCCCGACGATGCCCGCGTGTCGATCGGCGTGGCCCAGCGCCTGGCGCAACTGGCCGAGCATTTGCCTGTGGCCATCGTCACCGGCCGCAGCGTGGACGATGTCGCGCCCCGCCTGGGCTTTGATCCGCACTACATCATTGGCAACCACGGCGCCGAAGACCCCGAGCAACCTCAGTTGCCGCCCGAGGTCTACACCGCCCTGACCGATAAACTTAATGCACTGCGCGTCAAGATCGAAGCGCATGAAGCAGCGCTGAGCTCTGTCGGCATCCAGGTCGAAGACAAACGCCACTCGCTGGCCTTGCACTACCGCCTGGCGCGGGATCGGGACGCCGCCCTGGTCACCATCGAAACCCTGCTGCGCGGACTGGACCCGGCACTGACCAGCTTCGGCGGCAAATGCGTGGTCAACGTGGTGGCCGCCGATGCGCCTGACAAGGGCGATGCCGTGGCCATGCTGGTCAAACGCTCGCAATCGGGCGCCGCCATGTTCACGGGTGATGACCTGAACGACGAGTCCGCCTTTGAAAGCGCCGAGCCGCACTGGTTGACCGTGCGCATAGGGCGCGAAGACCCCCTGTCACGCGCCCGTTATTACCTGGACACGCACTCGGAAGTGGCCACCATGCTGCAGAAGATGCTGGCGTTGCTGCGCTGAGGGCAAGCCGGTAAAAATGACTCGCACCGGTTAAACCAGCGCGCCATCAAAGCAACATCAACGCGCCCATCGCGGCCGCGCCCAACAGGCCCAAATCGGGCTCATTGACCACGTGGACGGGGAGGGTGGCCATCAGGTCCGCGTAAGGCCCCTTCTGCCGGAAGCCCACCATGAAGCGCCCGTCCTGCATCACAGGCCCCAGCTTTTGCGCGATGCCCCCAGCCAGGAACACGCCGCCCTTGGCCAGCGTGGCCAGCGCGTAGTCACCCGCCACCACGCCATACGACAGCAGGAAGTGGTGCAAGGCGTGCAGCGCGCGGGGCTCGCCATCCTGCACCGCGCGGCGGCAGATTTCTTCGCCGGTCAGGCCGTCGGGGTTGCTGGCGGTGGCCACCGCATGGTCGTCCTTGGTCAAGGCCTTGCCGCCTTCGTCGGTGTCCAGGAAGGTGTAGAAATTGGCCAAGCCTGGGCCCGACACAAAGTGCTCTGCCACGGGCCGGACCACATGCGCCCGCAAGCGCATCAAAGCGCGGTCCTGTTCGGCGTTGATGGGCGTGAAGCCAAAGTGGCCGCCCTCGCCGGTCACCACCTGGTAGCGCCCATCCTCGGCCCGCCCTGTCGGCGTCTTCTGCCAGATGCGAAACGCCACACCCAGGCCCGAGCCTGCCCCGATCACCAGTTGAGGCGCACCGGGCACAGGCTGGCCGGCCTGCAAACACACCAAGTCGCCCGGCGAAAGGCCATCGATGCCGCTGGCCGCCGCCTCAAAATCATTGGCCAGGCGCACGGGGATGCCGCCAAGCCGCCGGCCCAAGGCGGTGGCGTCCAGGCGCCAAGACAGGTTGGTCATCTGCACCACATCACCATTGACCGGGCCGGCCACGCCGAAACACGCAGCGCGCAAGGGCTGGCTCAGGTGGCCGGCATGGTCCGCCAGGAAGCCGTCCAGCATGTCTTCGAACGAGGTTACCCGCGCGGCCACATACCGCTTCGAGGCCACGACCTGCGGTCGGCCCGCCGCGTCAAGCAGGGCCAGGCCCAGCAAGGTTTTGGTGGCACCGATATCCGCGCACAAGATCATGCTGTCTCCTTTCGCGTGAACAGGGCACCAGAATAGCCTGCCTCGCCAAGTAACATCGCGGCCCATGTCTCGCTTGTTTTTCTTGCTGGCCGGTTGGCCGCTCGGCGTGCTGCATCCCCTGGGTGCGGCCCTGGGCTGGATCACCTACGCGCTGTCGCCGTCCTACCGCAAACGCCTCAAAGCCCACACCGACAAGGCGGGTTTGAGCGCGTCGCAACGCTGGTCGGCCGTGGCCCACGCAGGGCGCATGGTGGCCGAATTGCCGCGCTTTTGGGGCCGCCCAGCCGGCATGATGCTGGGTGATCGGGTGCACTGGGTTCACCCCGAGGTGGTCGATCAAGCCCTGGCCAAGGGCAAAGGCGTGGTGGTGTTGTCACCGCACATGGGTTGCTTCGAGATCTGCGCGCAGGCCTACGCGGAGCGCTTCGGCGCGGTGCAGCCCATGACCGCCTTGTACCGACCGGCCAAGCAGGCCTGGCTGGCCACCATTTTGGTCCATTCGCGCAACCGCCAGCACCTCAACTCGGCGCCGGCCACGCTCAGTGGCGTGCGGCAGTTGCTGCGGGCCTTGAAAAGCGGGCAGACCCTGGGCATGCTGCCCGACCAGGTGCCGCCCGAGGGCATGGGCGCATGGGCCCCGTTTTTTGGCACGCCCGCCTACACCATGACCATGGCCACCAAGCTGGCCCACCAGACCGGGGCCAACCTGGTTTGGTTGAGGGGTGAGCGGCTTGATTTCTGGCAACGCCGAAAAGTGGGCGCTGACTTCGTTATTCACGTGCAAGCGATCGGCGCTGCTTTGGCCCAGGCCGTGCAGCAAGGCGATCCGGCCCAATCTGCCGCCGCACTGAACCGTGAATTGGAAGCCTTGATCATGCAATGCCCCCAGCAATACCTTTGGGGCTACAACCGCTACAAGCAGCCCAAGGCCAAAATGCTGACCAGCCCGCCCGCCAAGGACCCCGCCGCGTGAAGGGCTTGGGCGTTCGACTGGCCCTGGGCCTGCTGTGGCTGCTGTCGTGGCTGCCCCTGCCGGTGCTGGCCGCGCTGGGGCGGGGCTTGGGCGCCTTGCTGCACCCCCTGGCCGGTTCGCGCCGCAGGATCGCGCTGCGCAACCTGGCGCTGTGCTTCCCCGAGATGCCCGAGGCCAAGCGCCGTGCCCTGGTCAAAGAGCATTTCCGCTGGCTGGGCCGCAGCCTGCTGGAGCGCGCCTTGTTTTGGTACGCGCCGCCCGAACGCATCAAACGCCTGATCCAGGTTGAAGGTGACATCGGGCTGGCCGAGCGTGAATATCAAACCACCGGCCGCGCCACCATGTGGTTGTGCCCGCATTTCGTTGGGTTGGACGTGGCCGGCGCGTCCATCTTGCTGCAGCAAAAGCGCCCCGGTGCGTCCATCTACCAGACGCAGAGCAATCCGCTGATCGACGCCGCCATGAAGCGCGGCCGCCTGCGCTTGGGCGATGCCGAGATTTTCCCGCGCAGCGATTCGGTCAAGCCGCTGTTCCGCGCGATCAAGGCGGGGCGAGGCTTCTTCAACCTGCCCGACATGGACTTTGGGGCCAAGGACGCGGCTTTTGTGCCATTTTTTGGCGTGTCGGCGGCCACGCTATTGGCGCCCTCCCGCATGGCCCGCATGCTGAACATGGTGGTGCAGCCAGTGATCGCCGAGACGCTGCCGGGCGGCCAGGGCTGGCGCATCCACTTTTTGCCGCCGATCAAAGACTTCCCCACCACAGATGCCGAGGCTGACACGGCGCGGCTGAACCGCATCATCGAGGCTGAGATTTTGAAGCGGCCGGCGCAGTATTTGTGGGTGCACAAGCGATTCAAGACCAGGCCGCCTGGGCAGCCCAGCGTTTATTGAGCGTGAGGGTTGGCGTGCTTGGCCCACTCAAGTCCAAGCGCCGATCGTCCGATATAAGCAATGACAAAGAATTTGCAGTCGGAGATAAAAACATGACCCCCTGAATCACGGCATTGCGTGGCTTTTCCATCCGCGCCCGCCTGCTGGCCTGCATGGCCCTGGTCGTGGTGATCGGCCTGATCGTGGGCGCGGGCTCCACCTGGCAGTTGTCGCAACTGCGCGGCGAATTCGACGCCTTTGCCACCCAGGAGTTCTCGGCCACCCAGCGCATGAGCACCCTGGCCCTGCAACTGGGCCAACTGCGCGGCTTCGAGAAATCAGCCATCATCAACACGGGCGATTCGGTGTCGGCCGCCACCCACATCAAAGCCTGGCAAACCTCACTGGCCGCCAGCCTGAAAGCCACGCAAGACCTGGCCACAGTGGCCCCCACCGCCACCATCGCCGAGCAAGTCAAATCGGTGGAGGCCAAGCTGCAAAGCTACGGCAAGGGCCTGTCCCCCACGCTGGAACTGATCGGCTCCTCGGCCATCACCTCGCCCGCCGAGGCTTATCAATCGAGCGAACCGCAACGCGCCGAAGGCGATGCGGTCGATGCCATCGTGGCCAAGCTCAACCTGGACATCGAACAACTCGCCCAGGTCCGCCGCGCCAAAGTCAGCAGCAGCGCCAATACCGCCATCCTGTCGCTGTGGGCGTTGTTGTTGTCGCCCGGCGTGATCTTCCTGCCGCTGATGGTCCTGACCATCGCCTCGGTGACCGGCCCGCTCAAGCGCGCCGAAGCCCACACCAAGGCCATCGCCCTGGGCGACCTGACGCAAGAGATCAACCCCCGCGGCCGTGACGAGATCGCACGCCTGATGCTGTGCATGAAGGACATGCAGGGCTCGCTGCGCACCATGGTCGCCTCGGTGCGCGAGTCACCGCAGAACATGCTGGTGGCGAGCACCGAGATCGCCGCTGGCAACCAGGATTTGTCCGACCGCACCGAGCAGGCCGCCTCCAACCTGCAGCAAACGGCCTCGTCCATGGAGCAGCTCAGCACCACCGTGGCGCAGTCAGCCCAATCGGCCAACGTGGCCAACATGCTGGCCGACACCGCCTGCCAACGTGCCGAGCAAGGCGGTCTGGTGGTCGACAGCGTGGTGCTGCAGATGGCCGACATCAGCAAGGCCTCGCAGCAGATCAGCGACATCATCAGCGTGATCGATGGCATCGCTTTCCAGACCAACATCCTGGCCTTGAACGCCGCCGTGGAAGCGGCCCGCGCTGGCGATCAGGGCCGGGGCTTTGCTGTGTTGGCCAGCGAGGTGCGCTTGCTGGCCAAACGCAGCGCCGACGCCGCCAAAGAGATCAAGGGCCTGATCGGCCAGTCGGTCGACCGCGTGGAAGTGGGCTCCCTGCGCGTGAAAGACGCCGGCAACGTCATGGCCGAGATCGTGGACGCCATCCGCCGCGTCACCCAGGCCATGGGCGAGACCGCCGAGGCCACCCAGCAGCAGGCCAAGGGCATCAGCCACGTGGGCGAATCGGTGAGCCAACTGGACCAGATGACGCAGCAGAACGCCGCCCTGGTCGAGCAATCGGCTGCCGCCGCCGCCAGCCTGCGCCTGCAAGCCCAGGGCTTGAACGACGCCGTGGCGCGCTTCCAGGTGGACATTCGGCCTGCCTGACGCGCACGAAGCCCGGCCGGGCGGATAATCTTCTTTCATGAAGCTGCGCTTTACCAAAATGCACGGCGCGGGCAACGATTTCATCGTGCTCGACGCCACCCACGGGCCGCTGCCATTGAGCGCGGCCCAATACCGCTTTCTGGCCGACCGGCGTTTCGGCATCGGGGCCGACCAGATCCTGATCGTCGAGCCCGGCTCGGCAGAGCAGAACACCGACTTCACCTACCGCATCATCAACGCCGATGGCGGCGAGGTTGAGCAGTGCGGCAATGGCGCGCGCTGCTTCGCACGCTATGTGCACGACCACCAGCTCACCACCAAAACCCACCTGCGCGTGCAGACCATGCTGGGTGTGATCGAGCCCCAGTTGCAAGACGACGGCCGCGTCACCGTGGACATGGGCCAGCCCATCCTCGAGCCCGCGCAAGTGCCTTTCAACAGCACCGGCCTCACGCCCAAGCTGGTCAACGGTGGCGAGCTGTGGCCCCTGCCCTTGGCCGATTACCCGGTCGATGTGGCCGTGGTGTCGATGGGCAACCCGCACTCGGTGCTGCGCGTGGACGATGTCGACCACGCCCCCGTGGGCGAGATCGGGCCGCAGATCGAAGGCCACGAACGCTTTCCCCGCCGCGTCAACGCTGGCTTCATGCAACTGGTGGGCCGCTCGCGCATCAAGCTGCGCGTGTACGAGCGTGGCTCGGGCGAGACCCTGGCCTGCGGCTCGGGCGCCTGCGCCGCCGTGGTCGCCGGCATCCGCCTGGGCTGGCTGGACGCCACCGTGGACGTTGAAACGCGCGGCGGCTTGATGACCATCCAGTGGGCGGGCATCGGCCACACCGTGCTGATGACCGGCCCGGCAGTCACCGTGTTTGACGGCGAAATCGACGTGCCCGCGCTGTAAACGCGCGGCCTCAAACCAACACCCCACGCCACCATGACGACACCCCTGCAAGGCATCACCGAAGACGACATCGCCAACTACCTGGTGCACACGCCCGGCTTCTTCGAGCGCCACGCCCAGTTGCTGTCCAGCGTGCAGCTGACCAGCCCGCACGGCCTGCGCGCGGTCTCGCTGCAAGAGCGCCAGATGGAAATGCTGCGCGACAAGAACAAAGGCCTGGAGCGCCGGATCATGGAAATGATCCGCCACAGCCAAGAGAACGAGGCCATCGCCCAGCGCCTGCACCACTGGGTGCGCTCAGTGCTGATCACGCACGACGACGCCGCCCTGCCCAATGTGCTGCTGACCGAACTGCAGCGCGAGTTCCTGATCCCGCAAGCCGCCGTGCGCGTGTGGGACACCCCCACCCTGCCCGTGCGCGAAGCCCTGCGCGAACTGCCTACCGCCCAAGCCGTGAGCGACGATGTGCGCAGTTTCGCCGCCAGCCTCACCCTGCCCTATTGCGGCGTCAACGCCGGCTTCGAGGCTTCCAAGTGGATGCCTGATGCCAGCACCGTCACCTCGTTGGCCATGATCCCGCTGCACCACCTGGGCCAAACCTACGGCCTGCTCGTGCTGGGCTCGCCCGACCCCACCCGCTACACAGCCGACATGGGCGTGGACTTTTTGCAGCAGGTGGGAGAAACCGCCAGCGCGGCCTTGGCCAGGTTGCTGGCATGACGATTCGCACCAGGCCCATCGAGCCTGGCCAAGCCGCAGAACCCCGTGGCCATCACCCTGGGCTGCCAAGCGGGCAGCGTCGAGTTCGTGGCCTGCCTGGATGAAAACGGTTCGAACAAACCGTTTTACCGCGCCGGAGGATGCATGCTGAACTACCGTCATCTTCATTACTTCTGGGTGGTCACGAAGGAAGGCGGCTTCGCCCGAGCCGCTGAGCGGCTGGACATGGCGGTGCAGACCATCAGCGCACAGGTGCGTGAGCTGGAAAAGTCGCTGGGCCACCAGTTGCTCAAGCCTTCAGGCCGTGGCGTGGCCCTCACTGAAGCGGGCCAGGCCGCCTTCGCGCTGGCCGAGAAGATCTTTGAGCTGGGTCAGGCCATCCCCGAACAGGTGCGTGAAGCGGCCAGCGGCAAGGAGGCCCGGCTGGCGGTCGGGCTCTCCGACGGCATCTCCAAGCTCGCCGCCCATGCACTGCTTAAGCCCGTGTTGAGCACCCCCCACCTCCGGCTTGTCTGCCACGAGGGCGAGTTCGAACAACTGCTCAGCGAACTGGCGCTGCATCAGCTCGACCTGGTGCTGGCCGGCCAGGAGGCCCCGCACAACCCGAACCTGCGCCTGACCAGCGAGCGGCTTGTCGATTCACCGGTCGAGTGGTACGGCCCTGCCCGGCTGGTCAGCAAGCGCGAGCGCGAGCGCTTCCCGCAAAGCCTGAACGACCTGCCGGTGCTGCTGCCCACCGGGCACTCGGCCCTGCGCCCGAGGCTGGACCATTGGTTCGAGACACAGGGCCTGCGGCCGCGCATCGTCGGCGAGTTCGAGGACAGTGCCTTGCTGGCGGTGTTTGCGGCCCGCGGGCTTGGGGTGTTCCCGGTCAGCCGGCTCGGAGCAGACGACGTCGGCCTGATGCGCGGACTTCGGTTGCTGGGCAGCAGCGATGGCGTGAAGGAAGAGATCCACGCCATCCGCTCGCGGCGCGGCGAGCATCACCCCCTGGTGATGCAGGTGGTGGCTGCGGCACGCCATTGATTGGGGCGCTTCGATTTCGTGGCGCTCGGCGCCTCACCATCGACAAGTTGCCAGTGGTGCTGCGCGGCCGCCACGACCCTGATTTCGCCTTCGGCCAGGTGACCGTCTGCTCGGGCAGCGGCCAAGGCCAGGCGCAGAACGGTCCTTTGCAGCGCCAGATCCGAGATCTCAGCCATCAATGACGCCAAGGCGTTGTCATCGACGTTGTCCATCAGCGTAGCTGTAACGTACCCGCCAGCCAGAAGGTCGTCGCACAGCGTGTGAACGATGTGCGGCAGGAGTTGGGGCTCCAGACCGAGTTCACGCTCGGCCCCCAACTGATCGAGGATGTCGAACTCGGAACTGCACACATGACCATCGGAGATGAGAACCAACGCGACGATGCGCGCAGCGGCTTCTGGGCTGTTGTGGGGATAACTTCGCACGATGGATCTCCGATGAAGTAAGCCAGCCCGGGGTGAACAACAAGGGCCCAGCAGCACTGAAATATGCATCCGGGCGCCACTTGGGAAGAAGCGGCTTTTCCGAGACTCCAACTCAGGAAAATACAAACCGTTCAGGTTCATACGATGTGCATGTTCGGAAAAGCCTGCTTTTTCAGAACGGCGGGCATACCTACATTCTGTTGGCCCCCCAACTGATGGAGATCCGTGATGCAAGTACTCTTCAAGTCCCGCCATCCGCAAGCCACCGATTTGCGCGACCTCACCGAGCGCCGCGTGCGCTTTGTGCTGCGGCGCATGGGCTGGCTGGTGCCACGCGCCGAAGTACAGATGTCCGACGTGAATGGCCCCCGTGGCGGCATTGACAAGCTCTGCCAGGTGGAACTCCGGACCGATGGCGCAGGGTCTGTGGTCGTCACGTCCGTGGCGAGCGACTGGCGCACGGCGCTGGACAAGGCGCTGGCGCGCGCCACACGGCTCCTCATGCGCGTGTTGCGCCGCGGGAACGACTCACGCCGCCTGCGCCAACGCCTCGCCGGTCAGAAACGCTGGGCCCAAACCACACCGGATTCGACACCATGAACACCATGACGAGCGCCAACAAGGGAGACTTCTGATGCGCAGCTATCCCGTGAACAGCCCGCAGGCCGCAGCACGCGTCATCGCGCTGACCTTGGTTGCCGATGGCGACATCGGCGAAAACGAGATCGAGTGGCTCGACCGCCTGGCCGTCCACGGGCAACTGGGCCTGGCACGTCATGAATTGCATGCGCTGCTCGACACCTTCTGCGAAGACTTGCTTTCGAGCGGCCAGTTAACGTGGGCCGACGTCTGCCCGGTGGACGAGCGCACGCTGGCCGACCTGATGGGCGAGATACAAGACCGCGAGCTGCGGCTCAAATTGCTGCGTTTGTGCGTCGCACTGGCTGAATGCGACGCACATGTCGCGGAGGGCGAATCGATCGTGCTCGTCGCCGCAGTCGAACATTGGGGCTTGCCCAGTAAGATGTTTGGGTCGTCGTCCCGAATCTGATCGATTCACTGCAATTCACTTCAAAGGCGGTCATGCAATCCATCGGCTCTCCACTCATGTGGTCCTCGTTCGCGGCGTTTGTGCTCCTTGCGCTGTTGGTGGACTTCTTTGCGATGAGCAAACAGGGGGCGCACCGCGTCAGCACCCGTGAGGCTGCCATCTGGTCCCTTGTCTGGGTTGGGGTGTCCTTTGTCTTCATGGGCTGGCTGTGGTGGTACCTCGGCGGTGCCGGCACGGATGCGGCGGCCCGCTCACTGGCCAATGCCAAGTCGCTGGAGTTCCTGACCGGCTACCTGATCGAGAAGGCGCTTGCGGTCGACAACATCTTCGTGTTCCTGATGTTATTCACCTACTTCGCGGTACCAGCCGAGTTCCAGAAGCGCGTGCTGATGATCGGCATCCTGGGTGCGCTCGTGCTGCGTGCGGTGATGATCCTCGTGGGCGCCTGGCTGATCGTGCAGTTCCATTGGATTCTCTATGTGTTCGGCGCGTTCCTGCTGTTCACCGGCATCAAGATGTGGTGGGCCGCGGGCCAGGAGCCTGACCTGGACAACAACCCCGCCCTCAAGTGGATCCGCAGTCGCTTCAAGATCGCGCCTGACTACGATGGCGAGAAGTTCTTCACCGTGGTGGGCGGCGTCAAGATGGCCACGCCGCTGCTCGTGGTGATCCTGCTCATCGGCATCGTCGACATCGTGTTCGCGGTCGACTCGATCCCGGCGATCTTCGCGATCACGACCGACCCGTTCATCGTGCTCACCTCCAACGTGTTCGCCATCCTGGGCCTGCGCGCGATGTACTTCTTGCTGGCCAACATGCACGAGCGCTTTCACCTGCTCAGCTATGGTCTGGCCATCGTGCTGATGTTCATCGGCGCAAAGATGCTGCTGATCGACGTCTACAAGATCCCGGTGGTGTTTTCGCTCGGATTCACCGTGGTCACGCTGGCCTTGACGATGATGCTGTCTCTCAAGATCCCGCCCAAGGGCAAGGCTGGCGGCGCGTATCCGTTCGGTGCGAAGAAGCCGGACGAGCAAAAAACATAGGCGCTCGCAACAAGCCCGTTGCGCAGCGACGACTGTTTCCGCAAGCCAGGCCGGTGTACCCCACTGGAGCGCGGTTGATGTGGTCGACAGCAACGGGCAACTTCAGCCACCACACGGCTGATGCGAAAGCAAAAGATCAGCCTCCGCCAAGCTGACACTTGCCCCGACAATGGGCCATGCCATTGTCTGCCTCAGCGCCCTCAACGCCAGACCTGATCACCCGCCACCTGGCCCACCTGCGCGTGCAACGCCGCCTGGCCGAGCGCACGCTGGCCATGTACCAGGACGCCTTCAAGCGCCTGGACACTTTCTGCACCAAAGAGGCCTTGAGCCTGCCCGCCGTCAAACCGCACCACGTGCGCGGCTGGGCCGCCCGCCTGCACGCTGCCGGCCTGGGCCCCCGCAGCATTGCCATCACCTTGTCGGCCTGGCGGGGCTTGTTCCGCTGGATGGGCCGCGAAGGCCTGGCCACCCTCAACCCGGTGGAAGGCGTGCGCGCGCCCAAAGGCCCCAAGCCCCTGCCCAAGGCCCTGTCGGTGGAGCAAGCCGTGGCGCTGTCCACCGAAGCGCCGCCCAAGGCCCCGCCGCCCCGCAGCCGCGATGCGCGCGAAGCCCCCTGGCTGGCCGCGCGCGACCACTGCATGGTCGAGCTGCTGTACGGCAGCGGCCTGCGCAGCGCCGAGCTGCTGGGCCTGGACGTGAGCGCCGGCCCACAAGCCCTGGGCTGGCTGGACCGCGATGGCGCCGAAGCCCATGTGCTGGGCAAAGGCAGCAAGCGCCGCACCGTGCCCGTGGGCACCCAGGCCTTGAAAGCCCTGAGCGCCTGGCTGGAGATGCGCCCTGCCCTGGCCCCGCCTGGCGAGCCCGCCTTGTTCGTGAGCCGCCTGGGCCGCCGCCTGACCGCCGTGCAGTTGCGCAACCGCCTCAAGCAGATGGCCATCGATGCGGGCCTGCCCACCCATGTGCACCCCCACATGCTGCGGCACAGTTTTGCCAGCCACCTGCTGCAATCCAGCGGTGACCTGCGGGCGGTGCAAGAGCTGCTGGGCCATGCCCACATCACCACCACCCAGGTCTATACCAAGCTGGATTTTCAGCACTTGGCCAAGGTGTATGACGCGGCCCACCCCCGGGCCAAGCGCAAGGGTTGACGGGCCAACTCAGGGCGAAGAAACCAGCCCGAGTTGCTCGCGCTGCAGCAGTGCCGCAAAATCAGGGCCCTTCAACACTTGGTATTCGGCCCACCGTGCCGCGCCCAGGGGGTCGGATTCATCCAGGCGCGCAGCCGGGTGGCACATGAGGGCGGTGACCCCTTGCGTGTGCGGTAGCCAGTGGGCCAGCCGGGTGAGGTAGCGCGGTGCATGGCCGTCAAAGTCGTAGACGCCCAGCAGCCGGTCGGTGGTGGCGAAGCCTTGTTGGCGGGCCAGTCGGCGCAAGGGGCCACTGCCCAGGGCCGCGATCAATCGGCCTTTCCAGCCCTGCGCCACGCGGGCATCACTGATGCGCAACCACGGCCTGGGGCCGCCCGCCGGGTAGCGCTGGGCCAGCACCTGGACCAGGCACTGGCGCACTTGCGGTAACTGGTGCACGTGCTGGTGGCCATCGACGTAATGGGGTGCCTGGCCCAAGGTCGCTTCAAACCGGTCGAGCTGCGCCACGATGGCTTGGCGCAGCGCGGCGGGGTCGAGCTGGCGAGCGCAGGCTTTGAGGATCAGGCGGCCCAGGGCTTGGGGGTGGGCGGCAAACTCGGTGAGGTCAAGGTGCAAGCCGACGTGGCATTGCGCCAGCACTTGGCGCGTCAGGCTGCGGGCGGCCTCGGGCCAACGGGGGCTGAGCACCAGGCAAGAGGTGGCGCCAACCCGGCCAGCGTGCACCAGCGCCAGGATGCCTTCGTCGATGGCGGGGCTCATGGCGTAGTCGTCAGCGGTGACAATCAGCGATTTCATCCGGCCCAGTCTATCGCCCATGTTCAGAACCCCCGCCCGCCTGTTTGCCGCGCTGACTGTGTGGCTGATGACCTTGGCCGTTTGGCGCCCGTTTGCCGTGCCCGATGAGGGGCGCTACACCGATGTGGCGCGCTGGATGCTGCGCAGCGGCGATTGGGTGGTACCCCGGCTGAATGGCCAGCCTTTCCTGCACAAGCCGCCACTGTATTACTGGCTGGAGGCAGCGGCCATGGGAGCGTTCGGGCCCCACGCGCTGGTGGCGCGGGCCACGTCCGTGGTCGCGGCTTTGCTGATCTGTAGTGCGGCCTATGCCCTGGTCAAGCGGTGGGTTGACGAGCCCAGTGCCCGCTGGACGGCGGTGCTGCTGGCCACCAATCCGCTGATGGTGTTGGGCTCGCAGTACGCCAACCTGGACATGCTGGTGGCCTCGTGCATCACGGTGACCATTGCCCTGGCGGCGCTGGCCTGCGGGGCAGAGCCAACACGGCGCCGCCATTGGTGGTGGGCCGCTTATGCCGTGGCGGCATTGGGGGTGCTGGCCAAGGGCCTGATTGGCTTGGTGCTGCCGGGGGCAGTGTTTGTGCTGTGGTCCTTGCTGGAGCGGCGCCCGCATCGCTTGCTGGACGGCCTGAGTGTCATCGGCTTGGCGTTGATGGGCTTGATGGTGCTGCCCTGGTTTGTGCTGATGGAGCGCCAGGTGCCGGATTTCATGCACTTTTTCTTTGTGGTGCAGCAGTTTGAACGCTTCACCGAGGCGGGCTTTAACAATGCCTTTGGGCCGTGGTTTTACCCGGCCATTGTGGCGTTGGGCATGCTGCCCTGGAGCCTGCTGGCGTGGCCGGCGTTGCGCGCCAGTGGGCGTGGCGAAGGCTCCGCCCGCAGTCTGCATTGGCTGGCGCTGGCCTGGTTCGCGGTGGTGATGGTGTTTTTCTCGATGCCGAGGTCCAAGCTGGTGGGCTACATCTTGCCTTTGGCCCCCGCCGTCGCCATTTTGCTGGGCCCTTGGGTGGCGCGCTGGCGCTGGCGCATGCACCTGGCCAGCCTGGGCGCGGTGCTGTGCGCGGTGTTGGTGGGAGTGGCGGTTTTCAAGCAGAACGACGATGCGACGAGCCTGGCCCGGGCCTTGAAATCGCAGATCGCCCCGTCGGACGAGGTGGTGTTCTGGGATCGTTACGACTACGCCGTGCCGGTGGCCCTGGACCGCAGCACGCCGGTTTCGGTGGTGGGCGACTGGTCGGCCACCAGCCGCCAGTTGCCCGACAATTGGCGCCGTGAGTTGGTTGAGGGCCAGGAGTTCGCGGGGCGCGCTGATTCGCCGCTGGTGTCGCGGGATCAATGGCAGGCCCGGGCGCTGGCCAACCCAGCCCGCGTGCACTGGATTTGGGTAGACCGGCAGACCGCCGCCAGCGATCCTTTGCTGAAGGGCTTGCCCATCGTGCAAAGTGCAGGCCGCGTGGTGGTGGTGGTGAAGGCCTGGCCTCAGCGAAACGCCCAGTAGCGGCTGAAGGCATAGGTGGCCACGGCCACGGTCACCAGGGTGATGCCCAGCACCAGCCAGAAGGGCCAGGCCAGCGTGTGCAGCAAGGCCAGCAGCAAAGCCTGGTTGCCCAAAAAGCTGCCCAGCGCCACCACGAAAAAACGGCGCAAGGCCTGAGCGTGCGGCCTGAGCGACCCCGCAAAAGAGAAGGCCCGGTGCCCCACATAGCTGACCGGAAAAGCCGTGGCAAAAGCCAGCGGGTTGGCCCAACTCGGCGGCACGCCCAAGGCGCCGTTCAGCCCCAAGGCGACCACGTAGTGCACCCCCGCCGCCGCGATGCCCACGAGGACAAAGCGGATGGGACCGGGTGGCCAGCGCTCAGTCTGCGCTGTCATTGGCCGGACCCGAGCTGGCGGTGATGTCGGCCACCAGGTAGGTCGGTCGGCCCTTGACCTCGTCATAGACGCGGGCCAGGTACTCGCCCAAAATGCCGATGAACAGCAACTGGATGCCCGAAAAAAACATGATGCTGGCCACGATGGTGGGCCAACCCGGCACGGACTCGTTGAAGAACATGTAGTCGATCACAACGTTCAGGCCATAGCCCAAGGCCATCAGGGCCAGCACAAAGCCCACCGCACTCGATACGCGCAGCGGCAGGGCCGAAAAACCGGTGAAGCCGGTCCACGCCAGTCGGATCAATTTGCGCTTGGAATACGTGGTCTCGCCAACGGTGCGGGACAAGGGCGTGTAGGGCAGGCCCAGGGTGCGAAAGCCCACCCAGGCGTACAAGCCCTTCATGAAGCGTTCGCGCTCTGGCAAGGCCTTCAGGGCGTTGACCACGCAGCGGTCCATCAAGCGGAAGTCGCCCGCGTCTTCGGGGATGCTGAACTGCCCACCGACGCTGAGCATGCGGTAAAAAAGACGGGCGCCCCAGCGCTTGAAGCTGGATTCCTGATCCCGGTCTTGGCGCACGGCGTAGACCATGTCCACCCCATCGCACCAGTGCGAGAGCATTTGCGACAACATCTCGACCGGGTGCTGCCCATCGGCGTCCATGCCGATCACCACGCCGCCCTTGGCGTGGTCCAGGCCGGCGGTCAACGCGGCTTCTTTGCCAAAGTTGCGCGACAGGCGGATCACCGACAAACGCAGTGCGGGGCTGAGCCTTTGCACGGTGCCCGCGGTGTCGTCCGAGCTGCCATCGTCGACGACCAGGATCTCCCATTGCGGCACGTGCGGCACCAGCCAGGCGGCGATGCCCTTGACCGTGTCGCCAATGGCGCCCGATTCATTGAAGGCGGGCAGGACGATGGTGACCAAGGTGCCGTCCAGGGTGCGCCGGGTCGATGCCTGGGGGGTGTCATGAGCATGCATGGCGCGTATTGGAACAGGGAACCGGGGGACAATCGGCGGTTTAAGCACCGTCAGCCCTCATGAAAACCATCACCCTGCGCGAAGGCAAGGAAAGATCGCTCCACCGCCGCCACCCCTGGGTGTTCCAGGGCAGCATCGCCAAGGGTGGGGGCGATGCCGGCGAGACCGTGCGCGTGCAGTCGCACGATGGCCAGTTTTTGGCCTGGGGCTCGTTCAGCCCCACGTCGCAGATCCGCGTGCGGGCCTGGAGTTTTGACGAGGCCGAGCGCATTGACGCGGCGTTCTTTGAGCGCCGCATTGCGCAGGCCGTGGCCTTGCGCCCGCGCTTGGCCATTGCCAGCGACGCGATGCGCCTGATCCACGGTGAGGCCGATGGCCTGCCCGGCCTGGTGGTCGACCGCTATGCCCACTTGCTGAGCGCCCAGTTTTTGAGCGTGGGCGTGGAGCGCTGGCGCGATGTGATCGCCGACGCTTTGCTGCAAGCCACCGGCTGCCATCACATTTATGAACGTTCCGACGTGGGCGTGCGCGAGCTGGAAGGCCTGCCCCAGCGCACCGGCTGGCTGCGCCACCCCGAGGGCGATCCCTTGGTCACCGAGCTGGCGATCCGCGAGCACGACTTGCGCCTGAGCCTGGACGTGGCCGAGGGCCACAAAACCGGCTACTACCTGGACCAGCGCGACAACCGCAAGCTGTTCGCCGACCTGGTCCGCCAGCTGGGCGCCAAGCGCGTGCTGAACTGCTACAGCTACACCGGCGGCTTCAGTGTGGCGGCCCTGGCCGGTGGCGCCACCGAGGTCATCAGCGTGGATTCGTCGGGCCCCGCCTTGGCCCGCGCCAACGCCCACGTCGCCCTGAACGGCTTTGATGCTAGCCTGCACACCACGCTGGACGCCGACGTGAACGCCACCCTGCGCCGCTTCATCACCGAAGGCCAGCAGTTCGACGCCATCGTGCTGGATCCGCCCAAGTTCGCGCCCACCGCCGCCCACGCAGAACGCGCCGCGCGCGCCTACAAGGACATCAACCGCCTGGCCTTCAGGCTGCTGTCGCCCGGCGCAGCACTGCTGACGTTTTCGTGCTCGGGCGGCATCAGCGCCGACCTGTTCCACAAGATCGTGGCCGGCGCGGGTCTGGACGCGGGCGTGGACGGCTACATCGTCAAGCGCCTGGAGGCCTCGCCCGACCACCCCACCACCGTCACCTTCCCCGAAGGCGAGTACCTGAAGGGACTCGTGATATTGCGCCGTTGAATAACCACGCAATTTACCCGGACATGCAGAAGTGCGGACATCATCCATGGCATTGGCGGACATAATTTGTAACGCCAATGAACAACCACGGACCGTACCGACATGAGTTTCAAGCCCACGATCTGGGATTTCCGCCGCGGCATTGCCACGGCTCGCGTCTTGACCCAACTGGGCTATGAACGCGGCGTCAGCGTGGACGCCATGCTGCGCCACACCGGCATCACCCGCGCCCAACTGGACAACCCCAAGGCCGAGATCGAAGCGCTGCAAGAAGTGCAGCTCATCCGCAACCTGAGCACCGAGCTGAACCACGCCTCCGAGCTGGGCATCCACGCTGGCTGCCGGTACCACGTCACCACCTACGGGCTGTGGGGCTATGCCGTCATGAGCAGCCCCACGCTGGGCAGCGCCGTGTCGATGGCTTCGCGCATGTTGAACTTGACCTTCTCGCTCACCACCAACGTGATCGAGCGCCAGGGCGACCTCATCACCTCGACCTTCCAGACCGACCACCTGCCGCCCGATGTGCGCCAGTTCATCATCGACCGCGACCGTGCCGCCATCGTCACCCTGCAGCGCGAGGTCCTGGGCGCGCCGATACCCTACCGGGAAGTGCAAATGAAGCGCCCGGAGCCAGCGCCCGAGGTGGTGGCCGCCTACACCGCCCTGTTCGGCGTTCGCCCCAGCTTCAACATGCCGCACGAGCGCAATATTTTTGACGCCAGCCTGATGGACCTGCCCCTGCCGCAGGCCAACCCGCACACCGCCCAGCTGTGCGAGCAGATGTGCCGCAACCTGATGGAAAGCCGCCATGCCCGCACCGGCGTGGCCGCCGATGTGCGCGATCGCCTGCTGCGCACCCCCGGCCACATCCCCGACATGGAGAAAGTGGCCGAGGAAATGAGCATGACCTCGCGCACCCTGCGCCGCCACCTGACGGCCGAAGGCGCCACCTTCCGCGGCCTGCTCGAAGAAGTGCGCCGCACCCTGACCGAAGAGCTGATGGCGACCGCCAGCCTGACGCACAGCGAGATCGCCGAGCGCTTGGGCTACGCCGACGTCACCACCTTCATCGAGGCCTTCCGCCGCTGGAAGGGCATGGCGCCCAGCGAGTACCGCCGCAGCCAGGGCCTGACCCCACCGACCACGCGGCTGGCCCGCGCGCGCCTGAGCCTCAAGAATGCGGCCTGAAGGCGGGCCAATTTCCCCATCACGATGTGGCGTGCAGGCATAGACTGCGTCGTGAAAGGTAGCCCGCCATGACCATCGAATCCCCCCTGCGCAACCTCAACATCGACCTGCCCGCTTGTCCCAGCACCCTGGTCAAGCTGTCGCTGTTGATGGCCGAAGAAGACTGCACCACCGAACAATTGGCCGAGGTCATTGAAAACGACATGGCCCTGTCGTCGGCCGTGGTGCGCACCGTCAACTCGGCGCTGTTCGGCCTGCTCAAGCGGGTCGAGACCGTGCACGAGGGCATCCGCTACCTGGGCATGGCCCAAGTGTCCGGCCTGACGTATGAGATCGGGCTGCGCGGCGCTTTCCCGCCCGGCCCGCTGCTGCAGACCATCTGGGACCGCGCTGGCATCCGTGGCCTGGCCATGAGCAGCATCGCGCGCCAGCTGGACGTGGATCAATGGCTGGCCCACACCATCGGCCTGTTCGCCGAGAGCGGGCGCGCCGTGCTGATCGCCTACGACCACACGCGCTACATGGCACTGGACAGCAAGAGCACCAACGAAGAACAACTGGCCGAGGCTGAGATCGCGGCCTTTGGCGTCAGCCACTCGGCCCTGGGCGGCGCCCTGTGCCAGTCGTGGGGCCTGTCCCGCGAGGTGGCCGATGGCGTGCGTTGCCGTTCACAAGGCCCGGCTTCGTGGGCCAACGAACGCCCGCAGGTGCAACGCCTGCTGACCATCGGCGCGGCCGTGGACGGCCTGCTGCTCGATCCGGTCACCGCCGCCGACCCGGCCGCCATGTGGCAAAAGCTGGAACCCCTGATCCACCAGATCGGGATGAACTTCCAGGCCTTCCAGATGGCGACCGTGCGGGTGTGTGAACGACTTAACACCGCGCGCCAAAAAGTCTAAAACCTGCCGCCTCAACACTCAAGTCGCCCGCACGCCGGACGATAACCAGAGACGATGCCGCTCTTACCGGACCCCCTTCGGGTGACCCCCGACGACCCTCAGCTCAAGCGCCTGATCGAAGCCGAACGGGTGCGGATGCTGTTCGGTGCTGCGCTGCCGGTTGAACTGGTCAACAGCGTCTTTTCAGTGGCCCTGGCCGCCCTGATAGGCGCGCAGGTGGGCTGGGAACGCGCGGCGATCTGGGCCGTGGTTTGCCTGAGCGTCACCGCCGTGCGCCTGGGCATCTACCGGGCCTACCTGCGCTCGCAGCACCGTGACGATCCCCACTGGCTTGGCAAGATGATGCTCATGTCCGGCCTGCTGGGGGGCACCTGGGGGCTGGGCAGTGCCTGGTTGCTGCCGATCAACGATTTGAACGTGTCCGCCGTCATCGTGGGATCGCTCATTGGCGCCAGCGCCATCTGCACCTTCGCCTTGCAGGCCGACCCCCGACCCAACCGCATCCTCAACGTGAGCATGCTGCTGCCCTGCGCCGTGATGCTGTTCACGCGACAAGACTCCTACGGGGTCTTTGGCGGCTGCGGTTTGCTGGCCCTGATGGGCATCATGCTGCTGGAGGGCGAACGCTCGGCCCGGCGCATCACCGAACTGCTGTGGCTGCGCTTCACCACCGACCGCATCGCACAAGAGCGCGCCGAGGCTTTGAAACTGGCCCAACGCCACAGCGCCGTCAAAGACCAATTTTTGGCCACCATGAGCCACGAGATGCGCACGCCGCTGCACGGCATCCTGGGCCTGGCGCGCCTGGTGAGCCAGAAGCTGCCGCCCCGCCCTGGCGTGCTGAATGAATCGCGCGAACACCTGGCTTTGATCGAGCGCTCGGGCGAGCACCTGCTGGGCATCATCAGCGACGTGCTGGATTTTTCGCGCATCGAGGCCGGCAAGCTGCAGATCGACCAGGCGCCTTTTGATTTGCACGCGGTGGTGGACGATGTGCTGTCACTGTTGGCCGTGACCGCCGCCGAGAAAGGCCTGCCCTTGCGGCGCGAGGTGCAACTGCCCTCACCCTGCATGGTGTTTGGCGACGCGGCGCGCCTGCGCCAGGTGCTGCTCAACCTGGTGGGCAACGCCATCAAGTTCACCGACATGGGCCATGTGAGGGTGACGGTGAGCCGCCATGATTGCAAGGCCGAAGGCCCCGACAGCCCTTGCGCCAAACGCGTGGTCTTCCGCGTGGAAGACACCGGCATCGGCATCCCGCCCGACCAGCAGACCATGGTGTTCGACGCCTTCCACCAAGCCGATGGCAGCTTCGTACGCCGCCACCGGGGCACCGGCCTGGGCTTGACGATCTCACGCGAAATCGCCCGCGCCATGAACGGCGACATCCTGTGCGAAAGCACGGTGGGCCAGGGCTCGGTGTTCACCTTGAACGTGCCCCTGCCTCGCATCACCAACAGCGAGCCCACGCGCTTCCTGGCCACGCGGCCTTCACCTTTGATGAGCGAACTGGGTTTCAGCGGCCACGTGCTGCTGGCCGAGGACAACCCGGTCAATGCCCTGGTCGCCGAGTCCATCCTCACCAAGCTGGGCCTGAAGGTCACGCATGTGGAAGATGGTCAGCAGGCGCTGGCGGTGCTGAGCCAGCCGCACCACGGCATCGACCTGGTCTTGATGGATTGCCAGATGCCCGTGCTGGATGGCATCGCGGCCACGCAGCGCCTGCGCTGCCTGGAGCATGACCAAGGCCGCCCCAGCCTGCCGGTGATCGCGCTGACGGCCAACGTGATGAGCCAGGACCGCGACCGCTGCCGCGCCGCCGGCATGGACGACCACCTGGCCAAGCCCTTCACGCAGGAAGACCTGAGCGCGATGCTCAAGGCCCACCTGCACACCGAGCGTCAGCCTTCGTTCATGGCTTGAGCATCACTGCTTGACGGCTTCGATCTGGATGATCAGGTGGATGTCATTGGGGATGCCGGGCAGGCCATAGGTCATGCCGAAATCGCCGCGCTGGATGGTGGTGTCAAAGTCTCCGCCACACACCTCGCGCTTGAGCATGGGGTTCTGGTAGCAATTGAAGTTGTTGGCCTTCAAGGTCACCGTCTGGGTCTTGCCCAACAAAGTGAAAGCGCCCACCACGGCCGACACCTTGTCGCCGTCAAAGATCACCTTGTCGCTGGTGAATGTGGCTTTGGGAAAGGCCTCCACGTTGAAGAAATCCTTGCTCTTGAGGTGATTGTCGAACGGCGCCGTGCCGGTGTTGATGGAGGCGGTTTCCAGGGCCACGTCCACCTTGCCGGTCTTGGCGGCCACGTCCAGCGTGATGCTGCCCGACTTTTTGTCGAAGCGGCCACGGTTGGTCGAGGTGCCGAAGTGCTTGGCCTCGAAGGTCACGAAGGTGTGCGTGGGGTCGATGGCATACGTGGCGGGCTCAGCGTGAACGGCGGCGGCAGCCAGGGCAGCCGTGGCGGCCAACAGGGTCAGGGAAATTTTGGTCATGGTCAGGTTCCTCAGTGAGTGAAAAAAGGGATCAAAGCGCCGCATCAAAGTGCGGGGACGCCTTGCAGGGTGAGCTTGAATTTGACTTGCACATCGTTGGCCACCACGGAGGGGTCGGCCCAGTCGCCATCGCCCACCTTGAAGTCCAGGCGCTTGATGGCAAAGGTGCCGGTGGCCGTGGTCAGCGCGCCGGCCTGGGTCAATTGCACGGGCACCACCAGGTCTTTGGCATGGCCCTTGATGGCCAGCTTGCCCGCCACTTCAAAACGCCCGCCGCCCAAGGCCTTGATGGCGCCAGACTGGAAGGTGGCCTTAGGGAACTTGGCGGTGTTGAACCACTCGGGCTTGACCAGCTCGGCGTCTGAATCGGCATTGACGGCCACGCTGCCCAGCTCGATCTGGAAGGCTATTTTGCTGGCGGGCAGTTGCTTGGGGTCGAAGGCCACCTGGGCGGCGAAGCGCTTGAAGCGCCCGTCCAGCGGCACGCCCAGTTGCTTGGCCACGAAGGTGATCTCGCTTTGCGCGGGCACCACGGCCTGGTCGGCGCGGGCCAGTTGGGGCACGGCGGCAACGGCCAGGGCCAAAGCGGTGGCGGCAGAGGCAATCAGACGTTTCATGTCAAAATTCCTTGGGGTGAAAGGTGGGGCTCAGCGGCCAGGGCGCATGCGCAGCAACAGGCCATCGCGGTCGACGAAATGGTGCTTGAGGGCGGCGGCCACATGCAGGCCCACCAGGCCGATCAAGGCAAATGCCGCAAGCCCGTGCCAGGGCTTGATGGCCTCGGCCAGCTCTTTGTTCACGGGCACGAAATCAGGCAGGGGCAACACGCCGAACCACACGATGGGGTAACCGTGGGCCGAGCTGTAGGCCCAGCCAATCAGGGGCACCGCAAAAAACAGCCCATACATCAGCCAGTGGGTGCCGTGATGGGCCACTTTTTGC
>NZ_JACMNS010000050.1 GCF_014378415.1 Aquabacterium sp.
GAAGCTTTAACAACCCGCTACGACCTGATCCTGTGCAACCCCCCTTACGTCAACAGCACCAGCATGGCTGCCCTGCCCGCTGAGTACAGGGCCGAGCCCGAGCTGGCGCTGGCAGGCGGCGCAGACGGCATGGACTTCATCCGGGAGCTGCTGGCCGCCGCACCTGCGAGAATGACGCCGAGCGCCGTGCTCGTGCTGGAAATTGGCAACGAGCACGACAATTTCATCGCGGCCTTCCCCCGGCTCGAAGCCATGGGCCTGCCCACCAGCGCCGGCGACGACCAGGTGCTGCTGCTGACCCGCGAAGCCATAGAACACTGGCAGGCCACCTGAAGACGCCTGCCGCAACAAACCTTTCATGATCACTCTTAAAAACGTCGTCCTGCGCCGCAGCGCCAAAGTGCTGCTCAACGGGGCGAATGTCACCATCAACCCCGGCGAGCGCGTCGGCCTGGTCGGGCGCAACGGCGCCGGCAAATCCACGCTGTTTGCCCTGTTCAACGGCACGCTGCATGAAGACGGCGGCGAGTTCTCCAGCCCCAGACAATGGCGCATGGCGCAGGTCGCGCAGGACATGCCCGAGACCGACGAGAGCGCCACTGACTTCGCCCTGGGCGGCGACACCCGCCTCATCGAGCTGCGCCAGTCGCTCACGCAGGCCGAAGAAGCCGACGACGGCATGGCCATCGCACAGGCCTACTCCGACCTGGCCGACGCCGGCGAACACGACGCAGTGCCCCGTGCGCAGGCGCTGATCCTGGGGCTGGGCTTCAAGGTGAGCGAGTTGGACAACCCCGTCGACAGCTTCTCGGGCGGCTGGCGCATGCGGCTGCAACTGGCCCGCGCTTTGATGTGCCCGTCTGACCTTCTGCTGCTGGACGAGCCCACCAACCACCTGGACCTGGACGCCTTGGTCTGGCTGGAGGCCTGGCTGAAAAAATACGAAGGCACGATGATCGTCATCAGCCATGACCGCGAGTTTCTTGATGCGGTGACCAACGTGACGATGCACATCGAAAACGCGCTGCTCAACCGCTACGGCGGCAACTACAGCAAGTTTGAAGACCTGCGGCTGCAGCAACTTGAGCTGCAGCAAGCCGCCTTCTCCAAGCAGCAAGACAAGATTGCCCACCTGCAGAAGTTCATTGACCGCTTCAAGGCCAAGGCCAGCAAGGCCAAGCAGGCGCAAAGCCGGGTCAAGGCGCTTGAACGCATGGAAAAGGTCGCCCCCATGCTGGCCGAGGCGGACTTCCAGTTCGAGTTCAAAGAGCCGGCCAACATTCCCAACCCCATGCTGTCGATCACCGACGCGAGCTTTGGCTATGTGGTCGAAGGCAAAGAGAAGATCATCCTGCGCAACGTGAGCCGCTCCATCCAGGCGGGCCAGCGCATCGGCATTCTGGGCGCCAACGGGCAAGGCAAGTCCACGCTGGTCAAGACCATTGCGCATGAAATGGGCGCACTGGCCGGCACCATCACCGAGGGCAAGGGCCTGTCGATCGGTTACTTTGCCCAGCAGGAGCTGGATGTGCTGCGCCCCGGCGACACACCGCTGGAACACATGGTGCGCCTGGCGCGCGAGGTGGGCGCGCAAGGCAGCGGCAAGGAAAACGGCATTGGCGAGCAGGCGCTGCGCGGCTTTCTGGGCAGCTTCAACTTCAGTGGCGACATGGTCAAGCAGACCGTGGGCACCATGAGCGGCGGCGAAAAAGCCCGCCTCGTGCTGGCCATGATGGTCTGGCAACGCCCCAACCTGCTGCTGCTGGACGAGCCCACCAACCACCTGGACCTGGTTACCCGCGAGGCCCTGGCGGTTGCGCTCAACGAGTTTGAAGGCACGCTGATGCTGGTAAGCCACGACCGGGCCCTGCTGCGCTCGGTGTGCGATGAGTTCTGGCTGGTCGGCCGCGGCGGCATTGCGCCCTTTGATGGCGACCTGGACGACTACCAACGGTACCTGCTGGACGAAGCCAAGCGCCAGCGCGAAGAGGCCAAGGAAGCCCTGCGCGGCGAAACCGTGGCGGCCGTGGCGCCGGTGCAAAGCGCCAAGCCTGTGGTGCACGCTGCGGCGCCTGCAGCGCAGGGCAACCGCGACCAGCGCCGCCTGGACGCGGCCAGCCGCCAGCAGCTGGCCGACAAGCTCAAGCCGCTCAAGCGTGAGATGGAGCGCTCAGAGCGTGCCATGGAAAACCTCAGCAAGGAAAAAGCCGGGCTGGAGGCGACGCTCGCCACCACCCTGCCCCCTGCGCAAATGGCAGAGGCGGGCAAGCGTTTGAAGGCCGTGAACGACTCGATTGCTTCCATAGAGGAGCGCTGGCTTGAGTTGACCCAGCAGATCGAAACTGCCAGCGCATAACAGTTTCCTTCTCCCTTTGGAGGAAGGCCGGCATGGGGGCACCGCTTGAAGTGGTCTGGTTAATCAACGTGCCCCCTCCCCAACCCTCCCCGACCGGGGAGGGAGCTCACAAACTACCCGTCTTGCAGGGCTATTTGTTGCCCTGTAGAGTGGGCCGATGCCCAGCATGACCAAGCTCCCCACCAAACTCACCGCCCTGCAACTGGCGGCCGGCCACCCCGCCATTGAGGAGGCGGTACGCCGCAGCCGCAAGCTGTTGCACCGACGGGCGCTGATGGGCGCAGCCGCCAGCGCGGTGCCCGTGCCCGGGCTGGACTGGCTGGTGGACGCAGCGCTGCTGTCCAGGCTCATCCCCGAGGTCAATGCTGAATTCGGGCTGTCGGCCACCCAGCTGGACAGGCTCACGCCCAAGAAGCGCGAACAGGTGCAAAAGGCGGTGCTGACGGTGGGCTCCATGCTGATCGGCAAGTTCATCACCCGCGATTTGGTGATCAAGGCTGCCAAACATGCCGGCGTTCGCCTGACGACCAAGCAGGTCGCCAAGTACGTGCCGCTGGCTGGCACGGCCATCTCGGCTTTCATGGGCTACACGGCGTTGCGCTTTTTGGGGGAAGAGCACCTCAAGGACTGTGTGCGGGTCGCACTGTCGGTGCAGCACCTTTTGCCCGCGCCGGAGCCTGCTCCGGTTCCGCTGGCGGTTCGGGTGGCCTGATCCTCCAGGGTTGCGATTCTGGCGGCTCGTGCCGCTATGAATCGCAGGCTGTCATGGCTTGGTAACAAGCGTGCGCAAAAGTCCTACAAGGCCCGCCCTCTGCTACCGACATGATGAGACCACGCGAGCGGTTAAATTCAAGGCATCTTGAATTCAACCTTTTTTAAACGCGAACCCGAGCCCATCATGATCAATCGCCTGACCTTCAAGAATGTTGCTGCCTTTGTGCTTGCTGCTGTTCTCGCGACGGCAGCCACAGCGATCACGGTGCAGTCCAACGATGCCGCCAGGGCCGCAGTCATGGGCGTTGACACGCCTGATATTGTGGAATTGCTGGACGTGCCAGACACAGTCAAGGAAGCGCCATGAGCCTGAATGATTCCAGCGTCGACCGCGACAGCCGATCCAACACCTCAGAAAAGCCCAAGTCGCGTGAATCATTCTTTTTGCGCAAGGCGCGCGCCGATGGGCTTACCGCGCATGACGATTTCCGATCTCCAGACCGCAAACCGGGCTTGGCGATCCTTGACTACGAAGAGGGTGAGTCGATCTGACTCCCCCAGCCGGCACCCCGCAGTGCCGGCTTTTTCCCCCTTCAGCCAGGCTGCTTGACCAGGCGCAGGTATGGCTTGGGCGCGTTCCAGCCGCCAGGGAACATGGCTTTGGCATCTTCATCAGACACCGAGCCGGCAATGATCACGTCGTCGCCATTTTTCCAGTTCACGGGCGTCGCCACCTTGTGTTTGGCGGTCAGCTGCATGGAGTCGAGCACGCGGAGTATCTCGTCGAAATTGCGGCCCGTGGTCATGGGGTAAGTCATCATGAGCTTGATCTTCTTGTCCGGGCCGATGATGAACACCGAGCGCACGGTGGCGTTGGTCGCGGCCGTGCGGCCGTCCGAGCCGCCGGACTCATCGGCCGGCAGCATGTTGTAGAGCTTGGCAACGGCCAGGTCGGTGTCGCCGATCATGGGGTACTTGACGGCTGAGCCCTGCGTCTCTTCGATGTCTGCGGCCCACTTGCTGTGATTCTCGACCGGGTCAATCGACAGGCCGATCAGCTTGGCATTGCGCTTGGTGAACTCGGGCTCGATCTTGGCCATGTACCCCAGCTCGGTGGTGCACACGGGCGTGAAGTCCTTGGGGTGCGAGAACAAAATGGCCCACTTGTCGCCGATCCATTCATGAAACTTGATCGTGCCCTGCGTGGTCTTGGCGCTGAAGTCGGGGGCAGTGTCGTTGATGCGTAGGGACATGGCATTCCTCTGGTGTTGTCGTATTGGAATGGGGAATATACGCCTGCGCGGTGGACAGCGGAAGCGCCTGGAACCTTCGAAGGAAAACGCATGAAAAAAGCCTGCTACTTTTCAGCAGCAGGCTTTTCAGGTCACATGAGGTCGCTTGTGCGACACATGCGGCCATGTTGGTGGGACGTGCGGGGGTCGAACCCACGACAAACGGATTAAAAGGGCCATGCTCAAATCAATGAAATCAACGACTTAGAACAGTTCTTGCAAAAGTTCAGTCATCAATGATTGGCTATCTGATGGATAGCTTTGCGACTCAAGTGATCGCTCCTTGTATGACTCAAAAGCATACAATAGACGTGCGCATGACGCTTGTAGAGTATTCGCAGACTTGGGTCCTGATGGTCCCGCAGGGAGCCCAGCCACGTGCGCCGTGGGCTCGGCTTTGCCGGGGTAGAAAAATCTAAACAAAACGATGGCACTGTCCACCTTCGCCAATAAATCGAGTTGGCCCGCACCTCGCCAAATAATCGCACTGAATTCGGAGCAGGAGCAGCGCGATCAGCTACCGCAAAAAATCCTCAAGTTATCCGGGCACCGACATATTCATGTTTGCTAGCGCTGCTTCACGCATCGCGTCATAGTGAGTCCAAAGTAGTGGATTGTTTTCGCGCACCCGCCTTTCTCGTACGAGTGGTTCAGTCAACGCCCAGCATCGAATGACAGTGGGCCCCCAGTTGTCCAAAAACAGCTTCGGCGCAACCGCGCCTCCACGCAAGAGGGTCCCAACAAAGGTGAAGCTTCTGCACACCGCCTCGATTTCTCCAGCCGTCGCCGTTCCGCTATACAGCTTCCTGCGAGCATCTATCACTTCTGGACGCTGAAGAAATTGCTCAATCCGGAATAGCGAGTCGAGTCGAGCGGCCGCCTCAGCAGACGCCGCCTGATGTTGGATCTCGATAAGTTGGCGGTGCTGTACTTTAAGCGTTCTCAATAGGCCAACTATCCCGATTAGGCCAACCACTGGACTAAGAATGCCGCCGACAAAGCTGCCGACGGCTCCCCAATCAGCGGCGGTTCTTGCAGTACCTAAGCCACCAAATCCCTCAATCACACAGAAAATAAATGCCCCGAGCGCAGCAAGGCCAAAAATAATGATAAATACCGCTTCTCCGGTTGACGCTGTGGACGCTCTTAAAGCTCTAGTCGAATCGTTTTCCATGATCTTCCTCATTTAACGCCGTTAGATACGACGCGTGATAAGTGTGGCTTCTCAAAATTAAGGCGTCAACCTCGCCTCTTGGTGGTAAGCGGCCAGTCCTCCCACCTTGATTCGAAACTGCATTCGTAGGACTCTTGCGTCCGCTAACTTGTAGCGGACACATGAGCACTTTGAGATGAGCACTTTGGTCGAGGCGCCCGGCGGGCGAGTAAGGAGGCGTCACAGCGCCCAGTTCAAGGCATCGGTCGTCCTGGCCTGCCAGCAGCCTGGGGTTTCGCTAGC
>NZ_JACMNS010000051.1 GCF_014378415.1 Aquabacterium sp.
CCTGAAGGACCGCTTTATCAGCCCCGCCCTGACGGCCGACCTGGCCCGCTGGGTGCCAAAGCTGACGCGGCGGGAGTTGCAGGCAGGGCATTGGGTCACGCTGCAGCAACCGCAGGTGTTTGCGCAGGCGGTGCGCGAGTTTGTTGGCGCACTGCCGGTGGAAATTGCCTGCGCCGAACCCTCCAGGGGCGACGCCAGGCAATCCACTTAAACGGCTGCTGCTTTTGCGCAATGGCGGGCTTTGCGGCGTGCCACGACCACGCCCATCAGTACCAGGCCCAGCCCCATCAAGGCGTTGGTGCCGGCTTCAGGCACGGCACTCAGCAGGTAGCTGCGGCTGTTGCTGGCGGTGACCAGCAACTGACCCACATCGTTCAGGCCCACCACGCGCGTGAAATACAGGCCGGCGATGGGCGCCACCAGCGAATTGACGTCCAGGTAGTCCAGGCCATTCAGCGCAGTGACGAAGCCATGCGATTCGCTGCCGACCGAGAATGAACCGGCCACCTGTCCCAGGCTGTTGATCGCGAACGCCGAACTGAAGACCCCACCCATCAAGGCGCCCAAGTCAGTCATGCCCACACCGTTTGGCCCGGTGACGAAGGCACGGGTGCCCAACACGTTTGGGGGGATCTCCATCGTCGCCGTGAAACCGTTGGTGTATCCCACGACCTGGCCCGACGCATTCACGGCAGTGGCCGAACTGATGTTGCCGCTGAGCCCACCGATGTGGCTGATGCCCGGAACACCCACCTGGCTGCCAAAGGCCGCGCCCGCGCAATTGCAACTCTCGGCGGCGCTGCCCACCACCTTGCCCGAGTCATTCACGGCATTGGCGCCGCTTAAACTGGTGGGCGTGCTGCCCCGCCCATTGGAAAAGGAGCCCAGGTTGACCAGCGGCGCGCCTGCCGAAGCTGCAGAAAACCTGCAGGTATTGCCGTCTGCGGCCACCGCATAGCCGACGAGCTGACCCAGGTTGTTGAACCCTGTCGCGCCGCTGGTGCTGCCGCCCAGGGTGCCCAGATCGGACATGCCAACACCGCCGACACCTGTGGCAAATGCGCGCGTCAAGCCGACGGCCCGATCGGCACGACCCACCACCTGGCCCGCATCATTGATGGCCGAGGCGTAGCTGGATGCAATGTTCGACTGCCCGGTGCTTGTCCGCCTCAGAGTACCTTGGTCGGCGTGCGTAGCCTGCTGTCAAGGGTTGGCATGGTTGGGTTGAATCGTGTAGCGGGCTTTGAGCTGGCTCAAAGGGTGGCTGCAGTTGATCAATTGGCGGTGCTGCAACTGGCCCACCACAATGCCTGGGTGGACACCCAACGATTGCGCAAAGGCGACCACGCTGGCCTGGTTGAGCGGCAAGCTGGCCAGCTCTGCCTGCCGTGCACGCGGGATGAGCACATCGGTGGCGAAGCGGTTCGCTTCTTGCTCTTCGGCGGACTGGATCGCATCACCCGACGAGGCGTCGTCCAGAAACACGGCGCGGGTCGGATGCTTGAGGATGTGCCCCACTTCGTGAAAGAAGCTGAACCAGAAACCATCATTCCACTTGCCCAACAAAGACAACTGGATCAAGGGCTTGCCACCGACCCAGCGGGCCACGCCCGACACATGGGTGCCAGGCAAGGCTGGCACAAACACCAAGGCCACACCCGACTGCGAGCACAAGCGGGTCAAGCCCGCGCTGATCTCGGCCGGACTGCTCAAGCTGAGTGCCCGCATAGCGGGCAAATGAGCCTCCAGCGTTGCGGCGTAGTAGTCGGCCGTTTGCAAACGGGTCGCGGCCAACTCCCCCATCCGCAACCAGGCGGTGATGGCGGCGGCATCAGTTTGCTGTTGCGGCTTGGCGCGACGAAACTGCGCCTGCATCTTGTCGTAATGCGCCTCCCAACCCTCGGGCGAGGCCACGCCAAAGAAGCGCACCAGGTCATCCACCAACTGCTCTTTGAAGCGGCTGCTCAAACGCCCCGCGGGTAACATACCCGCCGCTTGCAAGGCCTTGATGGGGAAGCGTTCAAGCCAAGGGATGTGTGCTTTGCGGCCTTGCGCATCGCGCAAACGGGCCAGGTACTCACGGTAACGCGCTTCGCGGGCTAACCAGAAGTGCGCAGGCACCTGCAGCACACGCTCAAGCTCCAAGGCGGTGTCTTCGGTGATCTCTTTCTTGCCCGCCATGATTTCGTTCACAGCCTGGACAGGACGACCCAGCCGCCGCGCCAACTCCACTTGGGTCAAAGCGCGTTCGTCCATCAGGTCTCGCAAGGTGTCGCCAGGTGGGGAAACTTCTACCGGCTGGTAAATCAGGTTTTCATCAATCATGGTAGTTCACCACTTCAATCACGGTCACGTCGTCAATGGATCGCCAATCAAGCCCCCCATCAGGTTTGCAGGGCGGCGGCTGGCGTGTGGGCTGAACAATGAGCCGCAATCCAGCGGCCAAACGACAAGAAAACTGCCCATGGCGGTCACCCTTCAGCTCTTCCCAGTGGCCAGGCAAATGGCGCAGATCCTCTATGCTGAAGGCGGCATCCAGGTCATCAAGGCGGCTCTTGAGCTTGTCTGCGGTCGGCCTACCAAAGCGACGCGTACGCTCTGGTTTTGATTCGCAAGTCTTCTTGAGCTTGTCCGTGACAAATCGAACCTGCATTTTTATATAAAATATTCACCCCTGAGGTGAAGACTTTATCAGAATTCTTCGCGGCACCCTATGCACTCTTACTCAAAAGACCAAGCCCCCGACTACCAGCTGTCCTGCTTTTGGCGCACCCCCAACAAGGACGGCCAAGATGCGCAATCGTGCGCGCAAAGGCTGTGCGACTTCCTGCAGGCCATCCAGCCGCACTGCCCGGCCGGGACGCAGTGGCATTTTCTGGGGCCGAAGGACGCTTTGACACGCGTCCCCACCGATGCCGACAGTCTGCGTCTGAACGCCTTGAGTCCAGGCAACGGCGATCCGCGAGGCGTGGCGCCCCCTACCGGCCATGCCTGCGGGCGTGCAGATCAAGACACTGGACGACGGTGGCCCCTACATCGTCACCACGGCCGAACGCTACAACCGCTTCATTGATGCGCACCACGAGCTCAGCGACACCGTCAAGGCCGCACTGACACTGGCCGACCTGCGTCCGAGCGGCGCCCACTTCTTATAATCCCGGAATTCCCCTTTTCACAGGCTGGAGCCCCCTCATGCAAAAAATGGGGCTGCCAGCCTGATCTTGTCTTGCCGGTGCCCCCCATGAGCGATTCAGCCGAAAACCAAACCTACGACCCGCGCGCCCTTGAGGCCCGTGCCCAGCAGCACTGGAACGAGCGCGACGCCTACCGCGTCACCGAAGACAAGACCAAAAAGCCCTTCTACGCCTGCTCCATGCTGCCCTACCCCAGTGGCAAGCTGCACATGGGCCACGTGCGCAACTACACGATCAACGACATGCTCACGCGCCACCTGCGCATGAACGGCCACAACGTGCTGATGCCCATGGGCTGGGACGCCTTCGGCCTGCCCGCCGAGAACGCCGCCTTCAAGAACAAGGTGCCGCCCGCGCAATGGACCTACGACAACATCGCTTACATGAAGAAGCAGATGAAGGCGATGGGCCTGGCCATCGACTGGAGCCGCGAGATCGCCACTTGCCAGCCTTCGTATTACAAATGGAATCAGTGGCTGTTTTTGAAGATGCTGGAAGCAGGCATCGCCGAGCGCCGCACGCAAACCGTGAACTGGGACCCGGTGGACCAGACCGTGCTGGCCAACGAACAAGTGATCGACGGCAAGGGTTGGCGCTCAGGCGCGGCGGTTGAAAAGCGCGAGATCCCGGGCTACTACCTGAACATCGTCAAGTACGCCGACGAATTGCTGAGCGCGGTGGCCAACCCGGAAGACCCAAACTACCTGTCGGGCTGGCCCGAGCGCGTGCGCGTGATGCAGGAGAACTGGATCGGCAAGTCTGAGGGCGTGCGCTTTGCGTTCAAGCATGACATCGCGGGCAAGGATGGTGCCTTGATCAACGACGGCCAGCTGTGGGTCTTCACCACGCGCGCCGACACGATCATGGGCGTGACCTTCTGCGCCGTGGCGCCAGAGCACCCGCTGGCCACGCACGCGGCCGCGTCGAATGCCAAGCTGCAAGCCTTCATCGAAGAGTGCCAGACCGGCGGCACCACCGAGGCCGAGCTGGCCACGCAAGAGAAAAAGGGCCAGGCCACGGGCTTGTTCGTGCAGCACCCGCTAACCGGCGAGCAGATCGAAGTTTGGGTCGGCAACTACGTGCTGATGTCGTATGGCGATGGCGCTGTGATGGGCGTGCCCGCGCACGACGAGCGTGATTTCGAGTTCGCCAAGAAGTACGGCATCGCGATCAAGCAAGTGATTCAAGCCGAAGGCGAAAGCTTCAACCTTGATGGCTGGCAAGACTGGTACGGCGACAAGCAACGCGCCACCTGCGTCAACAGCGGCGCGCTCGACGGCCTGAGCCACAAAGAGGCCGTGAGCAAGGTAGCCGAACTGCTGTCGGCCCAAGGCATCGGCGAGAAGAAAACCACCTGGCGCCTGCGCGACTGGGGCATCAGCCGCCAGCGTTACTGGGGCACCCCCATCCCCATCATCCACTGCGGTGATTGCGGCCCCGTGCCCGTGCCCGAGAAGGATCTGCCCGTCGTGTTGCCCGAAGACGTGGTGCCCGATGGCAGCGGCAACCCGCTCAAGCTGCGCCCCGATTTCCTGAACGTGGGCTGCCCCAAGTGCGGCAAGCCGGCCCAGCGCGAAACCGACACCATGGACACCTTCGTGGATTCGTCGTGGTACTTCCTGCGCTACACGGCGCCGGACAACGCGACCCAGATGGTGGACGAGCGCACCGAGTACTGGATGGGCGCGGCCAACGCTGCAGGCAACCGCGGCATGGACCAGTACATCGGCGGCATCGAACACGCCATCCTGCATTTGCTGTATGCGCGCTTCTGGACCAAGGTGATGCGCGACCTGGGCCTGACCAAGGTGGACGAGCCCTTCAAGAAGCTGCTGACGCAAGGCATGGTGCTCAACCACATCTACTCGCGCAAGACCGCGCAAGGCGGCGTGGAGTACTTCTGGCCGCACGAGGTCGAGAACATCATGGACGCCAGCGGCAAGGTCGTCACTGGCGCCAAGCTCCTGGCCGATGGGTCGTTGGTGGACTATGGCGGCATCGGCACCATGTCCAAGTCCAAGAACAATGGCGTGGACCCGCAAGAGCTGATCGAGCAGTACGGCGCTGACACGGCCCGCCTGTTCGTCATGTTTGCCTCGCCGCCTGAACAAACATTGGAATGGAACGACTCCGGCGTGGAAGGCGCGTACCGCTTCATCAAGCGTGTGTGGAACTTCGTGACGCGCAACACCGATCTGATCAAGCCTGGCTTTGCCGTGGACCGCACGCAGTCCGTGACATTTTCAGATGAAGCCAAGACGCTGCGCCGCGAGATCCACGCCATCCTGCGCCAGGCCAATTACGACTACGAGCGCATGCAGTACAACACCGTGGTGTCGGCGCTCATGAAGATGCTGAACACGCTGGAAGCCGCCAAGCTGCCCGCCACACCTGAGAACAGCGCCGCGCTGGCCGAATGCGTCAGCATCATGCTGCGCCTGCTCTCGCCCGTGTGCCCGCACATCAGCCACGTGTTGTGGACGGATCTGGGCTACGCCGAATGCTGTGGCGAGTTGCTGGACGTGGCCTGGCCCGGCGTGGACGAATCCGCCCTGGTGCAAGACGAGATCGAGCTGATGCTGCAGGTCAACGGCAAGCTGCGCGGCTCCATCAAAGTCAGCGCCACGGCCGACAAAGCCGCCATCGAAGCCGCCGCCCTGGCCAGCGAAGACGTGGCCAAGTTCAGCGAAGGCAAGCCGCCCAAGAAGATCATCGTGGTGCCCGGCCGCCTGGTCAACGTGGTGGTGTAAGGTGCCCAGCATGAACCGCCGCACTTTTACCCTGTCCCTGCTGACCTTGGCCACCAGCGCTGCCGTGGGCCTGAGCGGCTGCGGCTTCGAGTTGCGCCACGCGCCCAACCTGGCGTTCAAGAGCGTACAGTTGACCGGTTTTGCCGCCAACTCGCCACTGGCCAGCGAACTGGCCAAGGCGCTAGAAGATGCCGGCGTGTCCGTGGTGGAAAGCACCGCTGCTGCCGCCGCGCAGCAAAACGTGCCGGCCAACATCGCCGCGTCCAGCCCCCGGGTCCTCAGCTCGCACGTCGTGCTGGCGGCCCTGTCGGACACGCGCGAACAGGCCGTCGCCTCGATCACGGCCTTCAGCCAGGTGCGTGACTTGTCGCTGCGCACCCGCTTCAAGTTCCAGCTCACCCGCGCCGATGGCAGCCCGTTGATCGCCCCGATCGAACTGCTGCTGACCAACGACCTGCCCTACAACGAGAAAGACGCCCTGGCCAAGATTGACGAGTCGGCCGCCATGCACCGCGCCATGCAGACCGACATCGTCCAGCAGGTCATGCGCCGCCTGGCCGTGGTCCGGCCCGAGCAACTGGCCCGCTGAGCCTGGCATGCAACTGCGCCTGGAACAATTGGCCGCCCACCTGAACAAGGTGGGGCCCAGCGGCATCAAGCCCCTCTACACCGTCTATGGCGACGAGCCCCTGCTCGCCCAAGAAGCGCTGGACACCATCCGCGCCGCCGGCCGCGTGGCGGGCTACACCGAGCGGCAGGTGCACACGGTCTCGGGCGCTTATTTCGACTGGTCCAGCCTGCTGGGCGCGGGCAGCGCCATGTCCCTGTTCGGCGACAAGCAGTTGATCGAGATCCGCATCCCGTCCGGCAAGCCCGGCAAGGACGGCTCGGTCGCGCTGCAAAGCTATTGCGCGCGCCATGCCGACGACGACAGCGTGCTGACCGTCATCACCCTGCCCCGCCTGGACAAAACGCAAACCACCAGCGCCTGGTTCACCGCGCTCGACACCGCGGGCGTGACCCTGCGCTGCGACCCGATTGAGCGCAACGCCCTGCCACTGTGGATCGCGCAACGCCTGTCCGCCCAAGGCCAGCAGGTCGAGCCCGGCGAGGCTGGCCAGCGCGCCTTGGGCTTCTTTGCTGACCGGGTCGAGGGCAACCTGCTGGCCGCCCATCAAGAGGTCGCCAAGCTGGGCCTGCTCTACCCACGCGGCCCGATCAGCCTCGAGCAGATCGAAGAGGCCGTGGTCGATGTCGCCCGTTTCAATGTCTTCAAGCTCAGCGACGCGGTGCTGTCGGGCCAGGTGCAACGCACCCTGCGCATGATCGACGGCCTGCACGCCGAGGGCGAAGCCGCCGTGCTGGTGCACTGGGCCCTGTCCGAAGAAATCATGGCGCTGCACCGCAGCCGCGCCGCGCTGGATGCCGGCAAGCCCCTGCCCATGGTGCTGCGCGAGCAGCGCATCTGGGGCCCGCGCGAGCGCCTGTTCGAACGCGTGCTGCCGCGCCTGAAGGCCCCCAACCTGGCCCGCCTGGTGACCGCCGCCAGCACGGTCGATGGCATCGTCAAAGGCCTGCGCCACCCCCAGTGGCCCGAAGACCCCTGGGAGGCCCTGCGCCGCCTGGCCCTCATGCTGTGCCGCCAAATGGCGCCGCAGACCTGACCGTGGTGCGGCGCACCATCGCCTGAACAGGCCGTGGTTGCGCTGGAAAATCCGCACGCCATCCCTGCGGCCTGCTTGTTATATTGCGGAACGACCTGCATTCAAAGAAAGACCTCCCTTGAGCGATGGCGCCCTGGTTCCATTGAACCGATCCGAGCATTTGTACTGGGCTGGCGAGGGCTACCTGGGGCCGATCAACATGCCCTTCATGTTGCGCTTCGACCGGCCGGTTGACGAAGCCCTGCTGCGTCAGGCCCTGCGCGAGCTGACCACCGCCTTTCCGCGCCTGCGCGGCGTGGTCGTGCCCACCGCCTTCACCTACCAGCTGCGCATCCTGCCCGACGACCTGTGGCTGGACCAGCGCTTCAACGACGCCTACCGGGTGCAACACGGCATCGACGTCAATGACCGCGCCGCCCTCGAGAAATTCCACAGCGAGATCCTCAACGAAGCCGTCTCCCTGGAGCGCGGCCTGCCCTGGCGGGCCCGTTTCATCCCGCATGCGCAAACGCCCATGCTGGTGTTTTCAGTGCACCACCTCATCGGCGATGGCCGCTCGGTGCTGCAAATGCTCACCGCCCTCATGGGCCGCCTCAGCGGTCACCCCATTGCCCCCTTCCCGCTGGAGTCGTCCAGCATGGTGGCCGCCGTCACGCCGGTGAAGTGGACGCAATGGCCCGCCAGCATCGCCGGCTGGTGGCGCAACGGACGGCGCGATGCGCGCAGCAGCCAAGGCCAGAAGATCATCACCCTGGCCAGCCGGCGCAGCGAGCGCTACACCACCACCAGCGTGCGCTACCACGAGCTGCCCGCCACCTCCGACCAGCTGCGCCTGCTGGCCAAGCAAACCGGCACCACGGTCAACAACCTGGTCGTCGCCCTGCTGGCCAACGCCTTCCTGGCCCTGGAGCCCGACAACCCGCAGGCCGTGGCCGCTGTCCGCATTTCGGTTGATCTGCGGCGCTACTTTCCCAAGGGACAGCAACCCGAGTTCGGCAACTTTGTGTCGTCGTTCACGGTGCGGTCCCAGCACCAGCCCACCCTGGCCGCCCAGGTCGAATCGGTCGAGGCGCAGGTCAAGGACCACCTGTCCCGCTACGCGCGCCGGGAATACGCCCTGCCCTTGATCGCCTACGAGTGGCTGCCCCTGATGGGCCGCACCCTGTACAGCCACCTGATCGTCCAGTCCAAGGCCAAAGGCTCGCTGCCGGTGCTGAGCTGCCATTTCACCAACCTGGGCAACCTCGATTCGATCCACCCGCCTGATGCCCAGGTGCGCCTGACCGAATGCTGGCCTGCCACTTTGAGCACCGCCCTGCTGCTGGCCCTGGTCAACCTGGGCGGCAAATTGTTTTTCACAGTCGCCTTTCAAAACGACGAAACTGACGAAAAGGCCACTCAGAACCTTTTCCAGATCCTGGACCAGCAACTGCTCGCCATCACTTCAAACCCACCGCCAAGCACCGTTGCGTGACTGCAATCACGAATTGAAGGGGCGCTGCACCGCCATGACCACGCTCAAGCCCATCAAGACTTCCCCGCCAATGCCGATATTCCTTGGGTCGGATAAAGATCCATGGAGCAATGAGGCGCGGTATGAAGCAGCGGTTCGATCAAGTCGATGCCCACAGCAGGGCCCCCACGAGCGCACACTCGAAAGGCCTGGCCTCGTCACCCGCCACCACCAGCCACACCGGCAGAGCCGTGGCCACGCCCGCCCCCACCAGCGGCGCCTGGCTGTCCGAAGCCCTCAAACTCTGGTGCACTGAGCCCCACAGTCCTCGCTGATCCTCATGCTGCCCGCCTTCATCAACCCACGTCGCCTGCAGGCCCGCATCGTTGCGGTCTATCTGGGCTTGCTGATCGTGGTGCAGGCCGTCAGCTACTGGTTCATTCAAGACAGCATTGACCGCAATGCGCGGGCCTCGATCCACACCGAGTTACTGACCGGCGAGAAGGTGTTCCTGCGCCTGCTGAGCCAGAACGCCGACAACCTGGCCCAGGCCACGCGCGTGCTGTCGGCCGACTACGGCTTTCGCTCGGCGGTGGCCACGGGCGATCAAGAGACGCTGCAATCGGCCCTGATCAACCACGGTGACCGCATCAAGGCCAGTGCCGCCGTGTTCACCGACGCCCAGTTCAATGTGCGCGCCAGCACCATCAAATCGCCCGACCATTTCGTGGCCGCCGTGCAGCGCTACGCGCGCCAGTCCGTGGCCGCCGGCTCCGACCAGCGCCAGGTCGAAATCATCGACGGTCAGCCCTACCAGATCGTCGCCGTGCCCGTGCGCGCGCCCGCCATCATTGGCTGGGTGGGCATGGGTTTCCCGATTGGCGAGAAGCTGCTGTCCGACATGAAAGGCCTGTCGGGCCTGGACGTGTCACTGCTGCTGCGCAAGCCCGATGGCGACTGGAGCGTGAGCCTGGCGACGCTGGAGGCCAAGGACTGGCTCGCGCTGGCCACGGCCTGGACGCGGCCCACCAGTGATGACAACAGCGGTCTGACCTTGCAGGTGGCCAACGCCGAGTACAGCGGTCACCAGCTCATCCTGCCTGGCTCACCGGGCCAGCCGCCCGTCACCGCCTTGCTGATGCGCTCGGTGGACCAGGCCCTGGCGCCCTACATGGAGTTGAAGCTGACCCTGCTGCTGCTGAGTGCCGTCGGCGTGGCCGTGTTTGGCTTTGGCAGTTACGTCACCGCGCGGCGCATCACCACGCCGCTGCGCATCCTGTCCAACTCGGCCCGCCGACTGGAGCGGGGCGACTATGGCGCCGAGGTGAAAATGTCCTCGAGTGACGAGATCGGCGAGCTGGCCCAATCCTTCGAGACCATGCGCCAGGCCATCCAGACCCGCGAAGGCGAGATCCGCCGCCTGGCGTACCAGGATGCGCTGACCGACCTGCCCAACCGCGAACAGTTCCGCCACGACCTGCGCCAGGCCATCGTGCGCGCCAAGGAAGACCAGACCCCTTGCACCGTGTTGCTGCTGGACATGGACCGCTTCAAGCACGTCAACGACGTGCTGGGCCACCGCTTTGGCGACCGCCTGCTGCGCTCCGTGGCCGAGCGCCTGACCAGTGAAGTGCTGGGCGAGCGCGATGTGCTGGCGCGCCTGGGCGGCGACGAGTTCGCCATCCTGCTGCAGAACACCAATGCGCAGAAGGCCTACCCGATGTCGCAACGCATCCTGCGCGCCTTTGAGCGACCCATCACCCTGGACGACCACACGGTGGACCTGAGCGCCGGCGTGGGCATCGCCAGCGCGCCCGAGCATGGCGTGGAAGCCGACACCCTGCTCAGCCGCGCCGAAGTGGCCATGTACGCGGCCAAGCAGCAGCAAGCCGGCACGGTCACCTACCACCCGGGCCTTGATTCGACCAGCGAAGAATCGCTGACCCTGCTGAGCGAGTTGCGCTACGCCGTCGACAACCACCAGCTGCGCCTGTACCTGCAACCCAAGATCAGCCTGCACACCGGCCAGTGCATCGGCGCCGAAGCCCTGATGCGCTGGGAGCACCCCACGCGCGGCATCGTCCCGCCCATGCGCTTCATCCCCTTCGCCGAGCAAACCGGCTTTGTGCGCGTGCTCACCGCCTGGATCACCGAGCAGGCGGCCATCGTCAGCAAATCGCTCAGCGACGCGGGCATGCCCCTGAAAATCTCCGTCAACCTGTCCACCCGCGACCTGATGGACCAGGAGCTGCCCAACAAGCTCGACAAACTGCTCAGCCAGCACGGCGTCAACCCCAGCATGATGGTGATGGAGATCACCGAAAGCGCCATCATGGACGACCCGCAGCGCGCGCTCGTCACCCTGAACAAGCTGCACGCCATGGGCCTGAAACTGTCCATCGACGACTTCGGCACCGGCTACTCATCGCTGGCTTATCTGAAGCGCCTGCCGGTGGACGAATTGAAGATCGACAAGTCTTTTGTGATGAACATGGAAAGCGATCTGCAAGACGCCAAAATTGTGCGATCGACGGTGGACCTGGCCCACAACCTGGGTCTGACCGTGGTGGCTGAAGGCGTCGAAAACGCCAAGTCCTGGAAGCTGCTGGCCGGCCTGTCTTGCGACGAGGCTCAGGGCTTTTTGATCTCGCGCCCCATGCCCGCCGATCTGTTCGCCAACTGGGTGCGCGGCTGGACGCCACCGGACACCTCACACGAGTGGCTGGGCACCGAGTTTGCCGCGATGATCTGACGGGCTTGGCTTCAAGCCCGTAACGCGCGGGCCAGTGCCTCGTAGGCCTGAAGCTGGTCGACGGGCAGGCTGCCTGCCACAGGCGATGCGGCCGTGCTGACCAACAACGATTCAATCAAGCGTTGCGCATCGGCCAAGCGCGGCAGCACCGGCCCCGCGAACAAGACCTGCCCCTGCCGGGCCACCAACAGCGTGGGAAAGGTCTCGACATCGATGTCGCCCACCAGGTCGGACTCATCCTCGATGTCGATCCAGCGATAGCGGTGCTCGGGCAAAGCCGCTTGCAGCGCCTTGAACAAGGCCTCGTACTCGCCGCAAGTGCCGCACCAGGCCGCGCACAGGCACACCACGTCCAGGAGGACTGGGGCGGGGGCGGGCGATGGCGAAATGGACGGGTGGCTCATGTGGGGCAAGGCGCAGGCTGTACTTTGCTACAACTCGTTGAACAGCGTGATGTGGAGTTCAAAGGCGAGTTTCGCCTCGGCCACGACAGCATCTTCATCAAGTGGCGACAGCACAACGGACGCCAAACCGGTGCGGAACGTCTTGGCCAACGAGGCGGTCGTCGTTGCATCGCCAAAGTCGTAGAACGCCACCGGCACTGGGGTTTTCAACATGGGGTTCGAGCTGACAACGCGCTTGAGAACCTGGCCGCCACTTAAATCACCCAGGTAGCGCACATAGGCATGCGCCAAGAGCAATTGCGGGCAGGCAAGGTCGATCGCTTCAATCCGTTTTGCATACGCCACCGTTGCCGAAACGATGGCATCTGACTCGCGCCAATCGCCGCCCTTGAGTGCCGAGAGATCCGCGCGCAAAGCCGCTGCCCGCCGAATTGCCGGATGGGCGATGCGCGACAGGACCGGATGGGCAGCGTTTCGGTCCAATGCCGGCTCGAGTGCCGAATAGATCATCAACAAGTTGGACAGCAGCGCAACGTAGCGGGTCTCATCGATTTCGCAGCGAAGCAAGCTGCGCATGATCGGCGTGCTCTCTGCGGTTGCATGCAAGGTTCGCGTTTCCGAGCGAAGCCGTTCAGAGAGGTTTGGTGTCATTTGACAAGGCTGAAGTAAGACTTCCGTCATGGTGAGGCAAGCAAGTTTGATGCTCGAAGACTACACTGCGCCAGCCATTCAATTGTCGCCCATGCTGCGGAGCAAACATGCTTACGAACACCGTGTCCGACCTTGAACTCGCCCGTTGCGAGGATGAACCCATCCGCATACCTGGGGCCATTCAACCTCATGGTTGGCTGTTTGCATTTGATGCCCGAACGTTCGTGCTTCAACATGCGAGTGACAACGTCTCTGCTCTCCTGGGTCGAAGAGTGGAGGACATCCTTGGTTGCTCGCTGGCCGAATGGCTAGAGCCCGACGACGCAGCGGGCTTCGCAGAAGCGTTGCATCCGCCGACAACCTTCGACATGAACGAGCCACGTCCTCTGGTGTTGAACGGCGTGCTGCATCACGCTTGCGTGTACCGCGCCGACCTCCTGGTTGTTCTAGAGCTGGAACGCTTTGTTCCGCCGGTTGATAAAAACGACCACTTGCTGGCGCGCGCGCTGCGCAGACTGTAAGCTGCAAATGGGTTGCCCGAGCTGCACGAAGTCGCCGTGCGCGAAGTCAGGGAGTTGACCGGTTGCGACCGCGTTGTCGTCTATGCGTTTGGCAAAGATGGGCACGGTCGGGTCTTGGCAGAAGCCAAGGCGAGCGACGTGCCTTCTTATCTCCACTTGCAGTTCCCGGCCTCTGACATCCCGGCGCAGGCGCGCGAACTCTACAAGCAAAATTGGCTGCGCATGATCCCGGATGTGGA
>NZ_JACMNS010000052.1 GCF_014378415.1 Aquabacterium sp.
AACACGAGGCCGAGGTCAACCGACTGGTCTACGACACGGCCTTGCAACTGGGGGGCACGCTGTCGGCCGAGCATGGCATTGGCCAGCTCAAGCGCGATGAGCTCGCGCGGCGCAAATCAGCGGTGGCCATGGGCATGATGCACGCCATCAAGCAGGCCCTTGACCCTTGCAATCTGATGAACCCGGAGCGGGTTTTGTCGACCACCTCGCCGAAGCTCGCGGCATCCGACTAAGGGTGCGGGCAGCGCCTCAAGGTCGTGCGTCGGGCATTTGGGCCAAGGCTTGGGCGGCTTCCGGTCGGTCGGGTTGCACGCGGGCCAACTCGGTGAGCAGCGCGCGGCCAGCGGGCACATCGCCGCCCGCAGACAAGGCGCCCGCCATGCGCAGCAGCGGATCGTAGGCCGGGCGGAAATAGGGGCTGGTGCGCAGCACGGACAACAAGGGCTCGCGGACCTGGGAGAGCATGTCCTGCACATTGCCTGCAGGCCGCACTGCCCTGCCGGCCACGATGAACTGGGTGCGCGCCGCCCAGTAGGCGGCCATGCGATCGGACCAGGCCTGGTCGGCGGCGGCATCAAACACCTCTTCCGGCATGACGGACAGCTCGTTCAGCAAGGCGATCAGCCGGTCTCGCGGCAACGAGTCAGGCGCGTAGGTGATGCGTGGCGCGCGGTAAGTCACCACCGGCACATCATCGGTGTTGGCAGCCGCCTCGCCCGCAAAATGCGCCAGCGCCTTCGGGCCGGCCACCATGCTGCCCAGCAAGGCAAACTCGTCTTCGATGCCAAAGGCGGCAGGCGGGATGGGCATCTGGCTGGCGGCCAGGCGCTGTCGCAACAGTGCAGGGTCGAAACCGCCCCCATCAGCCCGCCCCACCAAACCGATCACGGGCGTTTCAAGGCTGTTGCTGGCCAGGATGGCCCAGGCGCCCGGGTAGACCGTGGTGAAGGACTTCACGATGCTGCGCAGGGTGGCGAGGTCCAGTTGGTGCAAAGGCAACCATTGGCAAAACACCCCGCCCTCGGCCAGGCGCTCGCGAACCGCGCGAAAGTGTTCCACCGTGTACAAGGCACCCGAGCCACTGCGCGCGGGTTGGAAGTTGTCCGACACGATCACGTCATAGGTTTGATGGCTGGCCCGCACATAGCGGCGGGCGTCGGCCGCCATCACGTTGATCGGCGGAGCAGGCCCCTCGCCGTCGAACACGCGCTTGAAGTGCTGAGAGGCCTCGATGACTTCGGGCAGCAGCTCCACCACGTCCACCTGCAAGCGCGGGTCCTGGGCCGCAGAGCGGGAGGTGACGCCGGTGCCCAAACCCAGGAACAGAGCCCGCTGCGGCGACGGGTGCAACAGCAGTGGCAGCAGGGCCTGGCGAGCATCGACCAGCCGCGAGGAGGTGCTGCCCTCTTGTTGCCGGTTGTTGATGCGCAAGCGCGCCACACCCTCGGCGTCTTCCACCACGCTGACAGCGGCCATGACGCCATCGCGGTAGCTGACGACGTGGCCGCCTTCCGGCACCGTGATGAAGGCCAATGGGGGCGCCCAGATGGTCATCGCCAGCGCGGCCACTGCAGGGGTCCAAACCCATGGCGTGAGCCAGGCTCGCCGCGTGCCCAGCAGCAGGTACGCCGACGCGATCCCCAGCAGGACCAGCTTGGGGCCCAGCATCGGTGCCAACAAAACGCCAAACAGCGGCGGGGCCAAGGCCGCGGCCAGCGTGTTGACGCCCAATGCGCGCCCAAAGCTGACGCCAGCCGCACGAGCGCTGGCGCTGAGGTGGCTGAACAAGGCGCCCATCACAAGCGTGGGCAGACCGAAGGCCATCAGTGCCAAGACCGCTTCTGCACCAATGGCCAGCGCCATGCCCTCACCGCCCCCGGCTTGCAGCACCCAGGCCTGAAGCCACTCGGCCGCCCACAGGCTGGCCGTGCCCAGGAGGCAGGCCATGGCCAAGGCGGACAGCAGGCGGTCGGCCAACCGGTCCGCATCGACCGCGCGGGCAAGCCAACGCTGGTAGGCCGCAGCCCCCAATGCCGTGCCGACCAAGTACACGGCCAGCAGCATGGCAAAGGTGTAGACCGTGTCCTCGGCCACCTGGCTGAGCACCCGCACGACGAGTACCTCGTAGCCGATGCCCAGCAGCCCGGCCATGGCCAGGCGCAGCAAGGTGCCCCGTGCGCCGTGCGCGACGGGCAAGGCCGACCGAGCTGGATCGCTTGGCGGCTCACCATGCGCCGAAAAGACAAGGAGCGCCGCGCCCGCGCACAGCACATTGAGCGCAACGCAAACGATGGCCGTGCGCATCAAGCCAAGCTCAGGCACCAGCCAGAACGTGGCCCCCAACACGCCCAGCACCGCGCCGAAGGTATTGCTGGCATACAGCGCCGCGATGGAGCGCTGGCCCACGTGCATCTGCGATGTCACCCGCTCCATCGCCGGCAGCGTGGCACCCATCGCGGCCGTGGCCGGCAGAAGCAGCAAGAAGGTACCGCTGAACGCCAGCCACCATTGCCACAAGGGTGTGGGTTGCACGCCCGTGAGGTTGAGCAGCCAGGTGCTGAAGGGCGCCATCACCACCAGCAGCACCAGCCCCCAAGCGGCGATGACGACTTCGCACGCCGCGTACCAACGCACGGCATGCCCACTGCGCTCGATGCGCGGTCCCATGAGCAAGGCCCCCAAGGCCAGGCCGCCAAAAAACGCCGTCACCACGGCCAGCACGGCCGCAGACTCGTGACCAAGCCACAGCGCGCACTGCTGTGTCCACACGATCTGGTAGCCCAGGCCTGCCAAGCCAGAGGCCATCATCAGGAGCCGGGCAGCCCCTTGTCGCCGGACGAAACCCACGTCAGTCGCTGAACTGGATGCCATAACCCCAGGAGTCCAAACGCACGGGGATGGCATTGAACGCCATGGTGACGCGCCGCTCGCCTTCGTTGGGCGGCACGGCGTGCATCAGGTAGCTGGGAAACAGCACCATGTCACCAGGCTGCGGCATGGGGCTGATCCACTTCTCGGCATTGAAGGGGCCGGTCGCGATGCCGGCATGGTCGTTCTTGAACGAGTAGTCCGATCCGCCGGGTGATTTCATGAAGATGGTGCGTGCCGAGTCGTGCGTGGGCGTGAGGTACACCACGCCCGAGATGAAGCTGTTGGCATGGTTGTGCATGGCCTGTCGCCCACCGGTGTCCAGCAGGTTGACCCACATCTCCTTGACCGACCAACCCATGCGCTCGCCAAACAACAAGGCACCGAGCTCGCTCAGCTTGGGCGTGATCCGCGTGGCGGCCTCCACCAGCAATGCACTGTCGCTGGGCCGCAGCATCTGCGTGTGCGAGAGCTGAGAGGACGAATTGTTGTCCTGCACCGCCAAGCCACTGAAATGTTGCAGCAGCCCCTTCACCAGTGGAGGCGGCAAGGCGCCGGGCACCCGCAGAAAAGGCGTGGGAAACAGGCTGATGACCTCGTCCATGGAAGCAATCCAAATCAAGCAAAAATGGCGGCCACACGCGACCAGGCCCAGAACGCCGCCATGGTGCCGATGCCATACAAGGCCGCGGTGCGGGCCAGCGACACCGACGGCCAACGCGACACGGCGCGCCACAATGCCCAAGCCGCCGCCACCGTCATCAACTGGCCGATCTCGACACCCACGTTGAAGGTCAGCAAGGCGATCAACAGGTGGCTCTCGGGCAAGCCGATTTCCTTCAGCGCGCCGGCAAAGCCCAGGCCATGCACCAAGCCAAACAGGAAAGCCACCAGCGCGGGCCAACGCTTGGCGATGGTCTGCTTGCGGTGCAGGGCCTCGACGACGACGAGCACGATGGACAGCGCGATCAACGCCTCGACTGGCGGCGAGCGCAGCGCCAGCAAACCCAGCGCGCTCAATGCCAGGGTCAGGCTGTGAGCCACCGTGAAGGCTGTGATGGTCCACAGCAATCGGCGGTTGAAGCCCACCAGGAAGAGCAAGCCGACCACGAACAGCAGGTGGTCGATGCCACCCAGGATGTGCTCGACACCCAAAGCCACATACGCCGTGGCGATCTCGCCCATGCCGCGCCGGTCTTCGGCCGATCCATAGAGGTGAACCGTGGGCTGCCCGGCGGTCAAGGTGTAGACGCGGGACTGCCCGTCGAGCCAGAAGACCTTCACGAGCGCGGCCGAATAGGCTTTGCCCACGCCCTCCACCGAGAGCGTACCTTGCATGCCCAACTTACCGCAGTGCAGCACGTTCAACTCGGCCTGGCAGCCTTCAGGCCAGATGGGCTTGAGGACGTCGGCCACGGCGCCCTTCTCACTGGCCGTCCACTGCCACAGGAACTCACCGGGCGCCATCTCGCGCACCTGCATTTCGGCCATGCTCATTTCATGGGCCGATGCCGTGCTGGCCAGCAATGCCAGGCCCACCAGCAACCCGTTCAGACAACGCCTCATCATGTCGGCGATCCCTCGAACTTGACCTTGTACTTCTTCTCCAGCGCACGCACGGCCGCACTGCGTTGCTCAGACAAGGTCGCATCGGTCCAATCCTGCAACACCACCGCGCGCAAAGCCTCGAAGCTGGCCGTCTGCGGGTGCTTGATGGCATCGAGGCGGATCGCGCGCCAGCCCTCCTTGGACTGCTGCGTGCGCCATTCGCCAGCAGGCGCAGCCTCTAACGCCTTGGCGAAGTCGGCCCCATAGCTTTGCACCAGGTTGGACAGCGGCCGCGCCTTGAACACGCGCAACCCCGCGTTGGCATCGCCAGGCGTGCCGCCATTCAGGGCCGCGACAAAAGCGCGAACCGCTTCCTCAGACGCTTCGCCCGACAGCACCGCTTCCTGAAAATCGAAGCGGGCAGGCTCGTCGTACTTGGCACGGTGGCTGTCGAACCATTGGCGCAGCACTTTGTCGCCCACGGGGGGCAACTTGGTGTTCGCATCCACCACGCTCAGGGCCTTGAAGATCACACGCTCGCGGATCGCGATATCACCTTTGTCGACTTGAAGCGACAGCCCTTCGCGGTACAGCACCTCGTTGTCGAGCCAGACGCGGCGCAAAGCCGCCATCTCTGGCGCACTGGGGTCATGGCCGCGCGTGGCCTTGAAGGTGTCGCGGGCCTCTTTGTCAACCGCGGCGCCCACCACGATGGTGTGAGGGTCGTCGGTCCGGGTGACCAGGTGGTGGTCAGCCGCAAACAGCAGGCCGCCCAGCACCAGGAAGTGCAAGAGGGGTTCACGCACCCAATCAGAACTCTTTACTGCACTCATCAGATTCAGGCCGGCATGTAATCAACATTGAGTTCGGTATCCATCACGCCGCCCTTTTCGAAATAAAGGCGCATGGCGTAGGTTCTGGCCATCAGCAAGGGCTGGGTCAACTTCACCAGGCGCAGTTGCACGCCAGACTCACCCAGCACCAACTCCTGCCCCGGGAAGATCAGCAAGTTCACACCGGAGCGTCCCTCGATGCCGATGATTTCGGCACCTTCGGCCACGGGCGTCTCAACACCAATCAGGCGATCCAGCTTGCTCACCTGATCGATCTTCATGCAGACGATGGCGGTGGTGGCGTCCTTGACCGAAACCCGTGTCCACGGGTGCGTGACCCGCAAGGTGGGCGTGAAAAACTCGCACGCGCGGGCGGAGGGCATCACCAGGGCAGCGCCCAGGCCCAAGCCAATCTGCAACGCCTGGCGGCGACCCATGTTCTGGTTCTTCATGTTCAATTCACCTTTCGATGATGGGATTGTCCAAAAGCAATGTGACAAAACACTCAGCCCGCCGAGTGGCGGGCTGAAAACACCCTCAATCAAGAGGGTGCCCAGGCTTGTCAAAGGCTGGTCAGTTGACGCCAGCCACCAGCGTCGACCCATTCACCTGGATGTAAATGGGATTGCTGTAGAACCACAGGTCGGACCATGCCGCGACGTCATAAGCCACCATCTTCACGCCACCCACGACAGGCAAATGAGCGGGGCAACCGTCAATGGCACCAGAGCTGATCGTCCAGTTGGCACCATTGACCGGCACATTGGTACCTGTCGTGGTGCACGGAATCTTCAGCATTGCGGTGTTGCCCGCATTGGTATAAATGTCGGCCATGGGGTTACCGCTGGCATCGGTTTCATAAGGCACGGCCGCCGGCAGGTTGGAGCCGCGCAGGCGCACGTACTGCGAAGCCGACACGGCCGGGATGCGGTAAGTCATCTTCAGGAACTGCGTGGCATCCACACCCGAAGTGAAGGCCGTCCAGGGCGTGGTGGCACTGCCACTGAAAGTCTTCAGCAGGGTCGCCGTGGTGTTCTTGGCCGCAGCAGGCACCGCCGACAAGCCCACCGTCGTGCCGTCTGCCTTCAACCAGTTCAGGTTGCGTGGCCACTCACCCGAATAGTCCGCCGCGCCTGGTGTCTTGTAGCCGCTCACCATGCCGCGGACCAGATCAATGTGATCCAGCACCGGCGCGTTCAAAGGCTGACTGACACCAATCTGGGCCAGAGACGGATTGGGGAACGAGTACGGCGAGTTGTTCGTGCCAGCAGGATCGCGCACCACCACCGAGACGACGATTTCGGCACCAGGGCGCACCACGAGTTTTTCACCCATGGTGACGCAGCCGCTGGCCGTGATGTCGGTGTTACTCGTGGCGGCAGAGGTCGCTAGCGCTTCAACCGACGCGTTGGAACGCGCGCCAAGGCCCGGGTAGGACGCGCAGGCCACGAAGGCCAGACGGTCGATCACCGCACCGCTGGAGGCCCAGTTGTTGCCAGTGCGCAGGCCATCGACGATGGTTTGCGGACGCAGCTTGTCAGCGCCATTGCGAACCATCGTGTAGTTGCGCTGGTATTCGCCGGGGTAGAAATCCTGGGTCGAACGGCGGTCATCCGGGCCAAAGCTGCCACGGTTGTGCCAGTCGGAGCTGGCAAAGAACCAGAAGTTGCGGCCTTCGCCCAACAAGGCATCCCACACGCCGCCGATCAACGAGCCGTAAACGCCCGTGCCGCCGTAGGTCGTGCCGCCCACCGAGTCGACGTTCGTGGCCGAGCCGGTGAAGCCGCTGTTGCGCAGAGGTGAATACTCGCCACGGTTGGCCGAAGCGCCGTGACCAGGCTGTGTCTCGAAGCCAAAGGCCACATTGGGCGCCGTGTTGTTGAAGTTGCGCAGGTGCTCAACGTTGAAGCCGTTGTTGCCATCGGCGTTGAACGGGCCAGCGCGCTCAAGGTGGGCGGGCACATAGTAGCTGCCGTTGGCGTGCTTCTCAACCATCCACTTCAGCGCTTCCAGGGTCTTGTTGTGGCCCTTGACGCCTGTGCCCGTGCCGCCAGAAGGCATCAGCTTCTGGGCGGTGGCGTTCCAGCTGGCGTCTGCAGCGTTCAAGCTGCCGGCGACCGAGCAGTTCCAGTTGTTGCCCGTGGTGGAGCCCGTGGTGTTGCCACGGCTGGTGTCGGTGTCGCCACGGTCAAAGCAATAGCTCCATTGGGCCAGTGCATTGGCATTGCCTTGAGGCGTGTAGCCAGGCGTCGTGGGCAGGATGGCGTTGTCCAGCGAACTCGGCATCTGGCCTGTGATGATGCCCATTGAAGTGTGCTCGTGACCCGCCACCACCGATTCCAAACCCAAGAATATCGGCACGTTCTTCTGAGCGCTCAAGTACTCCACCAAGGGGTACTGGAATTCTTGCAGGGACTGCCAACGCCACATGTTGCCGTTGCCACCCACACCACCGTTCACACCTTTGATGTTGGCTGCGCCAATGCTGTTGGCCCAGGTGGTGGTGGGCCCCTTGCCCGAGACGAAAGGATATGCGGGCGTGTCCAGCGTGGCATCTTCAACCAGCGAGCAGTTGCGGTTACCAGAACCGCCGTGGCCAGCTTGCACAAACCAGTCGAGGCCCCAGTTGCCGGTCGACTTCTCGGTCGCTTTCTTGATCAGCTTCTGCATCGAGATGGAGCCATCCGAGCAGGTGGTGTGGTTGTGAAAGTCACCAGCAACATAGTTGCCAGATGCCTTGGCAGCCGTGGCCAATGTGGGCGCACTGGCCAGGGTGGCTGCGCCAATGAACGAGATCACCGCGAGG
>NZ_JACMNS010000053.1 GCF_014378415.1 Aquabacterium sp.
GCAGTTTGTGCGCGTGGCCGAACCAGCTTCGCACACCGGGCTGGGCCTGGGGCTTTACATCACCCAGCAACTGGTGGAGGCGCACCAGGGCAGCATCATCGTGGACAGTCAGTTGGGCGAAGGCTCGGTGTTCACGGTCACACTGCCTTTGGCGTGATCAGCGGGGTCACGTTCGCGTGGCCGGCCTCGGGATCGCCATCCGGTTGGGTTTGCTCCACCAGCTTGATCAGCTTGCCGCCCGACAGCACGTGGATCTCGTCGCCTTCGCTGAGGCTGTGCTGGCGGTGCGTGATGATGAAGCGGCCGCAGCCCAGGTGGTTGATGGCCTGCTGCACATGGCGTTCGGTTGCGAAATCCAGGTGGCTGGTGTATTCGTCCAGCAGTAAAAAGCGCGGCTGCTTGTACAAGGCCCTGGCCAGCAGCATGCGCTGCTTCTGCCCGCCCGACAGCGTGGCGCCCATGCCGGCCACCAGGGTCTGGTAGCCCATGGGCATGCGCAGGATGTCCTCGTGGATGCAGGCCTGTTGCGCGGCCAGCATCACTTTCTCGGGACTGGCCTCGGTGTCGTTCATGGCGATGTTGTCGTAGATTGAGCAGGTGAACAACTGGTCGTCCTGGAACACCGTGCCCAGCACCGATCGGAAGGCTTCTGAGCCGATGCGCTTGATGGGCACCCCATTGACCAACACCTCGCCCGATTCAGGCGTGACCTGGCCCGACAACACCTTCAACAAGGTCGATTTTCCGCAGCCCGAGGGGCCCACCACGGCGATGGCCTGGCCACTGTGCAGGGTCATGCTGATGTCGTCCAGCACGGGCGCTTCGCCCGCCGCGTAGCGGAAGGTGACGTTGCGCAGTGACAGGGTCATCGGGCCATCGGTCTTCAAGGAGGCCTCGGCCTGGGCGGGCGAGGGCGGCTCGGGCTCGGTCAGCACGATGTCGGCCAGGCGCTCACCTTGCAGCTTGAGCAGGCGCAGGCTGATGACGCGCTCCAGCAGCTCGGAGGCGCGTTGCAGGAACTGGCTTTTGTAGGCCAGGAAGGCCACCAGCATGCCGATGGAGAACTGCTCGTCCAGGATCATTCGCGCGGCCAGGTAGATCACCAGCGATTGTTCCACCGCGCTGATCAGGCCGTTGACGCCCTGGTACAGCAGGCTGATGCGCTGCTGCTTGACCGAGGCATTGACCATGGCCACCTGCTGGTTCATCCAGCCACCTACGCGCCAGCCAGGCTTGGCGAAGAACTTGATGGCGGCCACGCCGCGCAGGGTTTCCAGCAAATAGGTTTGCGCATTGGCCTCGCGCACGATGGTTTCTTCGGTCGCCTGCCGGTAGGGCTTGAACACGGCAAAGCGCACGATGGCCTGCAGCAAGGCCACGGCCAGCACCACCATGGCCATCGTGGGGCTGTAGAAGAACATCAGGCCCAGCGTGATCAGACTGACCGCGCCATCCAGCACCACCTCGACCAGGTGGTTGGTGATCGTGTCCTGGATGGTGTGGACCGATCCGAAGCGCGACAGCACATCACCCGTGTGGCGCTTGTCAAAATAGGCCAATGGCAGTTTGAGCATGTAGCGGAACACGTTGGCGCTGGACGACACGCGCCACGACAGGCTGGCCCCCAGCACGATCCAGGTGCGCACCAGGCGCGTGCCCAGCGACATCACCGCCAGCAGGAAGATGCCGATGGCCAGCACGGCCAGCAGCGGCGCATCGCGCGTGACCACCACGTCGTCGATGATCCACTGGCTGAGCATGGGCATGAGGATGCCGAACACTTCCAGCACGATGGACAGCAGCGCCATTTGGCCGAAGGCGCGCCACAGGCCACGCTGGCCGGTGAACAACAGGCGCAGGTCAAACGGCGTTTTTTCTTGCTTCTTCTCGAAGCTGGTGCTGGGCGACAACTCCAGCGCCACGCCGGTGAAGTGCGGGCTGGCTTCCTTGTTGGTGAGGGTGCGCTCGCCCAGCGCCGGGTCGAGGATGGTGATGCGCTGCGCGTCGGCCTTGGTCATCACCACGAAGTGGTTCAGATCCCAATGCAACAAGCAGGGCGTTTGCAACTGCGGCAGCTCGTCCATCTCCAGGCGCACGGCGCGGTTGGCGAAGCCCAGTTGCTCGGCGATGTTCATCAGGCGGGCCAGCGTGGCGCCGCGCGATGACAGCTCGAAGCGGCGCCGCAAGGTCAGCAGGTCGGTCTCGTGGCCGTGCGCGCTGGCGACCATGGCCAGGCAGGCCAGGCCGCACTCGGCGGCTTCCGATTGCAGGAGCAGCGGCGCTGACTTGCGCGGCCACAAGGATAGGAGGTTGGTGCTCATGTCATAACTTGCCGCTGAAGGCGAACAGGGGGTCGAGCATCCAGCGGATCAGGCGGCGCCGGTCGATTTCAATGTCGGCCGTGAGCGTGTGGCCCGGCCGCAGGGCGATGTCGGTGCCATAGGCGCGCACTTTGGGTTGGTCCAGGGCCACGCGCACAATGAAGACCGCGCGCCGGTCGGTGCCGCCATTGGCGTTGCTGGTGGCCATGGGCACATCGGTCTGCGACACGCTGCGCACCGTGCCGTGGTATTGGCCAAAGCGCTGGTGAGGAAAGGCGTCGTAGCTGATGCGCACACGCTGGCCTGCCTTGATGAAGCCCACCGAGGTGCTGGGCAGGTAGAGCGTGGCTTCCAAGGCCGACCGTGTCGGCACGATGGAAGCCAGGGCGGCGTTGGCGTTGACGCTTTGGCCCGGCGTGGCCAGCAGGCCCGAGACGATGCCATCAACCGGCGCCTTCAGCAGCACCCGGCGCGCGCCATGGCGTTGCACTTCTTCCTGCTGCAGGCTGAGCAGGTCGCGGCCCAGGCTGGCCTGGTCAATGCGGAGCTGGGCTTGCAGGCGCTGGCGATCGTCTTGCGATGAGGCCAGGTCAGCTTCGGCCGCGCTGCGTTGGCGCTTGAGCGTTTGCAATCGCGCGGTCTGGTCCAGCAGCAGCTGGCGTTGCTGCTCGTACTGCAGGTCGGAGATGATGCGCTCGTCCAGCAGGGGCTTGAACTGGTCCACCAGCTTGCGGGCCGAGGCGATCTGCTGCGCTTGCAGCTGGGCCTCCTCACCCAGGGTCAACAGGTCGCGGCGGCTTTGGGCGATGCGCTGGTCCAGCGAAGCCAGGGACGCGGCGCTGGCCTGGGCCTGGCCTTCGGCCTGGTTGCGCATCTGGCTGCGCTGGCCTTCCAGGTTCATTTGCAACAGTGCTTGCGTGCTGCCCGCATCGCTGAAGCGTTCATTGCTGATTTCGGCGATCACGTCGCCGGCCTTGACGGCCTGGCCTTCGGTGACCAGCACGCGCTGGACGATGCCGGGCTCCAGGGGCACGACCATGGCCACCCCATCGCGGGGCTGCACCACGCCTTGCACGCGCTCCTTCTTGGTGTAGTGGCCAAAGACCAGCACCGCCAGCACCAACACGGCCAGGCACAGGAAGAAGAAGGTGAGGCGCGCGGCGCCTACGGGGCGGATGTCAATGGAGGGGCCGGACGAGGTGTCTGAACGCGCGTCCAGAACCTCCTGGCGGAACAGGGATTGGGCAGGGGTACTCATGGCGTGCTCTCCACCAGCATGGGCAAGGGGGCGGGGTCGAAGAGGGGCATCAAGGGGGCAAGGTGGTCGGCATCGAGTTGGTCCAGCAGGGCCAGGATGTTGACTTGCGCGGCCAGGGCGTTGACGCGCGCGCTGACCAGGTTTTGCCGTGCGTTGTAGATCTGTTGCTGGGCATTGAGCAGGTCGAGGTTGGTGCGCAGGCCGGCCACGAAGGCTTTGCGCAGCGCGTCGTACGTGGCCGAGGCGGTCTGTTCAACCTGGCGTTGCAGGCCGATCACCTGGCGGGCTTGCGACAAGGTCTGGTAGGCGTCGCGCAGGGCGGCCTCCACCTGGGCTTGTGCTTCATCGCGCCGGGCCTGGGCCTGGATCAGCAGGGCGGCGGATTCGCGGGTGCGGCCTTGCTGCAAACCGCCTGTGAACAAGGCCCAGTTCATCTGCACGCCGATGGCGCGCTCCTGGGTGGTCTGGCGCTGGCTGAAGCCGTCCAGTTGGGGCACTTCGCGGACCAGACTGGTGCTGGCGACGGCATCGACCGTGGGCTGCCAGCGTTCGGCGGTGCGGGCCCGGTCGGTGGCGGTGGCGGCCTTGACCTGGGCTAGGGCGTCACGCAACGGGGGATGGCGGCTGGAGGCCAGCAGCAAGGCCTCGTCCAACGACGATACGGCGGTTGGCAGGTCCGGGCTGTGCTCGTGGAAGCCGGTGGCCAGCGTCACCGCCTGGTTGCTCAGCCGTTCCAACGTCAGCTTCTGGGTGGCCAGGCGGGTGTCCAGGTCCTGGACCGCGACCCGGCTCTGGTCGATGCGGGTGCGCGTTTCCAGCACATCCAGGATGGTGCCCGCGCCGGCTTGGAGGCGCCGGTCGTTGATGCGCCATTGTTCTTGCAGCAGATCCTGCTGGGCCAGCGTGAGGCGGCGTTGTTCGGCCGCTTCGATGGCCATGAGGAAGGCCATGCTCAGTTCGCGGGCCACGTTGGTCCGGCTGCCTCGGGCCTGCCATTGCGCCTGTTCGGCTTGGGCCGCTTGCGCCTGGGCGGTGGCTTGGTCGGCCGCGCGCCACAGTGGCAAGGTGGCCGATACCGACAAGGCCGTGGCGGGTGTGTTCACCGTGGTTTCGTTGATCTGCTGGCGGCGCCGGCTGGCACTGGCGCTGGCATCGGCCCGGGGCATCCAGGCGTTGGCCCAGGCTTGTTGGCTCAGGGCCTGCGCGGCCTCGGTGCCCGCGTCAAAGGCGCGGTTGGAGGCTGCTTGCTGGTTGGCCGCCAGCAGCATCTGGGGCCAGGGCGTGGCGCCTCTTGAAGCTTGGTCGCTTGCGGCTGGTGCAGGCTTTGAAGGGTGACGTGAGGTGGTCGGCCGGGAATCTTCCGGGGTGCTCAAAGAAGTGGCCCAGCGCAAGGCCAAGGCGCCCGACGCCAGGGTCGGAAGCGAGGTGAGCAGCAGGCTCAACGCCATGGCGAGTCGGCCCGCGAGGGCTTGGCATGCATGGCCAAGCCACCGATGTTCAGCTCGGAGAAGGGGTAGCACGGTGTGCAGGCGAGAGGAGGGCATGGCCAGGTTGATGGATCACCAGCTTCAAGCGAGAAGTGAAAAAACCCGCCGGGCTGCGACGGCCGGGCGGGTTTTTCAAACCTTCAAGCTGCTCAGGGCGCAGCCTTCTTCGTCACGTAAGGGATCTTCGTGGTGGAGAACAGGTTGATCGCGTAGATGCCAGCGTTGATCAGGGGCACGCCATAAGAGTTGTACTCGGCGCGGTGGATCGCATCGATGACGCTTTCGCCGCCACTGACTTGGGACACTTCCTGGGTGCTCAGAACTTGCATGTTTTTTCCTTGTTTCAATGGTTTTTTGAACGTGCCTTTGCGAGGCACACATGGAATTTAACGATGGCCGTTGGGGCGCCATCTCAGGAAATCCCTGGCGACCCTTCAGATCGGCGGAGGAGATACCCCTAAATCAGCAAGTTTTAAATGTCAGTTTGTCAGATATTAATCCTGCTGTCGCTACTTAACCCCAGAAGGCGTCGCGGTGACGCGCCACGCCATTGCCAAAACTCGAATCGAGCCAGTACAGCACCGCGCAGGTGGCCGCGTTCATGCCCCTGGTGTCGGCGAACACCCTGTCACCGTGCGCTTCAACCTTGGGGCGCCGGCGCCGCGGGTCGTGCGGCAATAAAGGCGCCAATCGACACCAGCACCAGGCCCGCGATCAGCTCTGGCGTCAGCGGTTCGTCCAACAATGGAGCCGCTGCCACGCCTGCCAGCACCGGCACCAGGGCGATCATCGAGCCCATCCGGGCCGGGCCAATGGTGGCCACCGCCTTGAGGAACAGCAGCATGGCCACGATGGTGGTCCCCACGCCCTGGTACAGCCCCTGCAGGATCAGCGTGGATAAGGGCGCGGCCGCCAGGTTGCGGGGCAGCAGCAGGAAGTAGACGGGCAGGTACAAGGCGGCCGACCCGATCGCCAGCACGCGGGTCAGCACCCAGGGGCTGAAACCCCAGCGTTTGGCCAGCACGCTGTAAACGGCCCAGGCCACCGAGGCCGTCAGGAAGAGCAGGTCGCCCAGCAGCACCGCTGGGTCCCAATGACCGTGAAGGATGGAAGGCGAGGCCACGCACAACACGCCCAGGCCGATGGCGACCAGGCCCTGGAGTTGCTGCCGCTGGGCGCGGGTGCCCATGATCAGCCAGCCCACCAGCGGGATCAGGAAGGGCTGGATGCCGGGCAGCAGGATGCCGGCGTGGCTGGCCGGTGCGAACTTGAAGCCCGAGTACACCGCCACGCCATAGATGACGCCGCCGCTCAGGGTCAAGGTCCACAGCCGGGCGTCGGTCCAACTGCCCGGGGGCAGGCTGCCGACGAAGGGCAGTAGAAGCAGGGCGGCAAAGCCCAGGCGCAAGGCCAGCACATCGAAAGGCGTCAGTGCGCTCTTGCCGCCCAAGCGTGAAATGACGATGAAACCGGCCCAGATGACCACGGTGCCGATGGCGGCCAGGTAGCCCTGCAATTGTTCGCGGTCGTTCATGGGTGGCACTGCTCCGATGGAGCCGCAGCATAAGGCCCGGGCCCCTGGCTTGCTCAGGCGTGCAAGGGAGCCCGGGGCAGGTGCAGGGCCAATGTCTGGGCCAGGTCCTGCGAGCGGAAGGGCTTGGACAACTGACCGTTCATGCCCGCGTCCCGGCAGCGGTCGCCACACAGGTCGGGCGCATTGGCCGTCAGCGCCACGATGCTGACTGGGCGCGCGCCTTCCAGCCGTTCGCGGGCACGGATCTGCCGCGTGGCCTCATAGCCATCCAGCACGGGCATCTCGCAGTCCATGAGCACCAGGTCGGCCTGCTGTTCGGCCAGCCAGTCGACGGCATCCCGGCCATTGCCCAGCATGGTCACCTTGACGCCCAGCAGTTGCAACTCGGCCTGCGCCACCAGGGCGTTCACGGGGTTGTCTTCCACCAGCAGCACGTGCGGTTCGGGCAGCTGATTGGCCCAGGCCGCTTGGCCTGTGGTGGTGCCCTCCAGGGCCCCGGGTTGGGTGGCCCGCTCGTCGTGCACCACGGGCAAGGGCAGGTTGAAGGTGAACAGGGAGCCCACGCCGACTTCGCTGCGGCAGTCCAGGTCACCGCCCATGGCGCGGCACAAGTCGCGAGAGATGGTCAGGCCCAGGCCCGTGCCGCCATGACGGCGTTGGTCGGTGCCCTCGGCCTGGTGGAAGGCCTCGAAGACGCGGGCCTGCTCGTGAGAGGGAATGCCGATACCTGTGTCCTGCACCTGGATGCGCACCTCGCCGCTGAGGGCGTCGCGCGTGGCGTGCAGGCGCACGACGCCTTTGCTGGTGAACTTGACGGCGTTGCCCAGCAGGTTGTGAAGCACTTGCCGGATGCGGACCGGGTCGCCCATGACGAACTCGTTGTGGTCAAGCTCTAGCTGCACCTTCAGGGCCAGGCCGTTCTCAGACGCGCTCACGCTGGTGGTGGCGCCGACTTCTTCCAGCAGGTCGCGCAGCTTGAAGGGGCGCTCGTGCAGGGGCAGGCGGCCCGCCTCCATGCTGGAGAAATCAAGGATGTCGTTGATGACGCTGACCAGGTGCTCGCCCGAGCTGCGCACCAGGTCCAGGCGGTGCACGGCTTGCGCGTCCTGCTCGCGCTGGCGCAACAGGCGAACCAGGCCGAGCATGCCGTGCAAGGGCGTGCGCATCTCGTGGCTCATGGTGGCCAGGAATCGGCCCTTGGTGTCGCTCAGCATCTGGGCCTGCTTCAAGGCTTGGGCCTGGGCCTGGGCCACCATGTCGCTTTGCAGCCGCAGCCGCAGCAACTCCACGATGCGCAGGTTGGAGCGCCGGGCCTCCATGATCAAGGCCACCATCAGCCCGGTGATGGCCAGGGCGCAGAACCAGCCCAGGCTGTCGTGGCGGGTTGATGCGTGCACGGCGACGGGCAGCAGGATGGGCACGATGAACAGGCCGGCCGTGATGAAGTCGACATGCAGCATGCAGGTGGCCAGGGCCGCCACCCCGATCAGCACGCTGATGCTGACCACGGCGATGTCCAACTGGTGGATGGGCGTGATGGCCCAGCCCAGGGCACTCCAGGCGATGCTGTCCAGCACGGCCAGGAGGCGGTAGACCCACAGCTCGTGCGGGCCCGAAGGCCCACGGCCCGGTCCGCGCAGGTGCGAGTGGGCCATGCGGGCCATGGAGGCCAGCAAGCGCGCGGCGAACCAGGCCGCCAGCAGCCGGTGGGGCACCTTGTCTTGCAGCACCGCCACCACCCCGGCGGCCGTCACCAGGCCGAAGATCATGGAGAAGCCCAGCCTTTCGTGCAGCGCCCGCTGGCGGCCCTCGGTGAGGCGCGCCTCCAGCTCGGGCTCGGGGGCGGCGTTCAGGGCAGAAAAAGGCAAGGCGGGAGACGACATCAATACCAGTGTGGCCGCCTGCCATTGATTTGGGTCAGGAAATGCCCGCACGCCGGGGCGCAGATCATGACGAAATGCAGGTTTTGCCACCCCTGAGTGAGGGGTGTGGCCACATCGGGTATCGTGGCCGCCATGCCCCACATCATCCAAGTCACCGAGCTGTCCAAAACCTACGCCTCGGGCTTCCAGGCGCTCAAAAACATCAACCTGGACATCCGCCGTGGCGAGATCCTGGCCTTGCTGGGCCCCAACGGTGCAGGCAAGACCACGCTGATCAGCACCATCTGCGGCATCGTCACCGCCAGTGCGGGCACGGTGGTGGTTGATGGCCACGACAACGTGTCCGATTACCGGGCGGCGCGCGAGCTGATCGGCCTGGTGCCGCAAGAGCTGTGCACCGATGCCTTCGAGACGGTGTGGGCCACGGTGTCCTTCAGCCGGGGCCTGTTCGGCAAACCGACCAACCCGGCCTACATCGAGAAGGTGCTGAAAGACCTGTCGCTGTGGGACAAGAAGGACAGCAAGATCATCACGCTGTCGGGCGGCATGAAGCGCCGGGTGATGATCGCCAAGGCCTTGTCGCACGAGCCGCAGATTTTGTTCCTGGACGAGCCGACGGCGGGGGTGGACGTCAACCTGCGGCGCGACATGTGGAACCTGGTGCGCCTGCTACAAAAATCGGGCGTGACCATCATCCTGACCACCCACTACATCGAAGAAGCCCAAGAGATGGCCGACCGCATCGGCATCATCAACAAGGGCGAGATCGTGTTGGTGGAAGACAAGGACGAGCTGATGCGCAAGCTGGGCAAGAAGCAGCTGACCTTGCAATTGCAGGCCGCGCTGCCCGAGTTGCCCGCCGGCCTGGCCGACTACGCGCTGACCCTGTCCCCTGAAGGCCGCGAGCTGACCTACACCTACGACTCGCTGGACGAGCGCACCGATGTCACCGCCTTGCTGTCCAGCCTGCAACAGGCCGGCATCAAGTTCAAGGACATCCAGACCAGGCAAAGCTCGCTGGAAGACATCTTCGTCCATCTGGTGAAGGACCCCGCATGAACTGGCACGCCGTCAAGGCCATTTACGCTTTCGAGATGGCGCGCACCCGGCGCACCTTGATGCAAAGCATCATCTCGCCCGTCATTTCCACCTCCTTGTATTTTGTGGTGTTTGGCGCGGCCATTGGTTCGCGCATCCAGCAGGTCGATGGCATCAGCTATGGCGCCTTCATCGTGCCCGGCCTGATCATGCTGTCGCTGCTGACGCAGAGCATCTCCAACGCGTCGTTTGGCATCTACTTTCCCAAGTTCACCGGCACCATTTACGAGCTGCTGTCGGCGCCCATTTCGTACTTTGAAATCGTGCTGAGCTACGTGGGGGCGGCGGCCACCAAGTCCATCCTGCTGGGCCTGATCATCCTGGCCACGGCGGGGCTGTTCGTGCCGCTGCACATCGCGCACCCGTTCTGGATGCTGCTGTTTTTGGTGCTCACCTCGGTGACCTTCAGCCTGGTCGGCTTCATCATTGGCCTGTGGGCCGACAACTTTGAAAAGTTGCAGGTGGTGCCGTTGCTGATCATCACGCCGCTGACCTTTTTAGGGGGCAGCTTCTATTCGATCAAGATGCTGCCGCCGGTGTGGCAAACGGTCACCTTGTTCAACCCGGTGGTCTATTTGATCAGTGGTTTCCGCTGGAGCTTTTACGGCATGGCCGACGTGGACGTGGGCATCAGCCTGGCCATGACCTTGGCCTTCATGGCCGTGTCGCTGGCCATCGTGGCCTGGATTTTCAAGACGGGCTACAAGCTCAAGCGATGAGATAAGCGCTTCGCCAGGCTCAAACACGGGCAAGACCGTCCTGCCGCGGGCCCGTTCACCAGTGATTCCATGCGTGATTTGGCGTGACGCAGTTGGCGAATGAGCGTCATTGATGGGCGGCCGCTCAAGATTCTCACGGCGCGGTCGATAGCACCGTATGCGACAAACGCTTGACCATCTACTGGACAGCTGGACGCCGGCCAACCGCTGTTTGCTGGCAGTGCTGATGTCCTTCCCATTTTTCGTGCTTTTCTGGCTGTTCAACAGCGCCGCGTTTCTCCATGCGGAAGTGGCCGAGGGCGTGAACCACGGGACCTTGGTTGCCTTGCAATCGTTCTTGAGCGTGGTGCTCATGGTCAGCATCGTGATCGGGTCCTGGTTGTGGACGCGGCGCAATCTGCCTGACCGTGTGCCCAAGGCCAACCTGCTGGTGACGTTCAACATCGGCCTGGGCTACCTGGCAATTGTGGTGGCCACTGGCGCCTTCACCACCGGCATGGCCCTGGTGCTGCTGGGCGTGCTGGCGGTCGGGCTGCTGCTGTTCAGCGTCGGCACGGTCTTGCGGGTGTTCATCGCATGCCTGCTCATTCACTCAGGCCAAGATGCCCTGGTGATGGCGGGATGGCTGCCTTACGCGCCCCTGTTGAATGCCCAGGCTTTCGAGGGCGGCGTGCCGACGTGGTGGTTAAGCGCCTGGCAAAACGCGGTGTTCTACCTGGGTTGGGCCATGATCCTGACCCTGGTGTTTGTGCTGTTCAAGCGCCTGGATGGCTTGCACTTGCAGTTGGCCAAACTGTCTTACACCGACGTGCTCACGGGCTTGTCCAACCGCCGCTATTTCATGGAGCGCCTGACCTCCGAGTCGAACCGCTACGCGCGCTCAGGCGTGCCTTACAGCCTGATCCTGCTGGACGTGGACCACTTCAAAAGCATCAACGACCGCTATGGGCACCATGCGGGCGACGAGGTGTTGTGTCGCCTGGCTCAGATCCTGACCGAAGGCGTGCGCACGCCCACCGACCAGCCCGCCCGCATTGGGGGCGAAGAGTTCGCCGTGCTGCTGCCCGACACCTCGCTGGCCGCCACGGAAATCGTCTGCCGCCGCATCGCGGAAGGGCTGCGCCAGCACACCTTCAACGTCAAAGGCGAAAGCTTTCACCTGACCATCAGCATGGGCGTGGTCGAGTGCCGTGGTGAGCCCATTGAGGCGGCCTTGAAGCAAGCGGACCGCAACCTGTACAAAGCCAAGCAAGGCGGTCGTGATCAGGCCATTTATTCCATGGCGGGGGAGGTGGCACCATGAACTGGGCCCGACGCTGGCGAGACCTCAAACCCTGGCTGGCCGAGCAACTGCTGGCCCGCCGGCCGGTGATCAGTTGCCTGCTGTTCTCGGGGGCCGCCATTCCCATGCTGTTGCTGTTCACGGGCCTGCACACGTTTGCGCAGATTCACCCTCAGGCGAGGGCTTTTTATCAACCGACCGCCTTGATGACCGTGCAGGTTTTGCTCGGCCTGGTCATCGCTGGCGTGGCCGGCGTCAGCGTGTATTGCTGGGGCCGACGCAAGACCGATGTGGCCTGCCACTGGCTGGCGTTGCTCACGGTCACGCCCACCGTGGTCGTGTTGATCGCACTGGCCATTGCGTATGGCTTGAAGGACACCCCGGTCAGTGTGTTCGTGCTGACCGCGATCCTGCTGGCGCGGGCCTTGTTCGATTTCAAGACGCTCAAGCCCAGCCTGGTCATCGGCGCGGGCATGGTGCTGGTCAATGAGGCTTTGGTCGGTCAAGGCCTGGTGCCGTATGCGCCATTGCTCAGCGGGCCGGTGTTCTCGGGCCATGGCCTGGCCTGGTGGTGGCAAATCTGGTGCCGAGTGGTGCTTGATTTCAGCCTGCTGTCGTTCTCGGGCATGGTGTTCTTCTTGTTCAGCACGCTGGGGCAACGTCGGCATGAACTGGAGGAGCTGGTGCGCACCGACATGTTGACCGGCCTGGCCAACCGCCGCACCTTCATGACCCAGCTGGAGATCGAATCGCACCGGCATGCGCGCAGCAAGCGTCCCTTCTGCCTGGTCATGTGCGATGTAGACCACTTCAAAAAAATCAACGACACCTGGGGCCATCCGGCGGGCGATGCGGTGCTGGTGGAGCTGGCGCGCATCCTCAAGCTCACCACGCGTGAGCAGATCGACACGGCGGCGCGCATTGGGGGTGAGGAGTTCGCCGTGCTGCTGCCCGAGACCGGATTGGCGCAGGCTGAGCGCGTCGCGCAGTTGATGTCCTCAGGCATGCGCTCGCAGATCTTTGTCTACGATGGCAAGCAGTTCAGCGTCACGCAAAGCGTGGGCATTGCCCAGGCCTCCGACGGTGACGGCGATGGCGCCATGCGCTTGGCCGATGACAACCTGTACATCGCCAAGCGACAAGGCCGAGACCGCATCGTGGCCTCGGCGGCCGCGCCAGCGGCGGAGCAGGACACCAACATCGCCTGCGCCCTGAAGTGAGCTGACCTCAGCTCAAGGCGGGCCGGCGCTGAAACCACGGCCGAGCCTCTTCTAGTTGCGCCGCCAACTGCAGCATCCACACTTCGCTGTCCAAGGGGCCGACGAACTGCACACCCAGCGGCAAGCCCTGCGGCGTCCAGTACAGCGGCACGGACATCGCGGGCCGGCCGGTGAGGTTGGCCACTTGCGTGTAAGGCGTCCAGGCCAACGTCTGGTGGATCAGATCATCGAGCAGGCCGGTGTGCCGCAGCAGCCCGGCCAGGCCCAACGACAGCAGCAGGCGCGAGCCCATCTGCAAATGCGCAGGGGTGGCGTTCTGACCGATGGGCAGGGCGGGGCCGTTCAAGGTCGGGGTCAGCCACAGGTCATGACGGCCATGAAAATCAGCCAGGGCTTGCGTGTAGGTGTGCCAGCGCATCTGGCAACTCACCAGCTCCGGCCCCGAGGTGCCACGGCCCAGCGCGGCCATGATGCGCGTGTCGGTCTCAAAAGCGCTGATGGGCGCGCCGGTCTGTTGGCGCACCTGGGCCACCAGCACCGCCTGCATGCAGAACCAGGCTTGTAAAAAATCCTTGGTCAAGGCCATGCCGTCGATGGCCGGTTCGGCCGGTTCAACGTGGTGGCCCAGCGATGACAGCAGGCGGGCGGCGTCTTCCACCGCCGCCACGGCTTGCGGGTCCACCGGTGTGCCCAGGGGTGAGGCGGTGCTGAAGCCGATGCGCAGCGGGCGGGGTGGCCGCGCCAAGGCGTTCAGGTACGAGCCCTGGGGCAAGGCGTTGGACGCGGGCATCCAGTAGGGCGCATGGGGTTCCGGGCCTTGCAGCACGTCCAGCATGGCCGCGCTGTCGCGCACGCTGCGCGAGATCACGCCTTGCACCGCCGCGCCGAACAAGCCTTCACTGGTCACTGGGCCCATGGACACGCGGCCCCGCGCGGACTTCAGCCCGAACAGCCCGCAGGCCCCGGCAGGAATGCGGATGGAGCCGCCGCCATCGTTGGCCCCGGCCACCGGCACGATGCCCGCCGCCACCGCCGCGGCCGATCCGCCGGACGAGCCTCCCGGCGTGCGCCCGGTGTCCCAGGGGTTGCGCGCCGCGCGCCACTGGTCGGGCTCGGTCACGTTCTTGGCGCCGAACTCTGGCGTGTTGGTCTGCCCGAAGATCACCAGGCCGGCTTGCCGCCAACGCTTGACGACATCGCTGTCCTGCTCGGCGGGGTGGCTGGCCAGGGCCCGGCTGCCGTAGCTGCAAGGCACGCCAGCGATCTCCTGGAACAGGTCTTTCACCAGAAAAGGCACGCCCGCGAAAGAACCGGAGAGGGGGCCGGTTGCCGTGGCACGCGCCGCGTCATCCTGGCGGCGCACCACCGCATTCAAGGCGGGGTTCACCGCGTCGGCACGGGCCATGGCGGCGTCCAGCAATTGCCTGGGGCTCACCGCGCCCCGGGCCACCAGGTCGGCCAAAGCCAGGGCATCGTGGGCTTGGTACTCGTCAAAGGTCATGCAAGCACTTTCGTTCAGGGCCAAGCCGCCATTTTAGGCAGGTCCGCGCTGGCTTTCGCCGATACTGCCGGGTGCTGAACGTGGAAGAGATGAATGGTTGCAAGAGATGGTGGTGAGTGGACCTTCGGGTCGCCGGGGTCCAAAGGGTTGATCACGGCGCAAGAACTGGAAGAGGCCTTGGCGCGCCGAACGTTCTGGTTCCTGGCCGCCTGCAGCGTCCTCATCCTGATCCCCGTGAAGTTGGCCTGGTTGCTGCAAGGTGGACGCGTGGTGGGCCTGCTGGGCATCCTCGAGCTGTTCACCGTGCTGTGGTGTTCGTGGCGCGTCTGGACCAGCCAGACCGGCGCCGCGCGTTTCCTGGGCTTGGGCTTGGCCATCATGTACCTGCAGGTGGCGGCGGCGGCTTGGTTGCAAGGGGGCCTGCAGGCCCCGGCCTTGAACTGGCTGGCCGTGCTGCCCATCATCGCGATCGTGGCCGGCAACCTGCGCCTGGGCCTAAGCCTTTGCGTCGCTTTCGTTGCGCAGATCCTGGTGATGGACTACTACGAGCCGCCTTACCTGGCCAAGCTGCGGCCCCTGATGCTGCCCAATGCCCATGTGCAAACCCTGGTGTCCACCGTGGGCTCGGTGGTGTTGTTCTCGGCCTTCGGCTGGATCGCGGTGCGGTGGCGCGCGCAGGTGCAGCAGGTGCTGGAGGTGTCCCACCAGCAGGCACAGCGCGGCAACGAGGCCAAGCAGCGCTTCCTGGCCATCATGAGCCATGAGATCCGCACACCGCTCAGCGGCATCGTGGGCACGGCCTCCTTGCTGCGCGAAAAGACCATGGCGCCGTCCGAGCAGCGGCAAATGCTGCACCTGCTGGACCACAGTGCGCAGACGCTGCGCAGCCTGCTCAACGACGTGCTGGACTGGGCCAAGCTGGAGGCCGGTCAACTCGATGTGCGCCACGAGCCGGTGCGACTGCGCGCTCTGGTGGCGGACAGCGCCGACCTGTTCGCGGTCACGGCGTTTGACAAGGGTGTGGAGCTGACCCACAGCTTCGCGGCTGACGTACCACCCGTGCTGCTGGGCGACGAGATGCGCCTGCGCCAGACGCTCAACAACCTGGTCTCCAACGCTGTCAAGTTCACGCGCCAGGGCCGGGTGCATGTGCACCTGGTCACCGAGCCATCACCCGCTCCGCAAGATGCCCGCGTGTGGGTGCGCCTTGAGGTGCAGGACACCGGCATCGGCATGAGCCCGGCGCAGGTGGCCAAGCTGTTCCAGCCCTTCACCCAGGCCGACCAGTCGACCACGCGGCAGTACGGCGGCACGGGCTTGGGCTTGTCCATTGGCCGCGAACTGGCCCGCTGCATGGGCGGTGACATCGTGGTGTCCAGCCGCTTGGGCTTGGGCAGTTGCTTCGTGATCCGGGTGCCCATGGGCTTGGCCCCAACCACCACGGATGAGCTGCCCGCCCCCACCGTCTTGGCCGGCCAGCGCCTGCGCCTGGTGACGTGCAGCATGGGTCTGCGAAGGCAGGTCCAATCACTGTGCCATGACCTGGGCCTGGTGCTGGTCCCTGATGATGGCAACGATGCCGAGGTCGACGCGGTGCTGGTGGACGCGGCGGTGTGGACCCCCGGCGCGAGCCCTGTCCGGGCCTGGTCCTGGGGGGGGTCTGGTCAGACCAAGGCGCTGGTGTCCTCGGCCATGGATCCACCTGGCGCCAATCTGCCCGCAGGCGTGTTGCCCTTGTACAAGCCTTTGCGCGCCCACGCCCTGGCCGATTGGCTGCGGGGCATCTTGCCCGCCACGGCCCCGCCTGAGCCGGCCACCAAGCCTGGGCCGACCTTGCAGGTGCTGGTGGCCGAAGACAGCGAGGTCAACCGCGACTTGTTGAGCGAGATGCTGTTCCATTGCCAGGCCAAGGCCGAACTGGTGGGCACCGGCCGGGCCGCCGTCAACGCGGTTCTGGCCCGGCGCTTCGACCTCTTGCTGATGGACTACCAGATGCCGGAGATGGATGGCCTGGCCGCGACCCGAGCCATCCGTCGCCACGAGGCTGAACACGGCGGCCCGGCGCTGCCCATCGTGCTAATCAGTGGCGAGGTCAATGTGGCGTGCCACGCCGCTTGGCGTGAGGCCGGCGTCAACCACATCCTGTGCAAACCGTATGCCTTCGATGAGTTGGCCCGGGTGCTGGCGACCATCAATCCAGACCCAGCGACCTGATCATCGCCTCGACCGCGTGCGCCAGTGAATCGGCTGCGCTGAAGGCCGCCTCGGGCTGGGTGGAGCACAGCTCGTCGATGTGGCTGGCCAGCCAGCGCAGGTCATTGACCAGCAGGTTGGCGGCCATGCCCTTGGTGCTGTGCGCCAACGAGCGCAGTCCTTCCAGGTCCCGGCGGGCTGCGGCTTCACGCAATTGGCCAGGCAGCGCCTGGCTGCTGTCCTTGATGGTCTGGAACAGGCGATCGATGAACTGGTGCCCTTGCGGGTAGTGGTTGACCAAGGCCTGCCGATCAATGTGGAAGCTGTTGGGGGCCAAGGCGACGGCTTGCAGCGTGGATGCGGGAGCCGGCGCCTGCAGCTGCTTGCGGATCGTCTTGATCAGTTGATTGATCATGTAGGGCTTGGTCAGGTAATCGCTCATGCCAGCACCAAGGCCCTGCTGCCGAGCCACCTCGAAAGCATGCGCAGTCAGGCCGATGATGGGCATCGAGGGCGCCAGGGCCTTGATCTGGCGCGTGGCTTCATAGCCATCCATGACCGGCATTTCGATGTCGCACAACATGACGTCAAAAGGGATGCCGGCGCGGATCTGCGCCAATGCTAGTGCGCCGTTGTCCATGCAGGTGACGCGTGCGCCCTCGGTGGCCAGCAGTTCGCACAGCACCATCTGGTTGACAGGGTGGTCTTCGGCCACCAGGATGCGCACGTCCATGAGCTGGGGGGCGTTGCTGGTCATGGCCTGGTCCGCCGCCGCGTCGCTGTCCAGTTCAAAGGCCAGCAAGGGCGTGCCGTCGTGCTGGGCGTCGAGCAGGGGCAGGTGGATATCAAAGGCGCTGCCCTCGCCCGGCTGGCTGCTGACGCGAATGTCGCCACCCATCAGGTCGAGCAGGCGCTTGCAGATGGACAGGCCCAAGCCGCTGCCCCCGACGCGCCGTGTGTTGCTGCTGTCGCCCTGCACGAAAGGCTGGAAGAGGTTGGCCCGCACCTCCGGGGTCATGCCGATGCCGGTGTCCGTCACCCGCAAGGTGAGCCATTGGTCATCGCCATCCACCTGCAAAGTGACGCTGCCTTGCGCCGTGAACTTCACCGCGTTGCTCAACAGGTTGATCAGCAACTGCGTGGTGCGCAACTCGTCGCCCTTGAACGATCGCGGCGTGCCGGGGCCTTGTTCCAGCCGCAACTCGATTTGCTTGGCTTGCGCCCGGGCAGCCACCATCTTCATGGCCTGTTCGACGACAAGGCCCAGGTCGACCCGATCAGCCTCCAAGCTGACTTGGCCCGCTTCGATCTTGGAAAAATCGAGCACGTCGTTGATCAGCGCGAGCAGATGTTGGCCCGACTCCAGGATGTGCTGGAAATTTTGAACCGCCTTGGGGTCGGTGGTGGCCCGGATGCCGACCTGCGCCAAGCCCAGCATGGCGTGCAGCGGGGTGCGGATCTCGTGGCTCATGCTGGCCAGGAAGTCGCCTTTGGCGCGGCTGGCGGCTTCGCTTTTTTCTTCCGCCTGCTTGATCTGGGTGATGTCGGACAGAAGCACGAAAAACCCCTTGACCTGCCCTTCGACCAAGTCGGGCACCAGGTTCACCTGGATGTTCAAGGTCGCCTCCGAACCAGGCTTGACCAAGGGGCGCTCATAGCGTTGGGGCTGGCCGCGCAAGGTGGCTTCGATGAGGGGGCGGTTCAGCTCGAAGATGGCCTCCCCAAGCACTTCCCGGATGTGCTGGCCGGTGATGGCCTGGCCGTTGCGGGCGAAAGTGTCGAGGTAGCTGCGGTTGGCGAAACGGTTGTGCAAGTCGCCGTCCCAATAGGCGACCATGCCCGGGATGCCGTTCAGGATGGCGCCCAACAGTCGAGCGCGCTCGGTCAACTCACCGAGGTCCGCCTGAAGCTCAGAACCCGGGGTTTCCTTGTTTGCCTCAGCTTCAGCCATGCTGGTTTTTCTCCCAGTTTTGGAGGTCCATTATGGACCGGAGCCCGGCGCGCTGCAAGCCAACGACAAATGCCGACGATGCAATTCATCGTCGGCACCGGGGTTCGCACCCTGCCTTGCTGTTTGCCCTCTCCGGTGTCCGAATCAAGGCACAAGACCATCCCCATGCCGCACTGCCCGGCACGGGTCAATTGCTGAGGCTCGTCAGTAGCGGTAGCTCACGCCCACGCTGAGCTGGGGGACAAAACGGACGTCGCCCACGCCATCGCGCAATTTTTGAGTTTCGGCGTCCACGTCGGCCTGCGACACCACGCCAGGGTGGTTGGCCACCACGTTTTGTGTCGTCGTGATTTTGGCCTTGCCGATCATCACGCCCAGGTCGGCCACGAAGCCCAGCCCCTGTTCGCGGGCCTGGTGTCCCCAACCCACACCCAGGTAAGGCATGACGCGCGGAAACTTCAGCTCGGCGTTGAAATAGTCGCCGGCCGTGGGGGTGAGCGTCTGGCTGCCCAGGGTGACCGAGGTCGTGCCGTCAAACTGCGACTTCAGGCGGACCGTCATGTCGTTGAATGTCAGGCCGCTCGTCAGTCGAAAGCCGCCCTGCATGGGGAAGTAGTCGGCGAACAGGCCCAGCCGCTGCGCCTTGATCGTGCCTTTGTAAGTGATGCCCGATTCGGTGAAGTTGCGGCTCAGGCTGCCCAGCGAGGACACGTCGCCGCGCAGGCCCCATTGGGGGTTCACGCTGTGCGCATAGCCCAGCATCACGCCTGGGATGCCCACGTTGGCGTACGACTCGCCAGCCAGTGCGGGGGCGGTGCTCAAGCCCGCCAGAAGAGCGGTCAATGCCAAGCGGTGGTTCTGGGTCATGGTGCCTCGTCCTGTGTGTTGTCAACCTAGCCTGCTAGTGTAGGCAGAGCTACCTCATCACCAAACCCACCAAACGGCTGTGAACACCGGCTTTTTCAAAGGACCAGGTGGCCATTGACCAAAAAAAATCGCGCTGAACGGCGGCTCATCAAGAGCCCAGGTTCAGCGCGACAGACGTCAAGCAGACGTCAGGTCAGGATCGACTGCTTCAGTTGTGAACCAGGCGGCCCAACACGGCTTGCCACTTCGATTTGGCGTGTGCCGTGAAGTCCCAATCAGCGCGGCAGTTGCTCAGAGGGCACATGTCCTGCGTGAACGCGGTCAGCAAGTCACCGTTGGGTGCATAACGCACTTGCACGATTTCGTTCAGGTCGCCGCCCAGGAACATCCACAGGTAGCCGACGTCAAAGTACGCGGGGTGCAGTGGCTCGGCTGGATCGTTGATGGTTTGCGACTTGAAGACAGGCAGGCCGGACAAGGCGTTCACGGACTCGGCCATGTAGCCGCTGAACTTTTTCCGGTCCGATGAGCCGTAGTAGGCAATCGCGATGGTGCCAGGCTTCTTCACGGTGATCGCGGGGTAGATCACCGCCGTGACCTTCGGATCGGAGATCACCACAGGTTTGGTCCAGGTCTTGCCCTTGTCGCGCGAGACGGTCAGGCGCAGCAAGTCCTTGACGTCAGGGTAGACCACGTACAAATTGCCAGCGCTGTCGATCGTCACCGGCGTGGGCATGATGTAGTTGGGATTGAACGGCACGTTGGTGACGAACTTGTAGTCGATCAGCTGGGCGCCGGGAACCGGGGTCACCGTCCAGGTCTTGCCTTCATCCTTGCTGACGGACAGCGCGAACTGGTTGCAACGGCGGCCGCCGATGTAGATCGTGCCGTCAGGCGCCACGACGCCGTCACCCCAGAGCACGTACTCGGAAGCAGGGCAGCCATAGTCCTTGGCCACGATGCTGAAGCTGCCAACCTGCGCCCAGCTTGCGCCGCCGTCGGTCGACTTCATCACCGCTTGCGACTTGGGATTCACGATGATGGCCGGGGTGGAGATCGGCGTGGGCGTCGAGAAGTACAGGTTGTTGGGATAGCCGCTGGTGCGCGTGCCAGTGACGGGCGCGCCAGGCAGGAGCTTGCCCCAGTCGATGGCGTTGACTTCGATGCTGGCGTTGGACCAGCTGTCGCCACCGTTGTCGGTGTAGCTCAGGTCGAAGCCTGTCTTCAGTTCCAGCTTGGCGATGGACGAGCGGCCGGTGCTGAAGAAGATGCGGTCTGTGGTCGGGTCGATCTGCATGTAGGGCTGGATGCGCACATGCGAGGTGCCGTCGGCACGCAGCGGCTGCACCTGGTCCCAGCTGGCGCCGTTGTCCTTCGAGCGGGCGACGTACAGGCCATCGTCGTTGTAGATCGGGCCCATGAAAATGGTGCCTGCGCGATTGACGATGGTGCTGATCTCACCTGTGCCGAAGCCGGTGTAAGAAGCGCAAGGCGTCAGCTTGAGTGGGCTGGCCAGGGCCAGGGTGGGCATGGCGCCGGTTGTGGTGCCGATGTAGGTCGAGGCAACGCGCGAGGCATCGCAGATCTGGCCGGCGCCGGCGGCCTGGGCGAATGCCGAGGCTGAACAGGTCACGGCGAGCGCCGTCAGCGTGAGTGCCCTTGTGGCACGGAGTGAAGATGTATTCATCAATGAGTCCAGTTGATTGAGGTTGGGGGTGGAAAGTGGAAATGGTTTGGGCTTACTTGCCTGGGCCCACTTCGAGGATGTTGGGCGTCACGCCCACGGTGATTGAGGCGCCGATGGGCTGCAGCGTTTCAGTGTCAAAGCGCACCACTTTGCCGTTGCCAAGGCTGTCCAGTGAACCCTTGCCGGCGATGAACAGCCAGGGCCAGGACAGCACGGTGCTGATGGGCGCCTTGAGGGCGGTCGCCGACTTCAAACCCCAGTCGGAGTAGTAACCCGTGCCATCGGCTGCGATGGCGATGCCCAGGGGGCGGCCTTCGGTTTTGATCAGACCGACTTCCTTCCAGGTGGCTTTGTCGATCATCTGAACGGTCTGCGTGCCGAAGTTGGTCACATAAAGCTTGGTGCCCGCCAGGTTCTCGACCGCGATGGCAGGTTCAGCGTTAACGCCACCGTTGTCGATCCTGGCCACTTTTTTCCAGGTGGCGGTGTCCACCACGATGGTGTCGCCCGAGAGGAAGTTCAGCACATACAGGGACTTGCCATCACGCGAGATGGACAACCAGGCTGGCAGCACCCCGCCAAAGTAGGTCGGCTTGAACAGGGTCTTGCCCGTGGCCGCTTCAATGGCAGAGATCGTGCCGCCCGGGTAGGACAGGTACAGCGTCTTGCCATCAGGGCTGATTTGAAGGCCAATCGGCAAGATGGTGTTGCCGCCGGGGATGTAGCTCTTGATGACCGTGTCGGTCTTGGTATCGATGATGTCGACGCCGGAGGTCAGGCCCGAACTGGCCTTGAGTGCATACAGCTTGCTCTGGTCGGGCGACAGGACGATGGCGAAGGGCGGGAACTTCAGCTTGATGGTTTTGACCGATTGGTCTGCCGTGTTGATCACGGAAACGCCCGACACATCCAGCCCCAGGTTGTCGATGTAAACCTTGGAGCCATCGGCCAAAGGTGTGGCGATGAAAGGCAGGCCCTTGACCGGAATCGTGCTGGTGACGAGGCCACTGTCAACATCGATCACGGACACTGTGTTGGCGGTCGTGTTGGGCACGTACACCACCTGGCCGGCATGGGCTTGCGCATGGAGGGTGAGCGCCAAAACTGCAGCTGTGAGCGCGCTGAATTTGAAAACTCTCTTTGTCATGAATATCTCCTCTGGGTGAAATTTTGCGGGCTGATGCGGTGACAAAAAGCTGTGACCATATCGAGAAATGATTGATTCAGGAAACACGCGTTGTCCAAGGCGTGAAGATAGATCATTGATCGATGAATGGCACCCGTGCAAACCCGTGAGGTGTGCAGTCGGGCCGCCATGGAGTGGGGGTTTCGTGGGGGACAATCAAGGCATGAGCGAAGCTGAATCCGACCGTCCTGCCTATGCCCGCGTTACCCGATCACACAAGGGCGTGGACGCAGAAGCGCGCCGCAAGGAAAGGCGTCAACGCCTGGTTGAAGCAGGGCTGGAAACTTTGGGCACCAAGGGGCTCCACACCACCACGGTGCGAGACGTGTGCGGGCACGCCGGCTTGAGCGAGCGCTACTTCTACGAATCGTTTTCAGGGCTCGGCGAGCTGTTCGACACCATCTACCAGGCCTTGCATCAAGAGTTGCTGGGCCGCCTGATGACCGTGCTGGTGTCGTCGCGCAGCGCGCATCATTCCGCCTTGCAGGGTGGCAAGGCGGCGCTGGAAGTCTGGTTCACCTTCCTCAAGGAGGATCCTCGCCGAGCCCGCATCATGCTGATTGATGCCATGGGTGGTAATCAAGGCAGTGCGCGTGGCGCGAAAGCGGCCGCCCGCGACTATGTGGGGGCCATTCAGGCCTTTTTGGACTTGCTTTATCCCAGCTTGCCAGCGCAGCACCTGTCGTCGCGGATATTGGCCTCGGTCTTGTTGGGCGCGTGCATCCACACGGCCAAGGAGTGGATCTGGTCGGGCTTCGAGGATCCGATGGAAAGCGTCATTGGCCACCTGTCGATGGTTTTCCAGGCGCTGGACAGCCACTACCAGTGGGCCTCGATGGTTCAAGCCTCCAAGGGCTGACCTCTCGCGGCTTCGGGTGGCAGGCAGTCCGCCAGGCTGGGTGCCGTGCGGCTTAGACCTCAGCTGATTGATCGGAATCAGCTCTGCCGCATGCCCTTCCTTGGCTGAAGCGATTTACAAGAAATTATGAAATTGAGATAATTATTGGAATTCCATAAAAAAGGATAAGGATGACCTTTCATCGACCGCAGCTCGCCTTGGACATGGCGGGCCAGCTGCTGCAGCCTGGCAGAGCTCGGCAAGAACGAGGGGAACACCCTGGCGGGGGCCTTCTCCGAGCTGGTGCATCTGGCCAAGACCGACGTCGTGCTCATCATCGACGAAGTCCAGCATGCGATGGGTTCCGAGGATGGCGACAACATGCTGCTGGCCCTCAAAGCGGCCCGCGATGAAATCAATTTGACCCCGGACACGCCCGGGTACTTCCTGTTCGTTGGCACCGGCTCACACCGGGCTCGGGTCCGCGAACTCAGGATCAAAGGCAAGCAAGGCGGGCAGGGCGTGAAGAAGATCTTCTCCGCTGCGACGCTGAAAGAGTACGGCGTTGAGCTTGGCCGCCCAGTTGGCGCGGAGGAGATTCAGAAGGTCGCCACCATGCTGGTGGATTCGAACATCTTGGCTCGCGACGGCCATGGGATCTACGGCATCAGCGATCCGTTCGTTGCCGAGGCCTACAGCAGCCGGGCGGATGTCCTCAAGACCCTTGAAGGTCCCGAAGCGCTGCGCTGAAGTTCGCTAAGCTGGGCCACCTTTGGTGCTCGGTCCCGAGCTTGTGCAAGGTGCTGTTTCTTTAGCAGCCAGAGAGGGCTTCAGATCAAATCTTGAAGTCGTAATCCACCGTCAGCGGCGCGTGGTCACTGAACCAACTGTCCTTGTAGACGCTGGCGCTGCGGGCCGTGGCCGCCAATCCCGGCGTGGCCAACTGATAGTCAGTGCGGCATAAAACCTGCAGATTTTCTTCCGGGATGAGTTGGCTGGCGTCAAGGCGACGCTGCGGGACGCCACATCGTGGCATTGGCGCAGGCGCTGGTGGGCCCTGGCACCGAAGGATCGGACTGGCCCGACGGGGCGCAGTGGACTCGACCCCTCATGGTCTGTAGGCAACCCAGTCCGTGAACGTGAATGCGCGATAAATCAACTCGATGTTCACGAAGTCGGCCTCGCTGAGCAAATCAATGTCCTGCTGCGGTGACAGCACGGGCAGCCGCTCCGGACACGAATTGGCCATCGGCCGGTGGGTGCTCGGCCGGCAAGATGCCCATCATTTTGTACAGGTCCCGTAGACCACGCACAGCTCTCAGAGCCTTCTCTGCGTAGCTCGATGCGGCGTTCGGATCGGAAAACGCATTCATCGGGCTGGCGTTTCGTTGTGCATGCAGCCGACAGTCTCGGGCGCGAACAACAAGGAGCGGTGCAACTGGATGCCGGCCAAGGTGCCGCGACCCACCTCCACGCATGCGAATACCCCAGGCACCGGCGTCTTGCTCTCAGCGTCGGTGCCCACCTGCAAACCCATGGGCGCTTCTTCGATGGCGCAACCCAACCCTTCGGCCAAAGCGTTCGAGGGAGCGTAGCGGGCGGCAGTGAAAAGACCCGCAAAACTCAACAATCTTCCATCGGCCATCCGCACGTCGGCATGCCCTTTGATCCGGTGGATGGGCGCATCCTCAATCACGACACCTCGGCTCTCCAGATCGGCTCGGCCGTCGAGGCTCAGCGACAGGGCATCGTTCACCAGCAGCGTGACCTGGCCCCATTCGGTGAGGAGCTGCGCCTGATGAGCCGACATAGGGCCCGTGGCGATGACGTTGATGCGGCCCTCGCCCAGTTCGTAGCCATGACAATACGGACAATGGAAAACGGTCTGGCCCCATCGCTCGTCGAGTCCGGTGATTGGGGGAAGTTGATCGGTCACGCCGGTGGCCAGCAGGATGCGGCGGCCTCGATGCGACTCCCCGTCAGGGCTTGTGACGGTGAAGTCATCGGCTTGCCCCGCAACATCTGCGGCGCGACCATCGATCCAGGACAGCGTCGGATAGGCTTTGAGCTGGCTGGGCGCGTTCGCTGCGACCTCGACTACATCCGCGCCATCCTGGCCGAGAAATTTGGGTGAATACGTGGCGAAGCTGTTGCGCCGCTCGCTTGCGTCGATCACCAGCACGGACTTGCGCGCCCGCACCAGTTGCAGGGCAGCTGCCATTCAGGCATAGCGCCCACCGATGGCGATGACGTCGCAGGGCCGGTCAACTACTTTTGTGTCGTGCTGCATGCCGGCGCGCGAAGTCGGCGGCCAGGTCGGCTAGCGTAATTTCCGAGAACCGCTGGAGCAGCAGCGCTTCGGCTTCGGCCAACGTACCCCCTAGCGCGGCATTCACGGATTGCTCGACTAGGCACCCCGTTGTTTCGTTGCGGTTGCTGACGGCAAACATGGCTGGCTCGCCCAGCGATTCGTGCAAGTGGCGCAGAGTGATCGAACCAAGGTCGGCCTGGAGGCGCCAACCGCCCGCGTGCCCGCGATCGGACGAGACGAGGCCAGTTACTCGCAGATGGCCCATCGTGCGCCGGACGACGACGGGGTTGGTGCCCAGGCATTGGGCCAATGCTTCAGAGGTGACTGGTCCGTCCCGCTCGGCCATGTGCAGCAGGGCGTGCAAGACGGTCGATAGGCGGCTTGCACGTTTCATGAAACTGATGATGTTTCATTAGTTGTCGAAATTCAGGTTGAGTCTGGCCGGGTGGGGTGCTGTTCACGCCGCCATGCCCGGCGGCTCCGCGATCACCAAGACGCTGATCCTCGACGGGCGCAGTTCAGCGGCCAAGTCTGCTGGCGCGCATCTTCGGGGACCTTGATTGACTCTGCACGACGTGTCTGAGATTGAATTCGTAGTCCACCGTGAGCGGCGCGTGATCCGAGAAATTCTACGTTTTGTAGATGCGTTCGTTGCGTGCCAGTGCTGCCACACCGGCTGTCGCCAAGTGGTACTAAATGTGCCTCAAGTCGCGGTGCTTCCTGCCGAAAATAAGTTGGGCCTTCATGGTCGATGAAACTCCATCAGCCGGTGTGCCCTACATTCAATCTCTACCCGGGAAATGGCATGAACTTCAATCAGATGACGATTGGCAAGCGCTTGTATGTCGGTTTCGGCTTGGTGTTGACGATTCTCGTGGCGGTCACCGGGGTTGCCATTCTCAAGGTCAATGCGATTAACGCGGCACTGCGTGTCAACAGCGAAGAACATGCCTCGATTCAACGCTTCGCCATCAACTTCCGAGGTTCGGCGCATGACCGCTCGATTGCCATTCGCGATGTGGTGCTGAGCACCTCCCCTGCCGACCGGCAAAAAGAGGTGGCGGCCATCGAGAGGTTGGCGGGGTTCTATGCCCAATCAGCCGGCCCTTTGGAACAGCTGATTGGAACGGCCGAAGATTCGGTCGAGCTGAAGCAACTCTATGGGGCCATCAAGGACATTGAGGCGCAAGCCGTGGCGACGACGAAGTCGATCACCGAGATGGTGGACAAGGGTGATGCGGGCGCGCAAGGCTTGCTGTGGTCTCAGGCCAAGCCGCAGTACGTGCAGTGGCTGGGTGCCATCAACAAGCTGATCGATTTTGAAGAGTCGCGCATTCAGATACAAAACAAGGTGGCCCTGGATCAGGCCGCGGGCTTTCTGGCCGTGATGCTGACCGCACTGGCTATCGCGCTGGCCTGTGGCGTGGGCTTGGCATGGGCCATCTCACGGAGCATCGTCAGGCAGTTGGGGGCCGAGCCAGAAGCCTTGGGCAATGCCGCCAGACGAGTATCGGCCGGTGACCTTCATCCCGTGCCCGGCGCCGCGCAGGCACCGGTCGACAGCGTGCTGGCGTCCTTGGGGGTGATGCAGGCCAGTCTGGCGCAGGTGGTGGGGCAGGTGCGGGAGGCCTCCGACTCGATCGCCACAGGGTCGTCAGAAATTGCCGTGGGCAATTCTGAGTTGTCGCAGCGCACCGAACAGCAAGCTTCCAACCTGCAGCAGACTTCGGCTTCGATGGCGCAGATGAATGCCAGCGTGAAGACCAACGCCGACACCGCGCGCCAAGCCACTCAGCTGGCCACATCCGCCAGTGCAGCCGCTGAAAAGGGCGGTCAGGTGGTCCATCAAGTGGTCTCCACCATGGACGACATCGCCGCAAGCTCCAAGAAGATTGTCGACATCATCGGGGTCATCGATGGCATCGCTTTTCAGACCAACATCCTCGCCTTGAATGCGGCCGTCGAGGCGGCCCGCGCGGGTGAGCAGGGCCGCGGCTTTGCCGTGGTGGCCAGCGAAGTTCGGAGTCTGGCGCAGCGAAGCGCCGAGGCGGCCAAGGAAATCAAGTCGCTCATTGGCGCCAGTGTGGAAAAGGTCGAAGTCGGCTCACGGCTGGTCGAGGATGCGGGTGTGACCATGGACGACATCGTGGCCCAAGTTCGGCGTGTGTCCGACTTGATCGGTGAGATCAGCGCCTCCACCATCGAGCAGACCAGCGGGATTGGGCAGGTCAGTGATGCGGTGAGCCAGCTTGATCAGTCCACTCAGCAAAATGCGGCCCTGGTCGAGGAAAGTGCCGCCGCTGCTGAAAGCCTCAAGCAGCAGGCGGCCCGTTTGTCGGAAGTCGTTCGGGTTTTCAAGCTCATGTGACCACCATCCCGGCAGCCACAATCATCACCATGGGCAACCCTTCTTTTCCTGCTGGCTTCATCCCGCTGTCCGGTACCCCGAAAGACTGCAGCGACTGCGGCAAGGCCGAGCGTGTCGGGTTCGATTTTGACTACGCCTTCCAGCCCATTGTCGACTTGGATCGCCGTGATGTCTTTGCCCACGAGGCGCTGGTGCGCGGCCCCGGTGGGGAGGGGGCCATGACGGTTTTGTCCCAGGTCACTGAGCAAAACCGCTACAGATTCGACCAGGCTTGCCGGGTCAAGGCGATCAAGGGTGCCAAACGGCTGGGCATGCAGCAGCGCATTTCCATCAATTTTTTGCCCAATGCCATTTACAAGCCTGAGCTGTGCATCCGCACCACGCTGGAAGCGGCGCGCACGCATGGATTTCCGGTCGATGCAATCATTTTCGAGGTGACCGAGGGTGAGCGGGTGGAGGACGGCCCCTGGTTTGCCCAGATCCTGCGCGAGTACAAACGCTGCGGCTTCATGACCGCGATCGATGATTTCGGTGCGGGATACGCGGGCTTGACCTTGCTGGCCGATTTTCAACCCGACCTGATCAAGCTCGACATGGCGCTGGTGAGGAACATTGATGCCAGCCCGGCACGGCAGACCATTGTCCGCAGCCTGGTGCGCATGTGTCACGACCTGGGGGTTCGGGTCATCGCCGAAGGCATTGAAACGGCCAACGAGCGAGATTTCCTCCACGATGCCGGGATTCGGCTGATGCAAGGCTACTTGTTCGCCCGGCCCGCGTTCCAGGCCCTTGCCGTGGTCGAGCCATCCGCCTGGGGCCCCGACGTCAGAGCTTGAAATCGTTTTCCAAGATCAAGTTGCATTGTCCGAGAACCATTGCCCCTTGTAGGCCTAAGCCTGCCGTGGGCGATGGCCATTGACTGTGACCGTTCGCCAGCGCACAGACCAACTGCCCGACAAGGCCTAGATTAGTGTAAGCGGGGCCATGCCGATGTGCGCCGGCCTGCCTCGCTTACCCCTAACCCGCGTCGCAAAGGACTTTCGTCATGAACCAAATCGTCTGGGTCGTCGGTGCCGTCGTCATCGTACTTTTCGTGCTTGGCTTCTTCGGGTTGCGCTGAGGGACGAGCTGATCGTCACGACCAGCGTTTGCATGAGATGCCAGGAAGCTGCTCGTGGCCAGCGGTGGCTGATGGGGCCGGTTGCAGTCGCCGGACCCAAGCGCGCTTATAAACTGAAGTCGTAGTCCACCGTCAAAGGCGCATGGTCGCTGAACCACTGCTCCTTGAACACGCTGGCGTGGCGCGCGGCAGCAGCCAGCCCAGGCGTCGCCAACTGATAGTCAATCCGCCACCCCACATTCTTGGCCCGCGCTTGCCCCCGGTTGCTCCACCACGTGTAGCACTCGTCGGTGGTCTCGGGGTGCAACTGGCGGTACACATCGACCAGGCCGATGCCCACGGTGGGGTCCAGCAAGGTCGTCATCCAGGCACGCTCTTCGGGCAAAAAGCCGCTGTTCTTGAGGTTGCCCTTCCAGTTCTTCAGGTCCTTTTCGTGGTGGGCGATGTTGACGTCGCCCACCAGGATGTATTCGCGCTCGGCCTTCAGGCGCGCCAGGTGCGGTGCGATCATCCCCAGAAAGCGAAACTTGGCCTGCTGGCGCTCGTCCGAGCTGGAGCCGCTGGGGAAGTAGCAACTGATCAGCGACAGCTTGCGCCCGGGCTTGTCGAAACGCACCTCCACCCAGCGGCCCTCGGCGTCGAATTCGGTGGTGGTGTCGTGCGTGCCCAGCCCGATCAGCACGTCGGACGGCTCATGTTTGCTGTACAGGCCCACGCCCGAGTAGCCTTTTTTCTCGGCATGGTGAAAGTAACCCCGCATGCCCGCCATGGCCGACAAGGTGGGGGTCAGGTCGGCGGCTTGGGCCTTGAGCTCTTGCACGCCCATACAATCAGCCGAGAGCTCTTCAGCCCACGGGATCAGGCCCTTGTTGGCGGCAGACCGGATGCCATTCAGGTTGAGTGAGACGAGTCGAAACACAAGGTACTTTCATCATGAGCAACACCCCCTCCAACAGCGCGCTGGCCCAGGATTTCGTGGCCTTCGCGGTTCAATCGCAGGTGTTGCGGTTTGGGGAATTCAAAACCAAGGCCGGGCGGCTGTCGCCCTATTTCTTCAACGCCGGCCTGTTTGACGACGGCGCCAAGCTGGGCCGCCTGGCGCAATTCTATGCACAGCGGCTGGTCGACTCCGGCCTGCAGTTCGACATGCTGTTCGGTCCGGCCTACAAAGGCATCACCCTGGCCGCCGCCGTGTCCATTGAATTGGCGCGCCTGGGCAAGAGCGTGCCGTTTGCCTACAACCGCAAGGAAGCCAAAGACCACGGCGAGGGCGGCACCCTGGTGGGCGCACCCGTCAAGGGCCGCGTGCTGATCATCGACGACGTGATCTCGGCCGGCACCTCGGTGCGCGAGTCCATCGAGCTGATCGCCAAGGCCGGCGCCACGCCCTGCGGCGTCACCATCGCGCTCGATCGCCAGGAAAAAGCTACCCTGAATGGTGAGGAATGTCCGGAAAGTGCCGTACAGCAGGTCGAACAGCACTACCAACTGCCGGTTGTTTCCATTGCGAGTCTGGCCGACCTGTTGCAATATCTGAGTCATCAATCGGACCCGGCGCTGGTCTCATTCCATCCTGCCGTGGCAGCCTATCGCCAGCGCTACGGGGTCTGAGGCGGCGCCACAAGACTCTCATTCAACCCATGCAACGATCTGTGCAACATCTGTTCTGGCTGGCCTCTTTGGCGAGCAGCTTGTGCTCGCCGGTATTCGCGGGCGGCACCATGTTCCGCTGCGGAAGCTCCTACCAGGACCGCCCCTGTGACGCGGGCCAGCCCGCCAAGGTGATCAACAGCAGCGGCGTGGCCCGGGATCAGGCGCCCGGGGTGTCTTCGCCGACCCCGAATTCGACGGCCGCTACAACCGCAGCGCCAGTCGCCACGCTCAAGGTGGACGCCGAATGCGCGGCCCTGGGCAACCGCGCCAAGCAGGTCGTGTGGGCCAAGGAATCGGGCAAGACCGCCGAAGTCCAACTGGCAGCCGCCAACTCTGACGATGATCGCCGCCTGATCGCCGATGTGTTCAACCGACGTGGCTCGTCCCTGGAGGTTCGCCAGGGGGTCGAAGCCGATTGCATGTCGTCCAAGGGGCCTGGGGCCCTGGCCAACCTCTGCCAGGTGTTGAAGGGGCAAATGGGCCTGGATCAGACCGAACCCAAAAATCGACAGCGGCAAGCAGCCGCAAAGGCATGGCGTGATGCGGGTTGCTGACATCCGCTTGACGCGGACATCGTGGCGGGGCGCGGCCCTGCTGAGCACAGCCCTGAGCACAGTCCTGAGCGCGGCCGCGATGCTGTGCACGAGCTCGGCATCGGCGGCGCCAGCCATCTACTCGTGCGAAGACGGCAAGGGCCACAAACTCACGTCCGATCGCCCCATCCAGGAGTGCCTGGACCGCGAGCAGCGCGTGCTCAACAAAGACGGCTCGCACCGCCAGACCGTGCCCCCGCGCATGACCGCCGAAGAACAGGCCGTCTACGAGGAGCAGCAACGCCAGAAAGCCACGCAAGACGCCGCCCGCAAGGACGCCGTGCGCCGCGACCGCAATCTGATGATGCGCTTTCCCAACGAGGCTGCGCACAACAAAGGCCGCGTGGCGGCGCTGGACGACCTGCGCAAGGCCATCGCCATCTCTGAAAAGCGCGTGGCCGAATTGCAGACCGACCGCAAGGGCCTGATGACCGAGGCCGAGTTCTTCAAGGGCAAGCAGATGCCTTTGAAGCTGCGCTCGCGCATCGAAGACAACGAGGCCACGCAGCAGGCTCAGCGCGACATCATCGTGAACCAGAAGGCCGAAATGGTGCGCATCAACGCCCTGTACGACGCCGAGCTGGCGCGCTTGCGGCGCCTGTGGGCCGGCGCACCGCTGGGTTCACAGGCGGCGGCGCCTGCCTCGGCGCCGCGCTGACCATCAGCCTTCGAGCTTCTTTTTCAGCAGTTCGTTCACCGTGGCCGGGTTGGCCTTGCCTTTGGTGGCTTTCATGGCCTGACCCACCAGCGCATTGAAGGCTTTCTCCTTGCCGGCGCGGAATTCCTCTACCGACTTGGCGTTGGCGGCCAGCACGTCGTCCAGGATCTTTTCCAGCTCGCCGGTGTCGCTCATTTGCTTGAGGCCTAGGTTGTCGATGATGGCGTCGATGCGCGACAGCGGTGCAGGGGCATTCGTCATGCGAGGTTCAATCCACAGCGCCTCAAACACCTGCTTGGCCCCGTTGTTGGCCATGGTGCCATCGGCAATGCGAGCAATGAGCGCGGCCAGCAACTCGGCAGTGACGGGGCTGGCCTCAATGGTCTGTTCGGCCGCATTCAAGCGGCGCGAGATTTCGCCCATGACCCAGTTGGACACCAGCTTGGGCTGACCACAAGCCTTGGCGGCGGACTCAAAGAAAGTGCCCACGGCCTTGGACTGCGTCATCAGCGCCGCGTCATACGCGGGCAAGCCATAGTCGGCCTGAAAACGCGCCGCCATCGCTTTCGGCAACTCCGGCATCTCGCCGCGCACACGCTCGATCCACTCCGGCGCGATCACCAGCGGGGGCAGATCAGGATCGGGGAAGTAGCGGTAGTCGTGCGCGTCTTCCTTGCTGCGCATGGCGCGCGTCTGGCCCGTGTCAGCGTTGAACAAGACAGTGGCTTGCTGGATGCTGCGGCCATCTTCGATCTCGTCGATCTGCCACTGGATCTCGTAGTCCACCGCCTGCTGGATGAACTTGAAGCTGTTCAGGTTCTTGATCTCGCGGCGCGTACCAAACGGCGCGCCGGGCTTGCGCACCGACACGTTGGCGTCGCAGCGGAAAGAGCCCTCTTGCATGTTGCCATCGCAGATGCCCAGCCACACCACCAGGGCGTGCAGGGCACGTGCGTACTCGGCCGCTTCGATGCTGGAGCGCATGTCGGGCTCGGTCACGATCTCCAGCAGCGGCGTGCCCGCGCGGTTCAAATCGATGCCACTCGACTTCTCGCCATTGAAGCCCACGAAGTCATCGTGCAATGACTTGCCCGCGTCTTCTTCCAGGTGGGCGCGTGTCAGTTGCACCGTGTGCTCGACATCACCCACGAAGAAGCGCACCGAGCCGCCTTGCACCACCGGGATCTCGTACTGGCTGATCTGGTAGCCCTTGGGCAGGTCGGGGTAGAAGTAGTTCTTGCGCGCAAAGATGGAGCGCGGGGCCACGGTGGCGCCCACGGCCAGGCCAAAGGCGATGGCGCGGTCCACAGCGCCACGGTTCATCACGGGCAACGTGCCGGGCAGGGCCAGGTCCACCGGGCAAGCCTGGGTGTTGGGGGCGGCGCCAAACTCGGTGGAGGCCCCCGAGAAGATCTTGGATTGCGTCGACAGCTGGGCGTGGGTTTCCAGGCCGATGACGACTTCGTAACCGCGGATGAGGGCAGGTGGGGTCATGGGGCGTTCAGCGTGAAGAATGGGGTTCAGGGGCGAGCGGCGACCGCGCGGTAAGTCTGGGCGTTTTGTTGCCGCCAGCGCTCAAGCAGTGCCAGGTTGTTGTGTTGCCAGGGATGGAAGTGGGGCTTGAAATAGGCGAGCCAATGGGGCAGCGTGTGCCAAGCCACGCCATCTCGGCCCAACCAGAAGCCCAGCGCGCTGCGGTGGGTGGACCACTTGAAGAGCATGCCGTCGCGGCGCAGCATCTTGGCTGTCTGGATGGCCACCCAGATGTTGAACTCGATCGAGATCAGCAGGAAGAGCGACACGCGCATCAGGTAGCCACCGCCCACGGCGTTGTAGGTGTCCATGGCCACGGCCTTGTGCTCGGATTCTTCGGCCGCGTGCCATTGCCACAGGGCGCGCATCATCGGTGTCATGCGCTCGGACCAACTGGCGTGGCGCAGCAGGCCATCGCCCAGCAAGGCGGTGAAGTGCTCATACGCCACCGTGATCGCCAGCTTGAACTTGGGCGGCGCGTTGCGCGTGAGGTGCATGACACGCTGGAGCGTGCGCTCCACCCAGGCGTCGTAGCCCAGGGCCAGCAGGTGGTCGTTGTACTGCTGGTGCAGGTGTCGGTGCGTGGCCTCCTGGCCGGCGAACAGCTTGATGTCTTTGGCCAATGCCGCGTTGCCCTGGCGCTCGACCTCGGGCAGGAAATGGCGCACCGCGTCGATGAAGAACTGCTCACCCACCGGGAACATGAATGACAGGGCGTTGAACACCTGCGAACGGTAGGCATCGCCCCCGTTCCAGTGCGCCTCAAAGCCCTGGCTCAAGTCGATGTCCAGGTGGCGAATGGTCATGTCATGCGGTGACGCGGGGGTGGTGCTCATCTCAAGCTCGTGGGCAGGTGTTGGTGCCAGTCGGTGGTGTGCTGGAAGGCGTGGGCCGTGTGCAGCAAAGTGCCTTCTTGCCAGTAGTTGCCAATCAATTGCAGGCCCACGGGCAAGCCGTGTTCGCCGAAGCCTGCGGGCACGCTCATGCCGGGCAGGCCGGCCAGTGAAGCGGGCAGCGTGAAGATGTCGGCCAGGTACTCGGCCAGCGGGTCGGCCTGGGCGCCACCGTTGGCCGCGATGGGGCGCGCCACGTTGGGCGACACCGGCCCGGCGATCACGTCGCACTGTTTGAAGGCTGACTGGAAGTCATCGGCGATCATGCGGCGCAGCTTTTGCGCCTGCAGGTAGTAAGCGTCGTAATAGCCATGCGACAGCACATAGGCACCGATCATGATTCGGCGCTTGACCTCGGGGCCGAAGCCTTCGGCGCGGGTCTTGCGGTACATGTCGGCCAGGTCGGTGTACTGCTTGGCGCGGTGCCCAAACTTGACGCCATCGAAGCGGCTCAGGTTGGACGAGGCCTCGGCGGGGGCGATGATGTAGTACACCGGGATGGACAGCTCGGTGCGTGGCAGGCTGACGTCGACCAGGCTGGCGCCCAGGGCCTGCAGTTGCGCCAACGCTTGCTTGGTGGCGTCGAGCACGCCCGCGGCCACGCCTTCACCAAAGAACTCTTTCGGCACGCCCACGCGCAGGCCTTTCAAAGGCTGCTCGGCCGTGGCGCCAGCGCGCGGGGCTTTCAAGCCACCCACAAAGTCAGGCACGCTTTGCTGTGCGCTGGTGGCATCGCGCTCGTCGAAGCCGCTCATCGCTTGCAACATCAGCGCGCAGTCTTCGGCGGTGCGGGCCATCGGGCCGGCCTGGTCCAGCGACGAGGCGAAAGCGATCATGCCGTAGCGTGAACAGCGCCCATACGTGGGCTTGATGCCGGTGATGCCGGTCAGCGCCGCCGGCTGGCGGATTGAGCCGCCAGTGTCGGTGCCGGTGGCGCCCGCCACCAGGCGTGCCGAGACGGCCACGGCCGAGCCGCCGGACGAGCCGCCCGGGATGCGGTCGGTGGCCCAGGGGTTGCGCGCCAACTGGTAGGCCGAGTTCTCGTTGGCGCCGCCCATGGCGAACTCATCGCAGTTGAGCTTGCCCAAGGTCACCGTGCCAGCGGCCTTCAGCTTGGCCACCACCGTGGCATCAAACGGGCTGACATAGCCTTGCAGGATCTTGGACGCAGCGGTGGTGGGCAGGTCCTTTGTCACAAAAATGTCTTTGTGCGCGATCGGGATGCCGTCCAGCGGGCCCAGGGCCTGGCCAGCAGCGCGGCGCGCGTCGGCGGCGGCGGCTTGCGCCAGCGCGCCATCGGCATCCACGTGTAGGAAAGCGCCCAAACCACTGTGCGCGGCAATGCGGGCTAAGGCGTGGCGGGTCAGGTCAACGCTGGTGGTTTGGCCGGCGGCCAACTGCTGGCCGGACTGCGCCAGTGTTAAATCATGTAAAGACTGTGCGCTCATTCGATCACCTTGGGCACCAGGAACAGGCCGTTTTCTTGCGCGGGGGCGTTGCGCATGTTGGCGTCGCGGTCGTTCGATTCGCTGACGGCATCTTCGCGCAGGCGCAAGGTCACGTCTTCGATGGCCGACAGGGGGGTGTACAGGGGCGCCACGCCAGAGGTGTCCACGGCGCGCATTTTCTCGACGATGGCGAAAAAATCATTCAATTGGGTCAGCATGGCGGTTTGCTCCTCGCTGCGCAGATCCAGGCGCGCGAGTTGGGCAATCCGGCTGACGTCAGCGGGGGTCAGGGCCATGGGTTCCATCCAAGGGTAGCAAAGGCGGTGCCCAGGGAGATTTCACCGGGGCTTGGGGTATTATCCTAGGTTATCCATCAATGGTGAATGCACAACAATTGGGCATGTTGCTGTGGTGGGTTGAACACCATTTTTGAGGGTCGCCGGTGCTGTGTCGCCGCGTGACTTATCTTGTTTGCAAAATTTGCACATAAGGCTTTTCTCGGGTTTTGGGCGATTCGGCGCGTGCGGTCATGCGGCACGGCGGGTGGTCCTTCACCTGATGAGGCTAGCCGGAGAGTTGTCGCATGTACGGAATGTTTCGCAAGTATTTCTCCACCGACCTGGCCATTGACCTGGGCACCGCCAACACGCTGATTTTCGTGCGTGACAAAGGCATCGTGCTGGACGAACCCTCGGTGGTGGCCATCCGCCACGAGGGCGGGCCCAATGGCAAGAAAACCATCCAGGCTGTTGGCACCGAGGCCAAGGCCATGTTGGGCAAGGTGCCTGGCAACATCGAGGCCATCCGCCCGATGAAAGACGGCGTGATCGCCGACTTCACCGTCACCGAGCAAATGCTCAAGCAGTTCATCAAAATGGTGCATCCGCGCTCGGTTTTGAAGCCGTCGCCCCGCATCATCATCTGCGTGCCCTGCGGCTCCACCCAGGTCGAGCGTCGCGCCATCCGCGAATCGGCCCTTGGCGCGGGCGCCTCAGAGGTCTACCTGATCGAAGAGCCCATGGCCGCGGCCATTGGTGCCGGTTTGCCGGTGTCTGAGGCCTCTGGCTCCATGGTGGTTGACATCGGCGGCGGCACCACCGAGGTCGGCGTGATCTCGCTGGGCGGCATGGTCTACAAGGGCAGCGTCCGCGTCGGCGGCGACAAGTTCGATGAGCACATCATCAACTACATCCGCCGCAATTACGGCATGCTGATCGGCGAGCCCACGGCTGAGGCCATCAAGAAAAGCATCGGCAGCGCCTTTCCTGGCTCCGAGGTCAAGGAAATGGAAGTCAAGGGCCGCAACCTGTCGGAAGGCGTGCCCCGCAGCTTCACCATCTCGTCCAACGAGATCCTTGAGGCTTTGACCGATCCGCTCAACCAGATCGTGTCGGCCGTCAAGAACGCGCTGGAGCAGACGCCCCCTGAGTTGGGCGCCGACATCGCCGAGCGCGGCATGATGCTGACCGGCGGTGGCGCCTTGCTGCGCGACCTGGACCGCCTGCTGGCTGAAGAAACCGGCCTGCCGGTGCTGGTGGCCGAAGACCCGCTGACCTGCGTGGTGCGCGGCTGCGGGATTGCGCTGGAGCGCATGGACCGCATGGGTTCGATCTTCACGTCCGAGTAAGACGGTACCGCCGGGTACCTATGACGGTCTGCACGGTTTCTCGTCAGACCGGTGTCGGTGGCAAGTTTGTCAGCACTCCATGCCCTTAGGAACACTTGACAGAACCCCGCCCCCTTTCTTCAAGCAGGGGCCTTCGGCGTTGTCCAAGCTGGTGTTTTTCAGCGCGTTGGCCCTGTTTTTAATGGTGGCCGACACGCGGTTCAAGATCATCCAGCCCATTCGTTCTGCGGTTGCAACAGTGTTGTTCCCGGTGCAGTGGGTGGCGCTGCAGCCGGTGCTTGCCCTGCGAGGCGCAGGCGGGTATTTCACGGGCGTCGGTCAGGCGCGCGCCGGTGAAGATGAAGCTCGAAAAAAGCTCGCCGTCCAGTCCATGCGGGCCGGCCAAGTGGAGCAACTTTCGCTGGAAAACTCGCGGCTGAGAAAGCTGATGGGTTTGCGCGAGCAGGCGGCCATCACCGGCATGACGGCGCAGGTGCTGTACGACGCGCCCGACCCCTACACCCGCAAAATCATCATTGACAAGGGGCTGGCCCAAGGGGTTGACCTGGGCTCGCCGGTGCTGGATGAGTCGGGCGTGCTGGGGCAGGTGACCCGCGTGCTTCCCTTTGTCAGTGAAGTCACGCTGGTCACAGACCGCGATCTGGCCATACCGGTGCTCAACACCCGTACCGGCGCGCGTAGCGTGGCCTATGGCGAGCCAAGCGCATCCGGTGGCGGGCTGGAGTTGCGCTTCATGGGCAGCAATTCGGACGTTCAGCAGGGCGACCTGCTGACCACCAGCGGTGTGGACGGGGTGTACC
>NZ_JACMNS010000054.1 GCF_014378415.1 Aquabacterium sp.
ACCTGGCTGGAGGCCAATCGCGGCACCATGCCCCGTGATCGCCTGATCCAGAGCGGCGAGCACATCATGTCCTTTGCCTTGGCGCAAATGGCCGATCCCGCCTTCCCCCAACAGGACTTGAATCTGGGCCTGCTGGACCAGACGCGCGAAAACCTGCGCCGCGTGATCAAGGGCATGCCGGCCCGCGAGCGCGTCTATGCCGAGATCAAGGCCCGCGCCGCCACGCGCTTCGCGCCGATGACCGTGGCCCGCCTGATCAGTGATCCTGACCGGCCAATCGTCGCGGGCAGCTACGCCATCTCTGGCACCTTCACCAAGGAAGCCTGGGACCAGTACGTCAAAGACGCGTTCAAGAACGCGGCCAACAACGAACTGCAGGCCACCGACTGGGTGCTCAAAACCGCGTCCAGCGACGACCTGACCCTGGAGGGCAGCCCCGAGCAGATCCAGAAGGCCTTGACCCAGTTGTACAAGCTTGAATACGTGCGCGAATGGCAGAAGTTCATGCAGGGCATCACCGTGCAGGAGTTCGGCAGCTTTGAAAAGGCCGTGGTGCACATGAACCGCCTGGGCGACCCGGCCGCCTCACCCGTGGGCCTGCTGTTGCGCACGCTGTACGACCAGACGGCCTGGGACAACCCATCGCTGCTGAACGACAAGCTGGCGTTGGGGCAGCGGGGTTTCGTGGACTGGTTCAAACAGTCCATCTTGCGCATGGCGCCGTCATCGGTGGCCGTCAATGTCAACGTGGCCATGCCCACGTCCGACATCCCGCTGGGGCCGATCGGCAAGGAGTTCGTTGGCCTGAATCGTTTGATGATGCCGCGCGATGGTGGTGCCACGCTGGTGCGCAGTTACCTGGATGCCTTGTCCAAGATCCGAACCCGCTTCAACCAGATGAAGAACCAGGGCGACCCGGGGCCAGCGTCGCGCCAGCTGATGGTGCAGACCCTGGAGGGCAGCTCCGAGTTGGCCGATGCTTTGAAGCTGGTCGATGAGCAGATGCTCAATGGCATGAGCGAATCGGCCAAAGCCACCCTGCGGCCCTTGCTGGTGCGGCCGCTGATGCAGGCCTTTGCCGTCATCGTGCGGCCGACCGAATCCGAGTTGAACCGCGTTTGGATGGCCCAGGTGTTCGAGCCCTACCAACAAACCTTGTCGGCCAAATACCCGTTTGACCGGGGCTCCAAGGTGGAAGCCAGTCCGGTGGAAGTGGCCAAGGTCTTCGGCTCGGAGGGAGGCGTGGCCAAGTTCGTGGAGCAGTCGCTGGCAGCCCTGGTGGTGCGGCGCGGCGACACGGTCAGCCCGCGCACCTGGGCCGACATGGGGGTGCGCTTGTTGCCCGACTTCTCAGGTGGTTTGGCAGCGTGGGTGGCGCCGTTGAGTGGCCAAGGCGGCGCCAGCAGCGCAGGTGGTGGGGCCGGTGCGGCGGCCGCTGAAGCGCAGACGGTGTTTGAGCTGCTGCCCCAGGCGGTGCCGGGCCTGACCGAGTACACCGTGGACATCGACGGCCAGCAATTGCGTTACCGCAATGCCGCCGCGACTTGGTCGCACTTTGTGTGGCCAGGGCCGGGCACGCCGGGCGTCAAGATATCCGGCGTGACCTACGACGGGCGCACCTTGGAGTTCTTCAACGAGCCGGGTCGCTATGGTCTGGAGAAAATGATCAACACGGCCCAGCGCAAGCGCACCGACAGTGGCGCGTTTGAACTGCGCTGGCCGCAGGGCGCGCTGGCCGTGGCCTTGCAGTTGCGCATCATCTCGAACGCCGCACCGCCGGCTACCGCTGCAACCACCACCCCGGCTGGCGCGTCCGTTGGCGGCGGGCGTCCTGGCGCCTTGCCTGCCATGATCGCGGGGGGGGCTGATGCCACGGTGGCCTCGATCACGCCGGAGGCCAAGCCATGAGCGCGGCCCATCATTCAACCGAGGTGCTGTACTTCGGCAAGCTGCCGTCGCGGGGCGATTTCGTACGAAGCACTCACCACGCCTCCATCATCCAGAGCCTGGACCAGTGGCAGGCGCAAGCGATGGAGCGCCTGTCGACCGATCCGCGCTGGAAACTGGTCTACGACCAAGCCCCTGCCGTGCAGTTCGCCATCCTCGGGCCGCACAGCGATGTGGGGTTGGCGGGCCATTGGTTGGCCAGCCAGGATGCGTCTGGGCGGCGCTTTCCATTCATCACGGCCGGCGTGTTCGATGTGACCGACCAGCTTGACTTCATCCAGCATGGTCCCCTGGTACTGGCGCGCCTGTGGGCACGGCTGGAGCAGGTTGCGCGGGTGGCCCATGCTGCCACGGACCTGGCGCATGCGCAGGCCAGCCTGACCGCGCCCATCGAGGGCGAGCTCAAGACCTGTGGCCCGCGCCTGGAACTGGTCGATTTCATGGAAACGCACACCGTGGCCAGCCTGGAACAAATGCTGGCGGCCTCGGGCGCGCGGGTGTCGGTGCGCCAGACCCTGCTGGCCCTGGGCATCTTGCTGCAACCCGTGATGGCGCAAGGTGCCAGCAAGCTGCACAAGGGCTTGCGCCTGCCCTTGGCGGCAGATGCTGGTCTGCGCTGGCCCGTGGCCTGTTTCTGGCTGTCCCTCATCCTCGGGTTTTTCAAGCGAGTGGACGCGGAGTTGGCGCTGTTCGTGACCACGCACACCACCCATCCTGAAATGATCCTGTGTTTTCAAGGCGCGTCGGCGGCTTCGCTGTGCTCAGTCATCGACCCGGAAGCCTTGCAGCGCGACACCGTCGAAGTGACCCAGGCCGACTGGGTCGAAGACTGCCTGGACGACGACTACGGCCTGCGCAAATTGTCGAACTACTTGCGCGACCCGGCCCTGTCATTGGCCCAGGCCTTGCGCACGTTTGAAGAAACATTTTTGGGAGCATGACGAGCATGAACCACGCGAAAGTTCTGGCCTGGCCTCTGGCCCTGTGGTGAGCGGCCGTTGGCGCTCAGAACGTTCCACCCACTGCCGGTGCACAGGTGCTGGGCCCCAATCAAGTGGTGGTGGCCGGCACCGTGCCCGACGAGGCCACCCGCGTGCAGGTGGTGTCGCGGCTGCGCGAGCTGTACGGGGCTGACCGTGTCGTCGACCAGTTGACGCTGGGCGCTGTGGTGGCGCCGCCGCAGTGGTCTCAGAACCTGCAGAAAGTGTTGTCGCCCGCGCTGAAGCAAGTCAGCCGTGGGCAGTTGAGCGTGCAGGGCAACATCATCGATTTGAAGGGTGAGGTGCCCAACGAGGCGGTGCGCCAACAAATGGCCAGCGACATGGCGGCCTCGCTCAACCCGACCTACACGGTGCGCAATGGTTTGCGCGTGGCCGCTCAAGAGCAAAGCCTGGTGGACCAGACCTTGGGCAACCGCATCGTCGAGTTCGAGGCGGGCAGCGCGGTGCTGCGGCCAGCGGGCACTGGCATCCTGGACGAGATGGCGCTGGCCCTGTCCAAGCTCAAGGGCAAGAAGGTTGAGGTCATTGGCCACACCGACGCGCAAGGCGGCCGGGTGGCGAACGTGGCGCTGTCATTGACGCGTGCGCAGGCGGTCAAGACTTATTTGGTGAGCAAAGGGCTGGTGGCCGAGGCGATTGGCACCACGGGGCTGGGGCCTGACCGGCCCGTGGCCAGCAATGCCACCGACGAGGGCCGGGCCCGCAACCGGCGCATCGAGTTCCGGGTCGAGCCCTGAGCCCGGCCGGGCCCGAGGGCCTGTGCCGCTCAGAGGCCGGCTTCGCCCTCTACGCGCTCTTCGGGCTCCACGCCCAGCAGTTCGTGCAGATGGGACATCGAGCCCTGGTCCTTGACCACCTTGCGCAGCCACTCGTGCAAGGGCATGTCGCCCCACTTCACGGCCTTCTCGGCCAGGTAGGCGACGGGGCTGTGTGGCTCAGTGCGGCGAAAGAAAGCGGCCACATCGCGCAACTGTTGCAAAGCTTGTGCGCGGCTGCGCAGCGGGCCCCTGGCCGAGGCATGCATCGTCATGTCGTCAGCGGCGACCCCATCGTTGTCCAACAAGGCGGGGGCTGAGCCTTCAGCTTGTTCGCTCGGCACGGTGGACAAGGCGCCGACTTCCCGGGCCAGGCGCTCGATGTCATGCACCGCGCCTGACAAGGCTTCTTTGGCCGACACAAAAGAGGGGCCCTGGTGGCCCAGCTTTGAGTCCACCACCGTTTGCCAAGCCAGGAGTTGTACTTCGCAAGCCTGCACGGTTTGCAACGTGGTGCGCAACTCGTCTTTGGGGGTCTCGCGCAAGGCGCGCATGAACTGCTCAAGCGTGACGCGGTGACTGGCCTGTGCTCGGGCGTCTTGGGGTGAGCGCTCCTGCTGGGTTTGCCATTGGTGGGCGGCCGCCATGTCTTGCAGGGAGTACACCCCGCCTTGTCGGCCCCGCGTCAAGGGCCGTGTGTTGGCCAAACTCACCAGGCGTTGCAGCAGCCAGGTCATGTTGCCCACGCGCTGGTCCATGTCGCCCTCGTCGGCCTGCGGGTGCAGGTCGTCCCAGTGGTTCTCGCACAGCGCCGTGCACAACTGCAAGCCCTGGAGCAGACCAGCGTAGCCCCGGATCAAGGCCAGGGCTTCGGTCAGCCACTGGGCCAATCGCAAGTCCTTGGTTTGCTGGTTCAACAATTGGGCGCACTGCCGCACCACACCAGGCCAGTCGGCCACTTTCACGGAAGTCACCCATTCGCCTTGGTCCAGGGTGGGGTCGTCTTCGCGCCGCATTTCGGCGATCTGGTCGAACTCGGTGGAGAAAGACGGGTCTGCGCCGCAAGGCAGACCGCCGGCGATGGGGGCCCGCAAGGCTTCGTTGTTCATGGGGTCCCTGGTGTGTTCGTGCGGATGATTCAGCCCATGATTTTCCCATGAAGGAGGGGCGGTTTTGTCGGCGCGAAGTACCCCCCGCAATGGGTGGATGTCCGGCTGGCTGCCAAACGTGAGTGATTCTCAATTGCAATAAATGTTAAAGTAATGGCATGGTGTTGACTGAGTCTTCTTTTGCGGGTGGCGGCGATCAGGCGCCGCGCGCAGATTTGTCCCCAAGCCAGCGTTGGACGTTGACAGCGGGGGCCGTGTTGCTGCACGGCATCGTGGCCATCGCGGCGTGGCGCTCCGCCACGCTGCCCGCGATTCCGCCGGATCCTGCCCCGTTGATGGTGAGTTTGATCACCAATGACGCGGTGCCACTGGCACCTCCTGCGCCGCCCACGGCAGAGCCCCCCAAGCCGGTGGCCGCGCCCAAGCCCGTGGTGCCAGTGGCGCCTCAAAAAACGCCGCCACCTGTGCTGGCCTCGACCCGAGCGGCTGAGCCAAAAGACATGCAGGTGCCGGTGTCCGCGCCCGAGCCGCGCCCTGTGCCCGCCGTGACCACACCGACGCCAGTGCAAAACACGCCCACGGCGGCCGCCACTTCAGCCACCAGCACGGCACCGTCCAGTGAGCCGGCTGTGCCACCACCTCCCAAAACCTTGCCGTCGTCCGCAGTGCGTTTCCTGATCAAGCCTCAACCGGTGTACTCAGCCGCGTCGCTGGAGTTGGGCGAATCCGGCACGGTGACGATGCTGATCCTGGTGGACGAACAAGGCCGGACCAAAGAGGTCCAGGTGACGAAATCGTCGGGCTACCCCAGGCTGGACCGCGCTGCTGTGGCCGCCGAACGTGCGGCCCGTTTCCAGCCCTACCTTGAAGCGGGTGTGCCAAGCAGTGTCTGGGTGCCCCACAGCATTACTTTCAATCTCGAAGAGCGTTGACCGACCATGAACGAATCCACCACACCCATCACGACGACCACCGCCGTGGTTGAGTCCAGCAACCCCGTCGCCGAGATGGGCTTCGGGCACTTCATCAAGAACACCGATTTCGTCGGGCAAGGCCTGTTCGTGATCCTGGTGGTCATGTCCCTGCTGTCCTGGTCCCTGATCATCACCAAGGGCGTGGGCCTGATCATGCGCCAGCGACGCAGCAAGATCTTTCTGAACTTGTTCTGGAACGCCACCTCGCTGGAAGCGGTGCAGCACGAGATCACCACGCACGGCGTGAGCGAGCCCTTTGCCCACCTGACCTCGCATGCCATGCATGCCCAGGCCCACCACGCCCGCTATGGCGCGGCCAAGTTGGAAGAAGCCGGTTCGGCCCAAGACTTCCTGACCCGCACCATCAAGAAGGTGCTGGACGAAGAAACCATGCGGCTGGAAAGCGGTCTGGCTGTGCTGGCCACCATCGGTGCCACCGCGCCTTTCGTGGGCTTGTTCGGCACGGTGTGGGGCGTCTATCACGCGCTGCTGGCGATTGGCGCCACAGGTGCAGGCACCTTGGACAAGGTCGCCGGTCCTGTGGGCGAAGCCCTGGTGATGACCGGCGTGGGTTTGGCCGTGGCCATTCCGGCCGTGATGGGCTACAACTGGTTGACGCGCAGCAACCGCGTGTGGGGTGCCCGCCTGGACGCCTTCGCGTTCGAGTTGTTCACCTTCTTGTCGACCGGTCAGACTCTCAAGACTCATGCCAATGTGCATCCCTTGAAGACCACCACCACCGCCGGCAATTGAGGAGCACACCATGGCTTTCGCCAGTTTTGACAGCAAAAGCACCGGCGCGCCGATGGCCGAGATCAACATGGTGCCGCTCATCGACGTGATGCTGGTGCTGTTGGTCATCTTCATCGTGACCGCGCCCTTGTTGAGCCACTCCGTGAAGTTGGAATTGCCCAAGGCCAGCTCGCAAGTCGTGTCGGCCAAGGCGGAGAAGATCAACTTCTCGATTGATGCCGATGGCGTGCGCTCTTGGAACGGCACCGCGCTGACCCGTGAGGAGGCCGCCCAGCGCTTCGTGCTCGAAGGCCAGAAAGCCACTCAACCCGAAGTTCACCTGCGGGCTGACCAGAACGTGGCCTACAAGGTCGTTGCCGAGACCCTGGCCGATGCCTCCAAGGCCGGCTTGAGCAAGATCGGTTTCGTGACGGATCCGGTGCCCGTTGCTACCAAGAAGTAAGGCGGTGGGGGTAGGATCGGCGCCCATGAACGCGCAGACTTCTTCTTCCATCCCGCCGCAGGCTTTGGCCGGCATCAAGGTGATCGAATTGGGCCAGCTGATCGCTGGCCCTTTTGCTGGCAAAACGCTGGCCGATTTTGGGGCCGAGGTCATCAAGATCGAGCCACCAGCCAATGAAGCCGGCCCCGGCGGCGACCCCTTGCGCCAGTGGCGCATGCTGCACCAGGGCACCAGCGTGTGGTGGCAGGTGCAAAGCCGCAACAAGCAAAGCGTGGTACTGGACTTGCGCACCGATGAAGGCCGTGAGGCCGTGCGCCATCTGATCGATGAGGCCGACGTTGTCATCGAGAATTTCAAACCCGGCACCATGGAGAAATGGGGCCTGGGCTTTGACGAACTCAGCCGCAGCAACCCCGGTTTGATCATGCTGCGCATCAGCGGCTACGGCCAAACTGGCCCGTACCGTGAGCGCCCTGGTTTCGCCGTGGTGGCCGAGGCCATGGGGGGCATGCGCTACCTCAATGCCGAACCCGGCCGAGTGCCCGTGCGTGCCGGTGTCAGCTTGGGTGACACCTTGGCAGCCTTGCATGGCGTGATCGGCGTGTTGCTGGCCTTGCAGGCGCGCCATGCCAGTGTCAGCGAGGCGGCGCCCAAGGGCCGTGGCCAGGTGGTCGATGTGGCCTTGTACGAGGCCGTTTTCAATTGCATGGAAAGCCTGCTGCCTGAGTACAGCGCCTTTGGGGCGGTGCGTCAGCCTGCGGGCTCGGCCTTGCCCGGCATCGCGCCCAGCAACGCCTACCCCTGTGCCGATGGCATGGTGGTGATCGGCGGCAATGGCGACTCCATCTTCAAGCGCCTGATGATCGCCATTGGCCGCACTGATCTGTCTGCCGATGCGGAGCTGGCGACCAACCCGGGCCGGGTCAAGCGCGTGGGCGAGATCGACGAAGCCATTGGCGCCTGGACTGCGAAGCGCCCGGTGGGCGAGGTGGTGGACGTGCTCAACGCCGTCAGCGTGCCGGTGGGCCGCATCTATTCCGCGCGTGACATCGCGGAGGATCCGCACTACCAGGCGCGCGAGATGATCGTGCCCGTGACCACGCACGATGGATTGACCGTGCAGGTGCCCGGCGTGATCCCCAAGTTGTCGGCCACGCCGGGCCTGATCACGCGGCGCGCCCCGACCCTGGGTGAAGACACGGAGCGGGTGCTTGGGCGCCGGCGGTCGTGAAATCTTTGCCGTCCGAGTCTGATCCTCCGCCAAGCCCTTGCACCAAGGTGTGCCGCATGGCGGGGCCTGTGTGCGCCGGATGCGGCCGCACGCTGGACGAGATCGCTGGCTGGAGCCGCATGAGCCCGGATGAAAAGCTCGCCGTGCTGGCGCGCCTGTCGTCCCAAAAAGCGGCATCATAGGTCGCATGGACACCCTGGATACTTTGCAATCGATGGGCTTGACCTTGCCCACTCCCGCCTACATCTTGGGCGCCATCCTGTTTGGCATCCTCGGCATGGTGGCGTATTGGCATGGCAAGAAGGTACAGCGGCCTCGCACCAAGTGGTTGGGCGTGGCGCTGATGTTCTATCCCTATGCCGTGTCATCCACTTGGCTGCTCTATGGAGTGGGTGCGGCCTTGTGCGTGGGCTTGTGGCTCGATGGCATCTGAGCGCCCTGGCGGGTAGATAGTCGATGCGTTTTGCCGTAAAGCTGGGAGTGCTTGCGAGCCTGGCGGCCGCGAATCCAGTGCCAGCCCAAAGGGCCGGCCAGCGCCACCCCCGCACCCAGGTGCGTGAAGGCGACAAGCGTCCCCAAGGATTCATCACCAAGGTAGTAAATGCCGACGGCGCTGATGTTCAACAGCAGCAGCAGCATGTTCAGAATCAAGCCGCTGATCCGCTGACGATGTCGCCGCCAGCCTGAGCGCATGTGCACGCTCCACAGTGCGCCCATCAACATGGCCAATCCAAAACCTCCGGCGGCGTGCAGCGCTGCCGTCAGCACGCGCGCAGAGCCGGGCAGCCGCGGCATCATGACCTCGGCTCGCAGCACCAGCGTGGTGGGTGTCAGGAGGCCGCCGGTGACCCACATCAACAGCATGGTGCTGATCAGCAAGGACAAGAACCACTTTGGATAGCCTTTCATGCGGGCATGTCCAGCGATGGCGGTGTGACCAGGCAACCGCCCAGGCGTTGCACCAGGGCCTGGCGTTGTGCCGGTGCGGTGGCCGAGGCGACTTTGGTCAGCGCGTCGGCGCGCCAGGCACTGCGAGCCAGCACGCTCCAGATGCCCGTTTCGGGCGTCAGGCCCTCTGGCGCCACGATGCAGGCTTGAAAGGGGTCGTCACGGTGCCAACTGTGGCTCGCGCGTGAGCTGGCCAAGGCCGCGTCGCGCAGTCCGCCCAATGAGGTGAGTTGTCCGTCCAGTTCGCGCCGTTGCACGGGCAGGGTCACGTCGCCAAATACCCGCAGATCACCGCCTGCGTTGACCCATCCTGCAGAGGCGCCATGGCACCGCAAGGCACGGATGGCCAGATCGACCGCATAGCCCTTGGCCACACCATCCAGGGTCAGCCGCACCGGACGGCGCAGTCGCGCCCAGGTGTCGCCCAGCTCCAGGTCTTGCGCACAGCCTCGCGGTAGCGGTGCTGGCCCGCCGTGGTCGGGCAGGGCGCCTTTTCCCACCAGTAGCCCGCCGACCGTGCAGTCGAAAGCGTGGTGGCTGAGGAGCATGAACGCTTTGGCGATCCGCAACAGCCGAAGGGTGCCGGCCTGCAGTCGCACGCGGGTACCCGGTGCACCATTCAGTCGCGACAACTCGCTGCGTTCGTCTTGAAAACTCCACAGGGCTTGCGCTTCAGCGATGGCCTCGAAAGCCCGCTCAATGGCCACAGCGGTATCAGTGCCACGTGCGCTCACCTCGACAAAGGTGCCGAGCAGAGGGCGCATGCGTCGCGTGTCGTCCATGTCACGGGGCCTTGGCAAGGAAGAGCTTGTGCACGACCAGCAGGCGCTTGACCCCGTCCATCACGTTGCGGCATGACAGGGTGGCCCCACTGATGTTGGGCACGTCTTCATCGAGTTTGAACGGGTCGGCCAGTGTTTTGCCGACCAGACTCTTGCGCCAGGTGGCTTCCCGCACTTGGCCACCGTGGGTTTCGCGGTAGCTGATGATTTCGACCCCAAGCACATGGCCGTCTCGTGAGATGGCCGTGGCATAGGTGATGAACTCATGCTTGCCGATCACTTCATCAATGATGAACCAGCCTTGCAACTGACCATCGCGCTCGGCGCGCCAGACTTTTTGCTCGTCCCAGCGTTGTCTCAGGCCCGAGGCAGCTTTGATGCGATCGCGCTGATCGTCATTGAACTTGAGGGTTTGTTCTGCAAAGGTTTTGGCGGCGGGGAACAACAGCACCTGCGCCTGCGCCACTGTCAGGTAGTCGGCCGCATGGGCCGGCCAGGCGATGGCGGCCACAGGTAGCAGGGCGAGCGTCCAGTTTCGTGTGTTCATGAAGCCGCCATTGATCAGAAGTTGTACCCGACCTTCAGGCGGATTTCGTTCTTGGTCTTCTCGATCAAGTGAAGCCCGGTGTCGGTTTGGCCAAGGTATTTTTCACCGCCACCACGCAGTTGCTGGAAGTAGGTCAGCGAGGACCACCACTTGTCGCCGCCGTAGTGCAAAGTGGGGCCGCCAAACAGGGACCAGCGCTCCTGGCCCACTTCGGTTTCAAATTCGGTTTCGTGCAGTATCTCGGCGCCGATGTACCAGTTCGGCATGAATCGGTAGGACAAGCCCGTGCCGATCTTGGTGGAGATTTCCATCTCTGGGTCGGTCGGCCAGTCGAAATTCTGGGGCAGGTTCGCAATGGCCTTGCGCTGTTCGTACGCCGCCCGCACGCCCACATTGCCGACCCAGACAATCTGGCCTTCCATGAAATATTTCTGGGCCAGGACTTGGGTCTCCAGCTCGTATTCGGTTTTCTTTTGGCCCGAATGCACGTCCAGCACGCCATATTCGAATGAGGCAGAGCCCGACAGGCCGAAGTCGTCCTTGGCAGGGCTCAGGAAGTTGTACTTCACGGCCAGCTCGACGCTTTGAAGGCGCAGGCCAAACTTTTTGTCAGCAGGCAAGTAGCCATCGATCACCAAGCCCGATGTCTTGAGCGACATCGCATTGAGCTCTGCCGAGATCTGGAACCGATCGGTCACCCCAAATTCGATTTCGGTTTTGGAGTCGATCGCGCGGTACATGCCGCTGCCCTTGTCCGAGCGCTGGGTGAACCATTGGTAGAACTCACCGGCGCCTTTGGGCAGGACTTCTGAGCCGCGCACGTAGCCGAAAAGATTTTCATCGGCGTTTGCAGCCCCACCAAGGACGAGCAATGCCAAGGTGACGCAGGTGGTTTTCAATTGCATGACGGAGAGCCGCAGCGGCTGGTGTGAGGTAAATTGGATATTGTAAATGAGAATTGTTCACATTTCTATGTTGCCGTCATGGCAGGGTAAGCTTGCTTTTTATTCGAATTGCAGGGAAGTCTGAATGTCCCATCCTCATCGCGCCTCTGCGCTGTCCTGGTTTGGCAAGCTGTGGTCCTGGCTGGATGCCGGTCGCCGGCTGGTCCTCAACCTCGTGTTCTTGTTGTTGATCGTGGTGGTCGTGGTGGCTTTGTTCAAAAGCCGGGGGCCGGCCTTGTCGGACAAGACGGCGCTGGTGCTGGATTTGCAAGGCGTCATCGTGGAGCAGCACGCCGATGATCTGCGGGCCACGGCCATGCAGCAGGTGCGCGGCCAAGACACCCAGAAAACCCAGTTGCGCGATGTGCTGACGGTGCTGGACGCGGCCGCCAAGGATGCCAACATCTCGCACGTGGTGCTGGTGCTGGACGAGTTCCAGGGCACCGGCCTGGCCAGCTTGCGAGAAGTGGCGGCGGCGCTGGACCGCTTCAAGGCCAGCGGCAAGAAGGTGATCGCCTGGGGCAGCAGCTACGACCAGCGCCAGTATTTCCTGGCCGCGCACGCCAACGAGGTGTTTGTTCACCCCATGGGCATGGTCTTTCTGGAAGGCTTTGGCCGCTACCGCAACTACTACCGTGATGCGCTGGACAAGGTCGGTGTGAGCGTCAACCTGATCCGCGTGGGCACTTACAAAAGCGCCGCCGAGCCCTTCATCGCCAACGCGTCATCGCCAGCGGCCAAGGACGCCGAATCCTTTTTGTACAAAGGCTTGTGGGGCACCTACACCGATGGCGTCGAGAAAGCCCGCAAGCTGCCGGCGGGTGCCGTGATGGCCTACATCGATGGTGCGCCCGAGCAACTGGCGGCGGTCGCTGGCGATTCAGCCAAGCTGGCGCTGCAGGCCAAGCTGGTGGATGGCATCAAGACGCGCGACGAATTGCGTCAACTGCTGATTCAGCGAGGTGCCAAGGACGATGACCAGGCCAAGGGCTTTCGGCAGATTTCGTTGGGGGACTACCTGGCTCGGCAGCGGCCATCGTTCACCGGCGATGCCGTGGGCGTGATCGTGGCCGAAGGCGAGATCGTGGATGGCGTGGCCCCAGCGGGTTTGGTGGGAGGCCGGTCCACGGCCGCCCTGATCCGCAAGGCGCGCGAGGACAGCAACATCAAGGCCCTGGTGCTGCGCGTTAACTCTCCAGGCGGCAGTGCCTTTGGCTCGGAGCTGGTTCGGCGCGAGCTGGAGTTGACCCGCCAGGCGGGCAAGCCCGTGGTGGTGTCGATGGGGGATCTGGCGGCCTCGGGTGGTTACTGGATGTCGATGGCGGCCGACCAGGTGATCGCCGATCCGGCCACCATCACCGGCTCCATTGGCGTGTTCGCCTTGCTGCCCACGGCCGTCCAGGCCTTGGACAAACTGGGCGTGCACACGGATGGCGTGCCCACCACTTGGCTGGGTGGCGCCGGTGACCCGCGTCGGCCTTTGGATCCACGCTTTGCCCGCATGGTGCAGTCCAGCATTGACCACATCTATGCCGATTTCACGGCCAAAGCAGCGCAGGCCCGCAAGACCACGCCCGAGAAGATCAACGAAGTCGCGCAAGGGCGGGTGTGGACCGGTGCGCAAGCCAAGGAGCGCGGGCTGGTCGACAGCCTGGGCTCGTATGCCGATGCCTTGAAGGCGGCAGCGGTGCGCGCCAAACTGTCAGAGGGTTACCGTGTGGTTTACCTTGAGCGTGAACCGGGCCGGTTGGCCGGCTTGTTGCGGGCCTTGGGCGGTGATGCTGCCTTGGCTTGGGCCCATCAGCTGGACGTGGGCCTGATGCCGTTTGGCGCACCGCCCGAGATCGCGCATGACCTGCGCCGAGACCTGGGCCTGGTGACCGACATGGCCAATGGGCGCAAACCCTTCAACGTCAGCGCGCATTGCCTGTGCGAGGCGTTCTAAGATCGTGGTGATGATGAGAACCCTCAACCCCCTTGAAGTCCGCGTTCTGAGCGTGCTCGTTGAAAAGCACCACACCGTGCCTGACAGCTACCCCTTGTCGCTCAACGCCCTGACCTTGGGCTGCAATCAAAAAACCGCGCGCGACCCGGTCATGCAGGCCACCGAGGCCCAGGTGCTGCAGGCCATTGAAGGCCTGCGCGAACTCAGCCTGGTCAATGAAGTGAGTGGCAACCGCGTGGTGCGCTTTGAGCACAACGCGGCGCGTGGCTTGGGGGTGCCCAGCCAGGCCGTGGCCTTGCTCACCTTGCTGGCCTTGCGCGGGCCTCAAACATCGGCCGAGTTGCGCCTGCACACTGAGCGCTTGCACCGCTTTGCCGATGTGTCGTCGGTGGAAGGTTTCCTGGACGAATTGGCCGAACGCGAACAGCCCATGGTCGTCAAGCTGGGGCGTGCGCCCGGCGCCCGCGAGTCGCGCTGGGCCCACCTGCTGTGTGGCGAGGTGAACCTGCCGGTGGCCAGCTTGGCCACAGGGCAGGGTGAAGAGTCGGTGTTGGCCGAAGAGCTGGTGGCTTTGAAGGCCAGGCAGTCCGACATGGCGCTGGAGCTGGCCAGTCTGCGCGCGCTGGTGCTGCGCATGGCCGACGAGTTGGGCATGAAGCCGCCAGGCTCTGACCTCTGAGCGGCCAGCAGCCTGCTGGCTTCACTCAGCGCCAGGCTTGTGCCACCCGTTCATGGGTGGGGTGGCGGTCCAGCCACCACACGACGAACACACAACCCACCGCCGCCAGCAAGGTGCCGATGGTGAAGGCGGGGGCATAACCCAGCAGATCGCCCGCCAGGCCACCGGCGATGCCGCCCAGGCTGCCCACCACCACAACCACGCTGGCCAGCAGGGTGTAGTCGGTGCCAGCGTGCAAGGGGTCGGAGGCGTCCATCATCAAGGCGAACAGGGCCACCGAGGCCATGGTGCCCACCAGGCCTTCCACGATGGTGGCCGTCCACAGCAACTCAACGCCGCCCATGCCCAGGGCTGCAGCGATGTACAGGCCAAAGCCGAAGGCCTGGGCCAGGCCGCTGAACAGCAAGGCCTGGCGCCGCCCAACCCGGAAAGTCAGCCAGCCACCGATCACCGCGCCCATCAGGCTGGTGGCCGAGCCCACGGCGCCTTTCATGGCGGCGATGGTTTCCTTGCTCAGGCCTTGGTCGCTGAGGAAAGGCACGATCAGCGAGCTGACCATCTGGTCCCCAAAGCGGTAGCAAAAGATCAGGCCAGCAATGGCGGGCATGCCGGGTCTGAGCGCCCGGTGGATCCAGGCAATGGCCAGGCGCCATCCACCCGGCCGTGCGCGGCGTTCGACCTGCGGAGGGGGCTCGCGCAAGGTGAGCACGGGCACGATCGTGATGGCCAGCATGGCGGCCATGCACAGGAACATCACGCTCCAGTTGCTGCGCGCAAAGATCCACAACAGCAGCCCGCCCCCCAGGATCATGCCCAGGCGGTAGGCGCCCACCTGGATGGCATTGGCGAGGCCGCGCTCCTTGGCGTTCAACAGCCGCACCGCCAGCCCGTCGGTGACCACATCTTGCGTGGCCGCGATGAGGTTGAAGGCGAACACGGCGGTGAACAAGGCGACGCTGCCCAGTTGCAGGTCAAGCTGCGACAACAGCAGGGCGGTGGCGCAGGCCGCGCCTTGCAGCCACAACAGCCAGCTGCGTCGTGTGCCATGCTGATCCAGCACCGGGGCCCACATGAACTTGATGGCCCAGGGCAGGGCCAGGAACTGCAGGAAGCTGATCGCGGTCAGTGACCAACCCGCTTCGCGCAACAGCACCGGCAAGGCCAGGGTGAAGAAACCGAAGGGCAAGCCTTGGGCGGCGTACAGGCCTGTGAGCAAGGTGAGTTGCTGGGCCCGTGTGTTCTGAGGAGGCTGTTGCATGCCGTTGCCTTTTGTTCAGCGTTGGCCGGTAGCGGTTGAGTGGCCGCAGTTCGATGATGCCCAGCTTGGCCAGCAGGCGGAAGCATTCGGTCTCAGTGATCTCGCAGGTGGACACGATCTGCTTGAAGGTCCATTGGCTCAGGCAGCAGCAGACTTGAGCGCCTGCTTCAGTGTGTTGAAGAGGTCTTGCGTGGCGCTCATGGTGGCAGTGGGTATCGAAATTTGATACCAAGTATGCACGATGGTGCTACTCGGTATTGATTGACCTGCGGAAGCTGAATTTCCACAATCCATTCCCATGTGTTCAACACGCTCTAGCGCCAGGGCATCGGTGATTTCGTCATGGATGCGCCCTTTGAGTACGAAGCCGGTGCAGTCGTGTGCGGGATTGGGCGAGTCCCCCCTGCTTATCCGTTGATTGGCCAGGCCAAGTTTGCCTATACATTTTCGGCTGACGACATGAGTACGCATCCAGCATCAGTGACAGGAACACGATCTTGAGCAAACCACCCGGGCAAGCCACGCCCCCGAGCGGGCAGTTCGCCCTTTTGGGCCAGCGCCGCTTCGTGCCTTTTTTCTGGACGCAGTTCCTGGGCGCGGCCAACGACAACCTGTTCAAGTTTGCCTTCACGGTGCTGGTGACCTACCAACTGCGCGTGTCCTGGCTGGACGCCAAGATGGCGGGCCTGGTCATTGGCGCCCTGTTCATCCTGCCCTTCGTGCTGTTTTCGGCCACGGCGGGGCAGTGGGCCGACAAGTACGACAAGGGCCGCATCATGCGGGCCATCAAGCTGCTGGAAGTGGCCATCATGGTCCTGGTGGCGTTTGGTTTCTTTGGCCAGAATGTGCCGCTGCTGCTGGCTTGCGTGTTCCTGATGGGCTTGCACTCCACCTTCTTCGGCCCGGTTAAATACGCTTACCTGCCGCAGCACCTGAGCGCACGTGAGCTGACCGGTGGCAACGGCATGGTTGAGATGGGCACCTTCGTGGCCATCTTGCTGGGCAATGTCGTTGGCGGCCTCTTGATGAGCATCCCCGAGGTCGGCGTGCATTGGGTCGCGGGGGCTTGCCTGAGCGTGGCCGTGATCGGCTGGCTGATGTCCTTGCAGATCCCCGCCTCGCCTTCGGCCGATCCCGCCTTGAAGCTGAACTGGAACCCCGCCACCGAAACCTGGCGCAACCTCAAGCTGGCGGCCGAGTACCCCAGCGTGTTCCGCTCGCTGTTGGGCATCTCGTGGATGTGGTTCTTTGGCGCGGTCTTCCTGGCGCAATTTCCATCGTTCGCACGCGACGTGCTGGGCGGTGACGAGCAGGTGGCCTCGCTGCTGCTGGTCGTGTTCTCGGTCGGCATCGCGATTGGATCGCTCTTGTGCGAAACCTTCTCGCACCGCAGCGTCGAGATCGGCCTGGTGCCCATCGGCGCGGTGGGCATGTCGGTGTTTGCCTTCGACTTGTACCTGGCCAGCCGTGGCCTGAGCCATCCCTTGGGCAGCCTGATGACCGTGGGCCAGTTCGTGGCGCAGCATGACCATTGGCGCGTGATGGCTGACCTGGCCATGCTGGCCTTCAGCGCAGGGCTGTACAGCGTGCCCATGTACGCCTTGATTCAACTGCGCGCCCAGCCCAGCCACCGCGCCCGCATCATCGCGGCCAACAACATCCTCAACGCCTCGTTCATGATCGTGAGCAGCGTGATGGCGGGCGCCTTGCTCGGCGCGGGCTTGTCGATTCCCGAAGTGTTTGGCGCCACGGCGGTGCTCAACATCATCGTGGTGGGCTACGTGTTCTGGTTGATGCCCGAGTACATCGTGCGCCTGGTGATGCTGGTCGCGGCCCGCCTCGTCTACCGCCTGAAGGTGCGCGGCGACGACCACCTGCCCACCGATGGCGCGGCCATCCTGGTGTGCAACCACGTGAGCTTTGTCGATGCGGTGATCTTGGGCGTGATCAGCCCGCGCCCCATGATTTTCCTGATGGACCACCGCATCTTCAAAACGCCCGGTGTGGGCTGGTTCTTCCGCGCGGTCAAGGCCATCCCGATCGCGCCGCAGAAAGAAGACCCGGTGGCCTTCGAGCGCGCCTTAGAGCGAGCCCGCCAGGCCCTGAGCCAAGGCGAGTTGCTGTGCCTCTTCCCTGAAGGCGCCATCACCCGCGACGGCACTTTGCAGCCTTTCAAGGCCGGCATCATGAAGATCCTGGAGACCAACCCGGTCCCGGTGATTCCCTCGGCCTTGCACAACCTGTGGGGCTCCACCTTCTCGCGCATTGACGGGGTGGCCATGGCCAAGCCCTTGCGGCGCGGCCTGTTCAACCACGTCGGCCTGGTGGTGGGCGAGGCCATCGCGCCTGACCAGGTCACGCCTGAAGGGCTGCAGGCCCGCGTGCAGGCTTTGCTGAACGAGCCTGCCCCTTGAAGTCCGAGCAACCGCACCAGTTCCGGCTGCTGGCGCAGCGCCGTTTTGCACCGTTTTTCTTCACGGTGTTCCTGGGGTCGATGAATGACAACGTCCTCAAATTCTCGGTCACACTGTTGTTGACCTACCAGGTGGCCGTGCCCTGGCTGCCGCCGAATCTGGTCGGCCCATTCATGGGGGCCATTTTCATCGCACCGTCCTTGCTGTTGTCGGCCACCTTGGGCCAATGGGCCGACCGCTGCGACCTGGCTTGGCTGATCCGACTGGGCAAAAGTCTGGAGCTCATCATGATGGCCCTGGCCGCCTGGGCCTTGTGGCGGCGCGACGCACCTCTGATGGTGGCCAGCGTGTTGGTCTGCGGGGTGCACGTGGCCTTGTTCTCCACCGTGCGCTATGCCTACATCCCCCAGCACTTGCGCCTGCATGAATTGACGGGCGGCAACGGGCTGCTGGAGATGGGCATCTTCCTGGCCATCCTCATGGGCACCCTGGTGGGCGGGCTGCTGGTGGCGCCTGACTTGGGCGGCACCTGGGCCGTGGGCCTGGCGGTGGTGCTGATGAGTGTGCTGGGCCGCATCGCCTCGCATTGGATTCCGAGCACGCCGGCGGTTGACCCCGGCTTGAAAATCCACTGGAACCCGGTGGCCGAGACCTGGCGCAACCTGAAGCGTTGCCATGACGACCCGCTGGTGTTTGTCTCCATGCTCGGCATCTCGTGGATGTGGTTTTTCGGGGCAGGGTTCCTGGCCATGTTCCCGATCCTGAGCAAAGACGTGCTGAATGGCCAGGAGGGCGTCGCGTCCTTCCTGCTGGTGTTGACCTCGCTGGGCATTGGCGCGGGCGCCTTGATGTGCGAGCGCTTATCCCGTGGCCGGGTGGAGCTGGGCCTGGTGCCGCTGGGCGCCTTGGGCATGGCCGTGTTCGCCATTGAGATGTCGATGGCCGTGAATGCGCTGGAGCAGGCCAAGGCCCTGAACGCCCGCTCCGCCTGGACTGCGATGGCCTTCGTGGCCCACCCCGCGCATTGGCGCTTTCTGGTGGACCTGTTGTTGATGGCGCTGTCGGTGGGCCTGTTCAGCGTGTCCCTGTATGCGCAGATTCAGGCGCGTGCCGAGCCCAGTCACCGGGCGCGCCTCATCGCGGCCAACAACATCCTTAACGCGTTGTTCATCCTCTTGAGCGCCGTGCTGGTGGGTGGCTTGAGCGCCGCAGGTTTGAGCATGGGGCAGTTGTTCGCGGCGCAGGCGGGGGTCCACATTGTGGTGTGCGGGCTGGCGTTTGCGTGGCAGCCGATTTTCGTCAGGCGCGCGGTGATCCTGGTCAAGCAATGGCTTGGGTCACAATCGTAGCCATTCGCATCAACTCTTAAAACATCATGGGAAGCTTTTTGTCGCGCTCGGTCCTGGCCCGTGTGGTGCCGTTTGTGTTGTTCATGGTGATGCTGGCCTTGCGCGGCCACGTGCCCGCCGATGGCAGTTGGGGTGTGGATCCGCGCTGGCTCTATGGCGCGTCCGTGCTGGTGGTCAGTGGCAGCTTGCTGTTCTTCTGGCGTGACTACCAGGAGCTGGCGCGCGGCACCTTGCCCGCCGCCAAAGAGCTGGTGCTGGCGGTGATCGTGGGCGTGGTGGTGTTCTATTTGTGGGTCAACCTGGCCCAGCCCTGGATGATGTTGGGCGAGGCCACGGCCAGTTTTCGCCCTGTGGACAGCGAGGGCCGCATTGAATGGGGCCTGGTGGCGGTGCGCTGGGTGGGCGCGGCCCTGATGGTCCCGGTCATGGAAGAGCTGTTCTGGCGTTCCTACCTGATGCGCTGGGTGGACAACCCTGATTTCGTGAAGTTGGACCCGCGCGCGGTTACGTTGAAGGCGGTGGCCCTGTCCACCGTGGTGTTCATGCTGGCGCACACGCAGTGGCTGGCGGCCATCCTGGCGGGCTTGGCCTATGCCTGGCTGTACAAGCGCACGGGTTCGCTGTGGGCGCCCATCCTGGCCCATGCCGTCACCAATGGGGTGCTGGGGGTGTGGGTGGTGCTTTACGGCAACTGGCAGTTTTGGTAAGCACAAAAAGGAGACGTGTCATGCAGCGCACGCTCACGCGCACGTGGTCGCAGTGGCTTGGACAGCTGATGGTCGCGGGGGTGGCTGTCGGCGTTTTGCTGGTGTGGATGCTGTTGTCCAACGACCCGGAAAGCCATGCGGCCCTCGCCTTGCTGCTGTACGTGCCATATCCCGTCTACCTGCTGCCGGCTTTGGTCGCGCTGGCCTGGTCTTTCAGCCTCGGGTGGCGTTGGCGTTTGTTGGCCCTGGCCAGCCTGCTGGTGGTTTTGACCGTGTTGATGCGCCCGGCCTGGGGTCACGCCGACGAGGGCTACCGGCGTGTGCGCCTGATGACCTACAACGTCAAGTCCTACCTGGCGACGCAGCGCCCCCATGGGCTGGCTGAAGTGACACTGGAAGTCATGCAGCACGATCCTGATGTGGTCGTCATGCAAGACGCGGGTGATTTCCAGAATCCATCGCCAGCGCTCAAAACCATCTTTGGCAACCGAGAGGTCTATGCTTTTGGCCAGTACATCGTGGCGAGCCGTTTTCCGCTGAAAGATTGTCAGCCGGGCTCGATTCCGTACAGCGGGCAAAACCACAGCTTCGTGCACTGCGTGGTGTCGGTCAATGGCACCGACGTTGACTTGGTCACGGTGCATTTCGTGACGCCACGCGATGGCTTGAACGCGGCCCGAAGCAGCGGCGTCAAGGGCCTGGGTGCCTGGCGCGACAACATGAACAAGCGCCTGACCCAGTCCGGCGTGTTGGCCGAGCACCTGCGTTTGATGAAGCGCCCCCGCATCGTGGCCGGTGACCTGAACGCGCCCGAGCGCTCAGGCGTGGTGCAAGACCTGCTGGACACCGGCTTGCGGGATGCGTTTTCTTCTGCGGGGCTGGGCTATGGCTACACCCATGGCCACTCGCTGTGGCCGGGGATTTCGTTCTTGCGCATTGACCACATCCTGGTCAGTGGCGAGATCGGGGTGAGTGATGCCTTCGTGGGCGGCAAGGTCGCATCGCAGCATCGGCCGGTCATTGCCGATCTGCTGTTGGTGCGCCACTAAGGGCGCAGGCTGCGGAACAAGCGCTTCACGCGGGCCTTGAACCGGGCCCACTGTTGCCAAGCCCGACTGCCCTTGACGCGGGTCAGCACCTTGTCCTTGAAGATCATCCACCGGCCAAACCAGCGCGCAAACCACGCCAGCCGCATCAAGGTGGGCTGGGTCAACATGAACAGGCGCGCGGTGATGGCCGTGCCGCCCAGCTTGGCCGCGATGATCACGCTGATGCCCAGCAGGGTGTGGCCTTCACCCAGCCAGTACAAGGCCAGCAATTTGAGCGGCAGCAGCGTCAGGATGGGCACCACGAACAAGCCCAAGGCAGCGTAGGGCGGCAGGGTGCGGATGCGCCCCTCGATCCAACGCAGGCCAGGCAGCTGGCCGATCCACGCCAGGGCGCGGGCCAGGTACTCCCAGCCCCACTCCTCGAACAACAGCACCAGGCCGATCACCCAGATGCCGACCGAGCCAAGCAGGTGACGCAGCCATCTCAACAGCCAGCGAAGCCCGCGCGACAGGGCCGTGAGCAGCATCGGCGTCAGACGCCTCGGGCGCGGTCGATGGCGAACTGCTTCTGGAACTCGGCAAAGGTGCCGGCGTCCAGGGCCTCGCGCACTTCGCGCATCAGGCTCAGGTAGTAGTGCAGGTTGTGGATGGTGGTCAGCATGGGGCCGAGCATTTCATTGCAGCGGTCCAGGTGGTGCAGGTAGGCGCGGCTGAAGTTGACGCAGGTGTGGCAGCTGCAGGTGTAGTCCAGCGGCTTCTCGTCGCTCTTGTAGCGCGCGTTGCGCAGGCGTAGATCGCCAAAGCGCGTGAACAGGTAGCCGTTGCGCGCATTGCGCGTGGGCATCACGCAGTCGAACATGTCCACGCCCGCGGCCACGCCGGCCACCAGGTCTTCGGGGGTGCCCACCCCCATCAGGTAGCGGGGTTTGTTGGCGGGCAGCTTGTGAACGATGTGGTTCATCACGCGCAGCATCTCGTCCTTGGGCTCGCCCACGCTGACGCCGCCCACGGCATAGCCGGGCAGGTTCATGTCGACCAAGCCAGCCAATGATTCTTCGCGCAGGTTCTCGAACATGCCGCCCTGCACGATGCCGAACAGCGCGTTGGGGTTCTGCAGATTGGTGAACTCGGCGATGCAGCGTTTGGCCCAGCGCAGGCTGAGTTCCATCGACACGCGCGCTTCTTTCTCGGTGGTGATGTGGCCGTTGGCCTGGCTTTCCTTGCCGCCTTTCCAGTAGGGCGTGCATTCGTCGAACTGCATGACGATGTCCGAGTTCAGCACGGTCTGGATCTGCATGCTGACTTCGGGCGTCAGGAAGAGCTTGTCGCCATTGACCGGCGAGGCAAAGCGCACGCCTTCTTCGCTGATCTTGCGCATCTCGCCCAGCGACCACACCTGGAAGCCGCCCGAGTCGGTCAGGATGGGTTTTTGCCAGCTCTCGAACTTGTGCAGGCCGCCGAACTGCTTCATCACGTCCAGGCCGGGGCGCATCCACAGGTGGAAGGTGTTGCCCAGGATGATCTGGGCGCCCATTTCTTCGAGCGAGCGGGGCATGACACCTTTGACGGTGCCATAGGTGCCCACGGGCATGAAGATGGGGGTCTCGACCACGCCGTGGTTGAGGGTGAGGCGGCCGCGGCGGGCGTGGCCTTCGGTCTTGATCAGGTCGAAATTCAGCATGCCGGTATTGTCGCCGCACTGCGCCCAACGGCGATGCTCAGGCCGCTTTCGCCTGGTGCAATGCCAGCAATTGTTCCAGCAGGCGCTCGCTGCGGAAGGGTTTGGCCATCACGATCTGGCCCGAGGCGCTCAAACGGGCGATCTCGGCCGGGTCGGTGTCACCCGAGACGATCAGCGTGTACAGCGACACGCCCGACTCGCGCAGGTAAGCCTGGATGGTCTGGCTCAGTTGCAGGCCGTTGATGCCGGGCAGGCGGTAATCGGTGATGAGGATGTCGGGGCGCTGCGTGCGGGAGGTGGCGGCCAGCAGTTGCGGCAGATCGTCCAGCAGCGCTTCGCCGTCGGGCCAGGTGCGCACCTGGGCGCCCCAGCTTTGCAGCATCTCGCCCAGGGCGCGGCGCAGGATGGGGTCGTCTTCCACAATCCAGGTGTTGCGGCCGGCCATGGGCTGTTGGGGTGATGACGCTGCCACCGGCTTGCTGGTGTTGACGTGGTTGAGCGGCAGCTCGATGGCGAAGCACGAACCCCGCCCCACGCGCGATTTGACGGTGACCTGCTCGCCCAGCAATGAGGCGGTGCGGCGCACGATGGCCAGGCCCAGGCCGATGCCCCGGCTGCGGTCGCGCGCGGCATTGCTCACCTGGTAGAACTCGTCAAAGATGCGGTCCTGCTGGTCGGGCGCGATGCCGATGCCGGTGTCCCAGATTTCGATGCGCAGGCGCCGCTTGCCATGCCGGCGCACGGCCACCAGCACCCCGCCTTGGTGGGTGTAGCGGATGGCGTTGGCCACCAGGTTGCGCAGCACGCCGTGGATCAGCACCGGGTCGGTCAGCACGGTGAGGTGCGGCCCGGCGTTGGCTGGAAACCGAAAGCGCAGTTGCAGGCCCTTGGCATCGGCCGCGCTTTTCTCATGCACGCGCACGGCTTGGAACACGTCGTTCAAACAGACGGGCTGGAACTGCACTTGCACCGCGCCGGCGTCCAGGCGAGAGATGTCCAGCAAACCCACCAGCAGGGACTCCATGGAGGCCACAGCCTCGTCCAGCATGTCGGTCAGCTCCTTGACTTCGGGGGCCACTTTTTGCTGGCGCAGCAGGCTGACCAGCAGGCCGATGGCGGCGGTGGGCTGGCGCAGGTCGTGGCTGGCCGAGGCCAGGAAACGCGTCTTGGACTGGTTGGCCACTTCAAGTGCGCGGGTGCGTTCGACTACGCGCTCTTCCAGCGTGATGTTCATGCGCTCAGACAGGTTCATGGTGTCCACGAACTTGCGCATCAGGGTCAGTGCGTAGCCCAGGAAGATGACCGGTGTGCAGTAGGGTGTCCAGTACAGGTCGGTGACGTCCAGGTAGGGCGTCAGGAACAGGTAGTCGTGGGCCATGCTGATGTAGGTGCCGACCGGGCCTGCTGTCATGAAGACGGCTTCTATCCAGTCGCGCTTCCAGGCCGTCTGCACCACCTTGATGACGACCACGATGCCGCCGACCATCATGATGGGGTAGGCGATCAGGCGCAAGGTGTCCAGGTGGGGCGTGTCCAGCGCAGCGAAAGAGCCCAGGATGAAGGCGACCATCAGCACGCGCAGCGGGTTGAGGATGCGGCTGATGTCGATGCTGGCGTAGCTCATGCCGAAGGCGACCAGGTAAAAGCTGGTCACCGCGTGCGACGAAAAAAACAGCCAGTCCACGATCGGGATCGGCCAGCCGATGGTCTCCAGAAAGTAAAAGGCATTGCGCGAGGACATGACCACCATCAGCCCGCCGAAGTAGGCGAAGACCTTGTCTGACGGGCGTGCGCGCCAGGCCAGCAGCAGGAACAGGGCCATGCCGGCCACGGTCCAGTTGAGCGTCTTGGGCAGGTCGACCGTCAGCGAAGTCCAGGTGTCGAAGTCGGCGCGCATGTGGGCAATGGGCCCGGCCGTCATGGGCGAGATGCCCGGTTTGCGGAAGGGCCCCATGCGCACGTCGATTTCGATGTCGTTGTCGCCGGCCAGCAGCACGTTCACCGGCAGCTCGATCAGGTAGGGCAGGGTGGCCATGCTGGTCACGTCTGCGCCGTCCATGTGGCGGGTCGTCAGCTGGATGCCGTTGACGGTGATGCGGTGGTTGCCGGGCAACCGGTCAATGCGCAGGGCCCACGCGACGGTGGGCGAGTACGCCATGAAGATCTTGGCGCGGTAGCAGGCCACGGCGGGGGGCCTGAGGTTGTGGATTTTCCAGTCGTCCGGCAGCTTGACCGGGGTTTCCTTCTGGTGCTCGGAGCACAGGCCTTTGGCCAGGGTGGCGTTGGTGACCACGATGCTGGGCGACGCCCACGCTGCGCCCATGGTCCACATGACCAACAGCACCCCCAAGTGCCGTGCGTATTCAAGCCAGTTCAATCCCATGATTTTTTTATAGTGAGTTACTGCTTGCCAAGCACTTTATCGTTGAATCAGCATCGCATCGCCATAACTAAAAAATCGATATTGTTGGGCGATGGCGTGCCGGTACAGCGCCCGGATGTGCTCATACCCCGCGAAGGCGCTCACCAGCATCATCAAGGTGCTTTTGGGCAGGTGGAAGTTGGTGACCAGCACGTCCACCACCTTGAACTCGAACCCCGGCATGATGAAGATGGCGGTATCGCGGCTGCCTGCTTTCAGGATCTGGTGGGGCGGGCAAAACAGGGCGGCCGATTCCAGCGCACGCAAGGTGGTGGTGCCGACCGCGACCACGCGGCCACCCTGGGCCTTGGTGCGGGCAATGGCGTCCACGGTGGATTGGCTCACCTCGAACCACTCG
>NZ_JACMNS010000055.1 GCF_014378415.1 Aquabacterium sp.
GACCATGCTCCGTGCTCATAACGCTCGAAGCCCGCTGGCTTGAAGCGCCAGAGGTGGATCCAGCCGTTGTCCAACAGTTGTCTGATGACCGCATGCTTGCCGATCACCGCTTCAATGGCCGCCTGCGGCGCGTCAATGATCACGGTCAGCCGCAAGGGCTCGTGCGCCCAGCGTTCGCCGTCATCCAGCGACTGGCGGGACAGCCCGATTCGCAGATCGCCGCCGTTGCCCTCAAAGACGCCCAGGCTGCCACCCACCACGTTGTGCAGCACCTTGTTGCCGCTGCCCAGTCGCAGCGGATCGCAGGTGGACGCGTGGTACTGCCAGTTGATCCAATGCGTGACCAGCATGGGCGCGGTCATCAGCAGTTCCAGCACGCTTCCGTCGCCATCTTGGTGGGTGTCATAGTCGTGCAGGAAACAGCGTCCGCCCAGCGCAACGCCAAGGCTTCTGTGCCGAGGAGCGATCAGAAAAGCGGCGTTGCCCGCGAGCCCCCATTCCGGTCGTGTCTGCGCGCCGTCGTTGGCACGGCGGCGCAGCTGGCCCAACAGCGCTTCATGCGGCGCACGCGGGTCCAGTTGCAGTCTGGTCGCCCGCTCGCGGCGCACCTGGTCGCAGGCATGGCCAAAAAAAGCTTGCAGACGCTCCCAGCGAGTGAGGGCCTCTTTCGGCAGCAGATCAAGATCAAACCCCTCGATTTCATCGGTGGTGGTGTTGTGCAAAGCTGCCACGAACGCTGTGGATTCCGGGACGGTCAGCCCCCTCGCTTCCAAACCTTGGCGAACCGCTGGTTCGTTGAGCAATGTCGCCAGGCTGCGCGCGTTGACTTCACCGGTCTGGCCACAGCAGGCGCCACAGTCCAGTGCCGCCGCATGGGCGTTGTTGGCGGACTGACTGCCGTGGCCGACGAGGAGCACCAGCGGCGCCAGTTGCTGCTCCAAGCCCATCGCATGCAGCACCCGCGCCGCCAGTGCGACCTTGGCCTCAAGGTCCAGGCCAAGCAGTTGTGGGCGGCAGATGGGGCGGTAACGGGCCGCCAAGCCATCCAGGTCGTCCCTGGCACGCGGTTGCTTGCTTGGAAGCAGCCAATTCCCAAGTTTGCCAAGGTAGCCCAATCCGGCCGTTTCAACGAAGGAGAAGGCGGCGCCGGGCCAGCGGCTGGCTGCCAGCCACTGATCCGCCATGGCAAATCGGGCCTGACGCGAGCGGCTGGCGGCACCTTGCAGTGCCGCATCGGCTTCGTGCCGCGCCGAGTCAGCGCTCACGATGCAGTCGCTCACCTCCATGGTCGGCGCGAGCAAGCCCGGTAACTGAGGCCGCCGGGCTGGCGTTGCCAAGGGGGTGTAAGCCACCGGCAGACCGAAGAAGCCTGCAAACCCCAGGGTCTGAATGCCAGGCCACACGGCTTCCAAGGACCGGCGCAAAGGTTCGCTGCGCACATCGATGCAGAAAACCGCCTGGACTTCGATCTCTGCTGGCGCCACGCCATGGCTGTTTGCCGAGGCCAGGCGCTGTGCCAGCTCACGCTGATAGCCGATCTCCAGCGCCAACTGCCACACCTCGTCGATCAGTAAAGCGCGTTCAGTCTCCTGCAACGCGAGGGGGGCCTGGCTCCAGGCCTGCTGCAGAGCTGCAAACGCTTGCCGGGTCGCTGCATCGTCCTTGCACTCTAAGAGCAAGGCGCCCCAGGCCAGGCGGATCGCCAGTAACTCGCGCAGGTGCGAGTCCTTGCTGCCAGCCAAACCAGCCTCCCAGCCGAGATAAGCACACCATGAGGCCCAGCCATTGACCGTGAGCAGTACCGATTCCAGATAATCTGCCCACACGGCTTGCGGCAGACCCAGGCGCTGCATCACCCAGCACTCTGCTTCAATCGCGGTGGCTGGCAAGGCGTTGACGGCACGGCCGATGTGCGGCAAGCCCATCAGCAAGCCAATGCCGTGGTCGTGTTGCAAGGTCTCTCGCCAGAATGCATACAAGCCCTGGCCGCGCTCAGGCTGCCAGCTGGCCTGATGTTCATCGAAGTAGGCGGCGCAGGTCTGGCTGACCTGGTGCGTGATGGCCTGCCGCCAGGACAGCCTTGAATGGCGGTGGGGATCGTTGTCGAGCACATCGATCAGCAACGGCAATTGCACTTGCAGCCCGCTTGCCTGCAGCGCATCGACGCACTGTTCAGGCGTGAGGCCCACCGTCTGCGCCTCAAGCAGCTGTCGCAGCGCTTGGTCCAGATCAGCGGCACCGATGCGGCCTTCGCGCCAGGCGCGCAGTTGCTGATCTCGCGGTGGAAAGACCTGGATGCCGCCGAGCACAGCCATCCGAGCCGCCACCCGGCGCACCGGCATGCCGATGCGCGACCAGTGCGGATTGACCGCGATGGCGCGGTCCAGCGGCCATGCCGGTGCAATCGCCTGGCAGGCCTGGCTGCAGGCGCGCTCGATCTCGGCATGCCTCGCCTCCAATTCGGCGCCAACGGGGGCCGCGCTTGCATCAGCCCCCCGCGTGGCGGCCGCTTTGGGATCGAGGTATGGGGAAGTTGCGGGCGCCCAATGCGCGGGCCAGAGGAGCAGCGCCAGGCGCGTGTAGACCTCGTCCAGATAAAAACCTGCGTAGCTCCAACGACGCCAGCGCGACAGCAACTGCGGCTGCTTTTGCAGCAGCGCCTGGCAGACGTACAAGGCGCACATGCCCAGCAGCGCGATCACGCCAAGCCGGTGATCGGGGGCATCCTGGAGGCCGAACGGCAGCCCATGCGCGGCCAGTGCGGCAATCGTCAAGCCGACGACCGTCAAGATCCCGAAAAGCAGCTGCGCCGTGCGTGCAGGACCACCGGCTTGCGCGGCAGGCAACCACAGCAGCGGCGCCCAGGCCAGGCCCAGCACCAGGCTCCACCACCATGGCCAGACCGAAAGACCTGCCAGCGTCAGCACCAGAAACACCGCCGATATCGTCAGCACGGGTGCCAGCACCACGCTGGCGGTGGTGGGCGCAGAGGCCCGGTGCAAAGCTTGCAAGCGAGTCTGGCGCACGACTGCCGATGCCGACAGGAAGGCATGCGCTTTGTAGAGCGAATGGCCAATCAGATGCAGCAGGGCCAGGGTGTAGAGCCCGAGCGCGCATTCGAGAAGCATGAAGCCCATCTGCGCGACGGTTGACCAAGCCAGCCGGACCTTGATGCTGGTGCGGGTCAGCATGACCATGCCTGCCAGCACGGCGGTGGTCAGGCCGAGCACCAGCAATAGGGCACGCGCAGCGCTGGCCTGTTCGAGCATCGGGGCGAAGCGGATCAGGACAAAGCCGCCAAGATTGACGACGCCCGCGTGCAGCAGTGCGGACACCGGGGTCGGGGCTTCCATCACCTGGATCAACCAGCCATGCACCGGCAGCAAGGCCGTGCGAAGCGTGACCGCCAACACCAGCAAAACGGCGCTCGCTTGCAGGGGCATGGACATGCCCTGCTGGGCAATGTGCGCCCACAGCGCTGACAGCGAGCCGCTGCCGACCTCCCACCACGCCAGCCCAGCAGCGCTGAGCAGCATCACGTCGGCGAGCCGATCAGCAATGCGCTTCTTGTGCGCTGCCAGCAGGGCGAAGGGGCGATCCGGGTAAAAGCACAACAGCCGTTGCAGCGCCATGCCCACCGCGGCCCAAGCGGCGGTGAGCAGCAGCCAGTGATCGGCCAGCAGGAACACATGGACACCAGCCAGGACAGCGGCCAGTGCGCCGATGTATCGGCGCTGATGGGCTTCCCCCTCCAGATAACGGGCCGAAAACGCCGCGATGACCGTGCCAAGCAGTTGCACCAGCACAGCCAGCACCAGGCCCACGGACGTTGCGCTCACTGCGCCAAGCCAAAGCGCGCCATGGGCTCCTATGGCGAGCGACAGGCCAGCCCAACCGAGCGCGGCAAATGACACGGCCTGAAACACGCGCCACAGGCTCGGTATCGACACCCTGCCCTGCCGCGTCAGCCCTGCCATGGCGGCCATCAAAGCAGCAGGTGCCAGCACAAAGGCGAGATCTAAGACTTCAGGAATAGCCATCGGGTGACCCTCTCACATTCATTGCGAGCGATGGTGCTTGCTTGTGGTTGTTCTGTAAATTACATTGATTCGAATGAATCAATACTCAAAAAAGAACGATGCAACTCAATCAGCTTAACTTTCATCACCTCTTCTATTTTTGGCGGGTGGCCAAGCTGGGGCATCTGACCCGTGCTGCCGAGGAGTTGCACACATCGCAATCAGCGGTTTCGGCGCAGATTCGGCAGCTGGAGGAACGGATGGGCGAGAGCTTGTTCGCCCGTGAAGGCCGCCGACTGATCCTGACTGACACAGGTCAGCTGGTGCTGGCCTATGCCGACAACATCTTCGGCCTTGGTCAGGAAATGCTGGGCCGCTTACAAGGCCGCTCGGCTGGGGTTACCCGCCTGCGGGTGGGCAGCGTGGCCACCATGTCGCGCAATTACCAGGAAAACTGGATTCGGCCTGCCCTCACCGATCCAGCTGTGGTGCTCACGCTGGAATCCGGCTTGTTGGAGGGACTGCTGGCCCGGCTGGTTCAGCATCAGCTGGACGTGGTGCTGGCCAATGAGACGGTGCCTGCGGATCCTGATCGCCCTTTGCACTGCCAGTTTTTGGGTAGTCAGTCGATTTCGCTGGTCGGCCCTGCGAGCAAGTGGGCATCGCAGAGCCTGCGCATTCCAGAAGACCTGGATGGCGTGGACATTGCGTTGCCCGGCCCACGGCATGCCTTGCGTGCCCAATTCGATGCCCTTTGTGCCACGGCGGGCGTGAGTCCCAGATTGCGGGCTGAAGTGGACGACATGGCCATGCTTCGTTTGATTGCCCGCGACAGTGGCTGGCTGGCCGTGCTGCCTGAGGTGGTCGTGCAAGACGAACTGCGGACCGGACTGCTCGTCGTCGTGGGGCATTCGACCGCGCTGCAAGAGCGCTTCTACGCCATCACCACACCACGGCGGCATCGCATCGAAGTGCTTGAGCAGTTGCTGACTGGCACGCCTGAACAGGGCATTTCTTAAGGTGCTTTCTGGCCAGCCGCTTGCAGGCACCGGTCCAGGATGATGGCCAGGACCACGATGACCAGCCCACCGACCAGGCCGGTGCCGGGGTCGTTGCGTTGCAGGCCCATCAGCACGGTCTCGCCCACGCCGCGCGCGCCAATCATCGAGGCCACGACCACCATGGCCAGGGACATCATCGCGGTCTGGTTGAGGCCTTGCAGGATGGACGGCAAGGCCATGGGCAGCTGAATGCGTTTCAAGATCTGCCAACGCGTGGCCCCCAACGAGCGGCCAGCCTCGACCGCGTCGAGGGGCACTTGGCGCAGCCCCAGGTCGGTCAGGCGCACCAGTGGCGGCGTGGCATAAATCACCGTGGCCAGGATGGCCGGCACCTTGCCCAAGCCAAACAACATCGCGGCCGGGATCAGGTAGACAAAACTGGGGATGGTCTGCATCAGGTCCAGCAGCGGCGTGATGACCAACCGAAGTGTTTTGGACCTGGCGCACAGCAAGCCCACGGGCAAGCCCAGCATCAGCGACAGCAGCACGGCGACCATGACCAAGGCGAGCGACTGCATGGCCTGGTCCCATTGGCCCAGCGCCCCGATGAACCACAGGCCGGCGCCCACCGACACGGCAAAGCTCCAGCGCCGGCTGAGCCACCAACCCAATGCCGTCATGCCAAGCAACATGGCCCAGGCTGGTGCGCTACGCAACGCTTGCTCCAGGGGCACCAGCAGCGTCAGCAGGGCGTGAGAGACGGCCTCGAACTGTTCGCCATGCTGCGTCACCCAGTGGTCAACGATGGCATTGGTGCTCTCCCGCAGGGGCGTGCCCCAGTCTGGAAAGCCTGGCGTGAAGAGCTTGATGTTCACAAGGCGGCCTTGACGCGGGCGGCGACCACCGGGGACACCCACTGAGCCCAGACCTCTTCGTGGGCCTTCAAGAATTGTTGGGCGGCCTGATCGGGCGTGCCTTGGCTGGTTTGCATGCCGGCCAGTGCTTGCGACACCAAGGGGCTGGACGTGCGGTAGCGTTGTAGAAAAGCGTACAGCTGAGGGGCCCGGTCGGCAAAGGCCTTGTTGACGCCGACCACCACCTGCACTACCGGGTAGGCCGTGGCCGCCTTGACCGCGCGGGGATCCTTGGCTTGGTCCAGGGCCTGCCATTGGGTGGCATCAAAGGGCGGTTCTTGCAGCATCACCAGATCCTGACCCAACTGGCCCATCAGCCAGGACGGAGCCCAGTAGTAAAACAGGATCGGGCGTTGGCGCTTGATGCTGGCCGTGATGGCCGCGTCCAGGGCGGCGCCGGTGCCTGGGCGGAAATTGGTGTAGCTCCGGTCCAAGCCATAGGCGGCCAGCTTCTTGGTGTTGAACCACTCGCATTGCCAGCCGGATGGGCAGTTGTAGAAGCGGCCCTTGCCGGGCTCTTCCGGATCCTGGAAGAGGGCTTTGAAACGGGGCAGGTCGGTGACCGACTTGAGACCAGGCGCCAGCGCCCCCGGGCCTTCGACCAGGTAGCGTGGCACGTACCAGCCTTGCCTGGCGTCGGCGAAGTTCACGCCCGCCTCCAGCACCTTGCCCGAGGCCATCGCGGCAGTCCAGGTGGGCGGAGCGTTGTTCTTCCAGACCTCCATCACCACGTGCAACTCGCCCCGCACCACGCCATTGAGCAAGGCCACGGTGCTGCCCGGCACGGTGTCAACGGCGCAGCCATAGCCATCGCGGATGATGCGTTGCGCCACGGCGGTGTGAAAGGCGTTCGATGCCCAGTCCAGGCCCGCGAAGACGACGGGTTTGGACACCTCGCAACTTGGCGCCGTCTTGGCGTTCGCAAGGTGAAAGCAAGGAGCCAACAACAGGCCAGTGACGACCCGGGCCCAGGTTTGCCAGTTCATGGTATGTCCCTCAAGATCGACATCAGGTCTTGCGGGTCCACGGGTTTGGTCAAGTGGCGGTCAAAGCCAGCCTCGTTGGCCGATTGCTTGTCCTGCGCCTGGCCCCAGCCTGTCACGGCCACGAGCAGCATGTTGGCACCCCATGGTTGTTGCCTGATCAGCTTGGCCACCTCGTAGCCATTGAGCTTGGGCAGCCCGATGTCCAGCAAGATCAACTCGGGCAAGAACTCGCCAGCCAGGTGCAATGCCGTCATGCCATCCCCGGCGCTGCGAACCTGGTGGCCTTGCAGGCTCAGGAGCATCTCCAGGCTTTCAACGGCGTCTTCGTTGTCATCCACGACCAGGATGCGCCTGCTTTGGCTGGGGTCGGTGGTCGCGTCAGCCTTGGTCGACATCGGGCGAGTGCCGTGCGCGATGGGCAGCTTCACCACGAACTCGCTGCCCTGGCCTGGCCCATCGCTGTGGGCGGACACAGAGCCGCCATGCAGTTCGACCAGTCCACGCACCAGGGCCAGGCCAATGCCCAGGCCACCTTGTGAGCGCTCAAGCGCGGGCGTCAGTTGCGAGAACATCTCGAAGATGGTGGACAGGTGATCGCGGGGAATGCCCAGGCCTGAATCCTGCACCGTCACGGTTGCGTGCTCGCCCACTTGCCGAATGCCCAGCCAGATCCTGCCGCCGGGCGGCGTGTACTTGGTGGCGTTGTTGAGCAGGTTCAGGATGATTTGGGTGAGCCGCGTTGGATCCGCGTCCAGCACGATGGGTTGCTCGGGCAGCTCCACCGTCAACTTGTGCGACGCGGCCTGCACCAGGGGCGCCGCTGCCTCAAGTGCGCCTTGCACGGCATGAGCCAGTTCGACGCGTTGCAGCCGCAGTTCCAGCTTGCCTTGGGTGATGCGTGAGACTTCAAGCAAGTCATCCACCAGGTGCGTCAGGTGCTGCAACTGGCGTTCCAGCACTTCCCGCGTCCAGCGTAGCTGGGGGGCGTCCAGGGTTTTGAGCTTGAGCAGCTCGACCACGTTTCGCATCGGGGCCAATGGGTTGCGCAGCTCGTGGGCCAGGGTGGCCAGGAACTCGTCCTTGCGCCGGTCGGCCTGCGCCAGGCGCTCGCTGATTTCTTGCCACTGGTCTTCAGCGTGCTTGCGGTCGGTGATGTCGATGCCCAGGCCATAAAGGGTCACCGGGGCGCCCTGCGAGTCATAGACCGCGCGGCCCCGGCCTTCCATCCAGCGCCATTGTCCGCCGGCATGCCGAAAACGGAACTCGACGCTGTAGTCGGTGGCCAGCGTGACGGCTTGTTCCACGGCCTCGCTGACTTTCGGGAGGTCTTCATGGTGGACGAAGTCGAAGAAGTCGGCGTTGGGGTCTGCCAAGCTGCCAGCTGGCAGGCCCATGAGCGCTTCGAGCTGGCTGCTCCACCAGACCTGGTTGGTGACCAGGTTGCGTGACCATGCGCCCATCTGGCCGACGCGCATGGCCAAGCCCAGCACGTCGGCGGTTTCTTGAAGCGCTTTCTGTGCATTGTGTTGAGCAGCCAGGGCCGCCTCGGCGTTCTTGCGCGCCTGGACCAGTTCGTTCTCATACTTGTGGCGATCGCGGACCACGATGACCGCCAGTTCGTGGTAGGTGGTGTCGCCATGTTGCCGCCGGATGGCATTGAGCAGCATCGGCACATGGCTGCCATCGCGGTGCACCATGTCCAGCTTGACTTCGGCCACCGAGCCCTGGATCTGAAGCAAGGGCGACCAGTGGGTCTGGTGGAATAACTTGCCGCCCATGGTGAGCAGTTCCTGCACGCGGCGATGGCCGATCAGGTCCCCCGCGTTTTGACCGATCCACTGACAAAACGTGGCATTGGCGCGAAGAATGGTCCCATCCGCGCTGGTCAACAGCAAGCCAGACGCTGCGTGCTCAAAAAGCATCTCCGCGGTGGGAAGCGGCGGATTCGCACTGGAGGTCATGGCCTAGACATCCAGTTGCCGGAGAAAGTTGTTCATGGCATCCGCACTGGCACTGGGAGCACTCAGGTGAGGGCAGTGCCCCACATTTTCGATGACGCACAGCCTGCTGTTGGGCATGGCTCGGTGCATGTATTCGCCCACGGACTGAGGCGCGATGAGGTCCTCACTGCACTGCAGGATCAGCGAGGGGGTGGTGACTTGGCTCAGCTCGGCCCGGTGGTCAGACAGGAAGGTGACGCGCGCGAAATGCTTGGCGATCTCGGGGTCGGTGCGGCAAAAGCTGTTGGCCAATTCAAGGCTCAGTTCAGGTTGCTCGGGCGACCCCATGATGGCCGGTGCCATGGTGCTGGACCACCCCAAGTAGTTGCGCTCCAGTGTGCTCAGCAGGTCGTCGATGTCGGATCGGGTGAAGCCCCCGATGTAGTCGCCATCGTTGATGTAGCAAGGCGAGGGCCCGACCATGAAGTGCGCCGCGAATCGCTCGGGGGCGGCGATGGCCGCGAGCATGCCGATGCAGGCGCTGACCGAATGCCCGACGAAGACAACGGGCCCGTCGGCGAACTCGTCGATGATCTCGATCAGGTCGGTGGCGTACCCATGCAAGGTGCCGTACTTGACCATGTCATAGGCGGACAGGTCGGAGTTGCCGCTGCCGACCAGATCGAACAGGATTGTTTTGAAGCGGCTTTGAAAGGCTGGAGCCATGAGCCGCCACATGTGTTGGTCGCAGCCAAAGCCGTGCGCGAACACCATGGTTGCCTTGCCATGCCCCCCAGTTTTCACATTGTTGCGTGCCTGAATTTTCATATGCCCTCCAAAAATACCGATGCCACGAGCCATTCTTTCACAGTGGGTCTGCGGTTTGCCATGGTCAGGACCATGGTCGTTGGTTCACCAACCAGTGGCTTTTCAATCAGGAGCAACTTATGAACCAGGCGGCAGGCATCGGCAAGATTTTAGTGGTGGATGACTGGCGGGACGCGGCCGAGAGCCTGGCCATGCTGTTGAACTCGGCGGGCTATGAGACGGCCACAGCCTACAACGGCGCCCAGGCCGTGGAGTTGGCCAAGATCTTTCAACCGGACACGGTGATCCTCGACATCAACATGCCCGTGATGGATGGGCACCAGGCAGCACGCGAATTGCGGCAGACTTTGCCGGATCGGCATTTGGTCCTGGTGGCCTTGACTGCTTTGGATCAGGGCACACGGCCTGACAGCTTGTCCGATTTCGACCTGTACCTTCAAAAGCCGTGTGACACGGCTTTGTTGCTGAGCTTGATGAGCCATCTGCACTGATGACAGACCACTTTGAACCTCAGTGCTTGGCGGGACAGGCGTGCCGCTTAAAGAAGCGCAGCATTTCCTGGGTGGCATCCGGGCCCCTTGCATCGGTGTAAGACCCCTGCGTGCGGCCCCCCGACCACGCATGTGCCGACCCATGGACCACCCACTGTTCCGCCACCACCCGGCCCTCGCCATCGCGGTGTTGTCGGCGGGTGTAGGCATGGCCATTGGCGGAACGGGCCTGTTCCTGATCCATCACCGTTCCATCGGGCAGGTCCGCCATCAGGAGGTCACCATTGACCGGGTGCACGGTGGTGTCGCGATCCCCATGGAAGACGATGGTCGGGGCGGACGCTGCCCGCTTGGAGGCAGGCCGTGGCGCCCCATTCTTCATGGCCATCAAGGCGCTGCTGACATCGCGGGCCGAGCCCACCGGCAGGCCCGAGTGCACGCCCACCGCCATGAACAGGTCCGGGTAGGCCTCGCCCAGGATGGCGGCCATGGCCCCGCCCGCTGACAAGCCCGCCACGTAGACCTGGCCCGGGTCGATGCCGTATTGCTTCATCACGACGCGGGTCATGTTGGCGATCATGGCGGGCTCGCCGCGGTCGCGTTGCTGATGGTTGTGCTTGAACCAGTTCCAGCAACGCTGGGCATTGGCCTGCTGCGATTGAGCGGGGTAGAGCACGAAAAAGCCCTCGGCCAGCGCGGCCTCATTCATGCCCGTGCCGGCGGCGAAGTCGTCGGGGTTCTGGGTGCAACCGTGCAGCATCACCACCAGGGGCAGGGGCTGCCCGGTGTAACCGGGCGGCACGTACAGCTTGTAGTCGAGCGTGCCAATGGCATCGCGGTGCGTGGCACTCAGAAACCGGCCGGCTGGGTCCTGGGGCCTGTCCTTGGACATGGGCTGGGGCTGGGGCTGGGGCTGGGGCTGGGTTTCACTCGGTTGAATCACCTCGCGGGCCACCACATCGATCACATCGAGGTCTGGCCGCACGGGAGCCTCGGTGTAGGGCCGTGGCATGCCAGACCGGGCCAGCGCATCCTGGATCGCCGCCGTGGCCGTCCCGAGGTCGCCCGCCAGGGTCAGGCGCGAGGCCTGGCCCATGAGTTGTTTGAAGAGAGGATTCATGTGTGAGGTGTCCGGTTGGGCGAGGTTCAGCGCAGGCGGTCGGCCAGCACGGCTTTGACGGCTGCGCTGGCATGCAGGGCACCCATCACCGTCAACGAGTCGATGGTGTCCAGGGCCAGTTCAGGGCTGACGTCCGGGGCGATGGTGGCCAGGCCCAGCACGCGGATTTGCAATGTCTGGCCGGCGGCCTGCACGCCGCGCAGGTCGTCGGCGCTGAAGTGCTGGATGCCCAACACCAGCATTTTTCGAGCCACGACTTGCCGCACCACGTCGGCATGCGCGGACAACTGGTTGCGGATGGCGGTGCGGATCAGGTCGGTGCGATTGGCATAAAAACCCTCCTGTACCAGGAGGTCGATCTGGCCCAGGTCCACGACACCGATGTTGATGGTGATCTTTTCATCGAGCGGTTTGCTGGGGGCGGAATGGGCGGCGGGTGCTGGCATGAAACCATCCTATCACCATCCAAGTGGATGGTTAAAGCGAATTCTGCGGTAGGGCAAAGCTGACACCGTGTCGCGGTGAACGCTGCTTGATGTCAGGCCGAATGACCGGCCCAATCGGGGGATAATCACCTGCGTTCTAAGAGGTTCAAACCATGCCCCACACCCTGTTCCATGGATAAGCGGGCCTCGAGCCTTGATGGCGACGACCTGCAGCCGCCGATGCTCCCGAAGTCCGAGCCCGAGCGGGTGCTGCTGCACATGCCGGTGGCCGTGCGCAGCGCATCGCTGGCCGTTATCGCCGCTTTGCTGGGCTTGTTTGCCCTGCATTGGGCCCGTGCGGTGTTTGTTCCCTTGTTGTTGTCCATCATGTTCACCTACGCGTTGACGCCGTTGGTGGATGCCCTGTGCCGCTGGCGCCTGCCCCGGTCGGTGAGCGCCGCCGTGCTGATGCTGGCCCTGGTGTCGGCCATTGGCGCCGGGGCCTACACCTTGCAAGACGACGTCGATAACATGATCCAGTCGATGCCCGAGGCGGCGCGCACCTTGCGCAAAGCCATTCGCGGCACGCACGCGCAGGCCGACAGCAACATGGACAAGGTGCAAAAGGCCGCGAACCAGTTGCAATTGGCGGCCGAACAGTTGAGCCAGGTGAACTCCTCTGGTGGCGCCGGCATCACCCGAGTGCGGGTCGAGAAACCCGCGTTCAACATCAACGATTACGTGGTGGTGGGCACCTTGGGCATCGTGGAGATGATCGGCCAGTTCACGGCGGTGTGCTTCATCACTTACTTCATGCTGGCCTCGGGCGACATCTTCCGGCGCAAGCTGGCGCACATCGCCGGGCCCAACTTCGCCAAGCGCAAGATCACGGTGCAGGCCCTGAACGAGATCACGCAGCAGGTGCGGCGCTACCTGGTGGTGCAGATCGTCACCAGCATCGGCGTGGGCATCGCCACCAGCCTGGCCTTCTGGGCGATTGGCTTGAAGCACGTGGCCGTGTGGGGCATCGCGGCGGCGGTGCTCAACCTGATCCCCTACCTGGGCTCGATCGCGGTCTGCGTGCTGTCGGCCATCGTGGCGCTGACGCAGTTCGGCTCGATCGACAAGGCCGTGCTGGTGGCCAGTGTGTCGGTGCTCTTGCACATCATCTCGGGCTACATGATCACGCCCTGGCTCACCAGCCGAACCAGCCGCTTGAACACGGTGGTGGTGTTCGTGGGCATGCTGGCCTGGGGCTGGTTGTGGGGTGTGTGGGGCCTGTTGCTAGGCACGCCTATCCTGATGGCCATCAAGGCCGTGTGTGATAGGGTGGACGAGCTCAAGGCGGTGGGCGAGTTGATGGGCGGCGTCGAGGCCTCAAAGGACAACGCCGCCATCAACGTGCCTTGATCGCCTGAACCCGGGCAGGCCTTGGTTCAGTCAGCCCCGCTCGACTTCCGGCAGGATGGCCAGGGTCTGGGCAGGGCCAAAGATGGTGGCAAACGCCACGTCTTTGGCATCACGGCCGGTGGCGATCAACACCAGGTCGCGCGGGTCCGACATGCGGGTCGGGTCGAACAGCTCCCAGCGTCCGCCCACGTAGGCTTCGAACATGGCGTGAAAGTCGGGCGGTGGGGTGTCGAACATGGCGTATCCCACGGCCAGCCGCGCCGGGATGTTCAGCGCGCGGCACAGGGTCACGCCCAGGTGGGCAAAGTCGCGGCACACGCCCGCGTGGCGCAGGAACACATCGCAGGCCGTGGTGGTGCTGTCGCTGGAGCCGGTGCGGTACTCGATGTTGTGGTGGATCCATTCGCAGATGGCTTCCACGCGTGAGCAGCCCGGTGGCACGCCGCCAAACAACTTGACCGCGGCCGAGGCCAGCAGGTCGGATTCGCAGTACCGAGTGGGCATCAGGTTGTGCAGCACGTTGTCGGGCAACTCGGCGATTGGCAGCTCGGGGGCTTTGCGCTTGCGGTACGGTCTGGCAACCTGCACTTTGGCCTTGTAGCGCAGGGTCAGCGTGCCGACCTTGGCTTGCACGCGCAAGAAGCGCTGGCCGGCCTGCGGATCCTCGTAGACTCGGTAGTGCGCACTGGGTGTGATCTTGAGTGATTCGGACAGGATGTGTTGATCCTGGCCTTCAAGCGCGTGGATCTGGAAAACAAAGTCGGTGGTCTGGGACAATTTGTACGACAGTTTGCAGTCGATGTTGAACGGGCGTGGTGTGGTGCTCATGGTGGCCAGGGTGTGAAAAGGTGTTGTGGTGTCATGGTTTGGCGAGCTTGAACTGCTTGGCCGCGAACGACCAGATCATGCGAGAGGCGTCGGGGCCCTTTGGGTCGCTGTAGGCCTGCCGGGCTTGGCCACCGCTCCAGGCGTGCGCCAAGCCGTCGATGGCGCACAGGGTGGCCACCGTCCTGCCGCCCCGCACCTTGAAGTCGGTCACCGTCATGGGGTAGCGTTGGCCCCGGCTGACCTGCCGACTTTTCTCGGCATGCGGGCCGGCCGCTTCAGCCCACAGCTTGGCCGCCGCGGCGCCATTGCTGGGGGCCACGATGGTGTCCTGGTTGCCGTGGATGACCAGCAGCGCGGGCCAGGCCGTGGTGGTGGACAAGGCTTGCTTGGCGCCCCGGCCCCGCATGGCGGCCAGCGCCGACACCGTTGATTCGGCGGCGCCTGGCGGCACGCCTGAGTGCATGGTCACGGCCTTGAAATGATCGGGGTAGCGCGTCACCATCAAGGCGGCCATGCTGGCCCCGGCCGACATGCCGGCGATGGCGATGCGCTCGGGGTCCACCGGGTACAGCAGGCTGGCTTGCTGCACAGCCGCCATCAGGATGGCCGCTTCACCATAGGCCACTTTGGTGCGCGTGCCGTACCAATTCCAGCAGCCCTGGGGGTTGGCGCGGCGGTCCTGCTCGGGGTAGAGCACCAGGAAGCGTTCGCGCGCGGCCAGCCGGTTCATCCGCGTGCTGAGCGCGAAGGATTGGGCGTCCTGCCCGCAGCCGTGCAGCATCACCAGCAGGGGCAGGCGTTCGTGCAACTGAACGCCCGGTGGCTTGAACAGGTGGTAGCGGCGCGCGCCCAGGGGGGCCATGGCCACACCGGCCACCCAGTCGCCCTGGCTGGCGATGACGCTGGCCTTTTTGGCCTTGGGCGCACGCAGAGATTGCTTCAAGGCCCGGCTTCCGGCCTTGATCGTGCTTCGGGCAAGCGCACTCACCGTGCGCTGGAAGGACCGAGTCCAGAGGGATTTTTTGGAGCGCCTTGCCATGATCTGACCTGTTGACTTCAAAGGCCAGTCTCTGGCCAGGAAACGCCCCAGGACACCGGACACCGGCCCCGGATCTTGTAGGACATTGCCGCTTAATGCGGTCTGGGCGTCATGAACGGGCTTCAATGCCCGACAATTTCAAAGTCGTAGTCTTGAATTTCACGCGGATAGCCAAATGCCCGAACAGCCCTCCCCAGAGACAGTGCATTTCCAAAGCGTCCTGACGCGGCACCTGGCTTTGCCATTGGCCGTGGGGGCGGTCAGCGCCATGGTGTTCATCGGGCTGATCTTTTTCCTGCTGTCCCAGATCAGCTGGGTAGAGCGCACGCAGCGGGTCATCGGCAAGGCCAATGAGTTGAAAACCCTGATCGTGGACCAGCAAACGGGGACACGCGGCTACCTGATCACGGGCGAGGACAAGTACCTGGCGCCTTACAACTTGGCCAAGCCAAAATTGGCCTCGGAGTTGCTGGGCTTGAAAGCGCTGGTTCAAGACAATCAGGCTCAGCTGGACCGGCTCAACCGCATCGAATCGCTGCAAAAGCAATGGGACCAGTTCGCCCAGCGCCTCATTGAGCTGAGGCGCACCCAGGGCGACTACCTCAGCATCATCCGGGCCGAAACCGGCAAGCATTTGTTCGATGAGATCCGCCAGGAAGCGCGCGTTTTCATCGAGATGGAAGACCAGCTTCTGCAGGAGCGCAATGAGTCGGCCCGCGACACCACGTTCTGGGTGATCGTGTCGTACGTGAGCCTGGTGCTGATCCTGAGCGGGCTCATCGCCCTGAGCGGGCGGCGCCAGATCATGACCCTGGCGGAAAGCTACGGCGATGCGCTGAGCCAACATGTGCTCAGCACCCAGGCCTTGCAAGAGAAAGCCTGGTTTCGCATTGGCCAGACCCAGTTGGCCGAGCGCCTGCTGGGCCAGTTGACCTTGCCCGTGCTGAGCCGCAATGTGCTGGAGTTCATGGCCAGCTACCTGGGGGTGGCCGTGGCCGCTTTGTACGTGCGCAACCACGCCGGCAAGTTGCAGCGGGTGGGCGCGTATGGGTTTGACAAGCACCATGAGCAGGCCGAGCAAAGCATTGACCTGGACCATGGACTGGTGGGGCAAGCGGCCATGGATGGGCAGCTCAAGCATGTGCCGCAGGTGCCCGGCCGCCACTTCAAGGTCACCACGGGCCTGAGCACGGGCGCGCCCACTGACGTGGTCTTGCTGCCCATCAACAACGATGGCCAGGTCAACGGGGTGGTTGAGCTGGGCTTCATGCGGCCCGTGGTCGAGCGTGACCTGGAGCTGATGCGCATCCTGGCCTCCAATGTGGGTGCGTCGGTCGAAGCGGCGCAATATCGCCAGCGCCTGCAGGACGCGCTGGAAGAAACGCACCAGCTTAATGAAGAGCTGCAGACCCAGCAGGAAGAGCTGCGCACCGCCAATGAACAGCTGGAAGAGCAGTCCCGCGTGCTGATTGACTCCCAGGCCAACCTGGAGCACCAGCAAGCAGAGCTGGAGCAGATCAATGTGCAGTTGACCGAGCAGGCCTTGATCGTCGACAAGAAGAATGAAGCCCTCAAGCAGGCGCAGGAAGAGCTGGAGAACCGTGCCGATGAGTTGCAGCGCGCCAGCCGCTACAAGTCCGAGTTCCTGGCCAACATGTCGCACGAACTGCGCACGCCGCTGAACAGCTCGCTGATCCTGGCCAAGCTGCTGTGGGACAACAAGGCCGGCAACCTCAACGACGAGCAAATCAAGTTCGCCAAGACCATTTATGGCGCGGGCAACGACCTGCTCATCCTGATCAACGACATCCTGGACATCTCCAAGGTGGAGGCCGGCAAGCTGGAGTTGGCGCCGCAGGTGGTGTCGGTGAACAGTCTGGTCGAATCACTTCGCATGACCTTCAGCCCGCTGGCCGGCGAGAAGCACCTGGCCCTTGACATTCACGTGGCTGCCGATGCGCCGGTGTCGATCTTCACCGACCGCCGGCGCGTGGAGCAGATCCTGAAAAACCTGCTGTCCAACGCCATCAAGTTCACGGAACAGGGCAAGATTTCCATGACGGTGCAGGGCCGCGCCGATGGGCGCCTGGCCTTCGCCGTGTCGGACTCGGGCATCGGCATCGCGCCTGAGCAGCACGAGGTCATCTTCGAGCCCTTCCGCCAGGCCGATGGCACCATCAACCGCCAGTACGGCGGCACGGGCTTGGGCTTGTCGATCTCGCGCGAGCTGGCGGGTTTGTTGGGCGGCGCCATCTTTGTGGACAGCGAGCCGGGACGAGGCAGCACCTTCACCCTTGACCTGCCCCAGCAGTGGGTGGGCAGCGCGGAGGAGCGGCCCGTGGCCCCCGCCCCGCGACCCGGCGCCACCACGGCGTTTTCTGCACCGACCGCGCCAGCGCCAGTCAAGCCCACGCCGCCACCGTCCGATGCCATCCCGGCTTTTGCCGACGACCGCCAGGCCATCGCTGCTGGCGCGCGCCTGGTGCTGGTCATCGAGGACGATCCCCAGTTCGCCGCCATTCTGTTCGACCTGGCCCACGAGATGAACTACCAGTGCCTGGTCGCGCATGGCGCGGCCGAAGGCTTCCAGTTGGCCCGGCAGCACCTGCCCCACGCCATCTTGCTGGACATCCGCCTGCCCGACGATTCCGGCCTGACGGTGCTGCAGCAGCTCAAGGATCACGCGCAGACGCGGCACATCCCCGTGCACATCGTGGCCGCCGAAGACGTCAGCGAAGTGGCCCTGCACATGGGCGCCATCGGCTTTGCCATCAAGCCCACCACGCGGGAAGCCCTCAGGGAGGTCTTCAACAAGCTGGAAGAAAAAGGTGCCAAGAAGGTCAAGCGCGTGCTGGTGGTGGAAGACGATGCGCGCCAGCGCGACAGCATCGTGCACCTGATTGGCGACGATGACATCGAGATCGCGGCGGTCGAGCGTGGTGAGCAGGCTTTGGCGCTGTTGCGCAACACGGTGTTCGACTGCATGGTCATCGACCTGAAACTGCCCGACATGGATGGCAGCGAGCTGCTGGAGCGCATGACCCGCGAGGACATCTGCTCCTTCCCGCCCGTCATCGTCTACACCGGCCGCAACCTGACCCGCCAGGAAGAGACCGAGCTGAACAGGTACTCGCGCTCCATCATCATCAAGGGCGCGCGTTCGCCCGAGCGCCTGCTGGACGAGGTGACGCTGTTCCTGCACACGGTGGAATCGCACTTGTCGGCCGAACGCCAGACCATGCTGAAAACCGCGCGCAACCGCGACAAGGTGCTGGAGGGCCGCAAGGTGCTGCTGGTCGATGACGACGTGCGCAACATCTTTGCCCTGACCAGCGCGCTGGAGCAGCGCGGCCTGCTGGTCGAGGTGGGCCGCAATGGCTTCGAGGCCCTGGCCAAGCTGGAGCAGGTGGACGACATCGACCTGGTGCTGATGGACATCATGATGCCCGGCATGGATGGCCTGGAGGCCACGCGCCGCTTGCGCGCCAACCCCGCTTTCGCCAAGCTGCCCGTCATCGCCATCACGGCCAAGGCCATGAAGGACGACCAGGAGCAATGCCGCCGCGCCGGCATCAACGACTACCTGGCCAAGCCAGTGGAGCTGGAGCGCCTGTTCTCGCTGTTGCGCGTTTGGATGCCCGCGATGGAAAGGCTCTGAGGACCGAGCCATGCCGCACGTCGACCTTGAATTGCATTTGCTGATGGAGGCGATCTACGCCAAGTACAGCCACGACTTCCGCGATTACTCGGGCTCGTCGCAAAAGCGGCGCGTGCTGTACGCCTTGCAACAGCTGGGGTGCGACACCATCTCCACCTTGCAATCCAAGGTGCTGCACGACCCCACGGCCTTCCAGAAGCTGTTGGACATCCTGACCATCCCGTTCAGCGAGATGTTCCGCGACCCCAACTACTTCCTGGCGCTGCGCCAGCACGTCATGCCGGTGTTGCGCACCTACCCTTCGCTGAAGGTGTGGATCGCAGGGTGCAGCACCGGCGAAGAGGTTTACTCCATGGCCATTCTGTTGCGTGAAGAAGGCTTGCTGGAGCGCACCATGGTGTATGCCACCGACATCAACCCGGCCTCACTCGACAAGGCGCGCCAGGGCATTTTCTCATTGGCCGGCGTCCAGGCCTTCACCGCCAACTACCAAGCGTCCGGCGGCACGGCCGCGTTCTCTGACTACTACACTGCCGCCTACAACGCCGTGAAGTTCGACCGCACCCTGATTGACAACATCACCTTCGCCGACCACAGTCTGGCCACCGACCATGTGTTCTCGGAGATGCACCTGGTGTGTTGCCGCAATGTGCTGATTTACTTCAAGCGTAACTTGCAGGACCGCGCCTTGGGCCTGTTCCACGAGTCCTTGTGCCACCGGGGCTTCCTGGGCCTGGGCTCCAAGGAAAGCCTGGATTTCTCTTCGTTCGCCGACCGGTTTGACCCCGTGGTCAAGTCCGAACGCCTGTTCCGCAAACGTTGACGAGGTGCCCATGACCCCGCACACGAGCACGTCGCTTGAACTCGAAGCAAGCACCATCCAGGCCGTGGTCATTGGTGCGTCCGCCGGCGGTGTCGATGCCTTGATGAAGGTGCTGGTGGGTTTGCCGGCCTCGTTCGCCTTGCCTGTTATTGTGGTGCTGCACCTGCCGGAAGATCAGCCCAGCCGCCTGCCTGACATCCTGGCCTATCGCCTGGACGTTCGCGTGCGCGAGGCCCTGGACAAGCAACCCATCGAGCCCGGCACGGTCTATTTGGCGCCCAGTGGCTATCACCTGTCGGTGGAGGCGGACCACAGCCTGTCGCTCAGCGGCGAAGACCCGGTCAACTACTCGCGCCCCTCCATCGACGTGATGATGGTCTCGGCGGCTGGTGCCTATGGGCCGGGCCTGGTCGGGATCTTGCTGACCGGTGCCAACCACGATGGCGCACAAGGCATGGCCCGCATCAAGGCGCGTGGCGGCTGGACCGTGGTGCAGAACCCCGAGCAGGCACAGTCCGACACCATGCCCCTGGCGGCCATCCGACTGCAGGCGCCCGACCTGATCCTGTCGCTGGGCGACATCCACGCATTGCTGCTCAAACTGGGACGAGAAATATCATGACCGACGACCGCACCAAGCTGTTGATCGTGGACGACTTGCCGGAAAACCTGCTGGCGCTGAAGTCCCTGATCCAGCACGATGATCACCTGGTTTTCCAAGCCTCGTCGGGCGAAGAGGCCTTGGGGCTGTTGCTGGAGCACGAGTTCGCGCTGGCGATCCTCGACGTGCAGATGCCGGGCATGACGGGTTTTGAGCTGGCCGAGCTGATGCGGGGCACCGAGAAAACGTGCCACATCCCGATCGTGTTCGTGACCGCCGCCAACCGAGACCGCAGCCACGCCTTCAAAGGTTATGAGAGTGGCGCCGTGGATTTTCTGTACAAGCCGCTGGACAGCTGCGCCGTCAAGAGCAAGGTCAGCGTGTTCGTCGATCTGCACCGCCAGCGCCAGCAAACGCAGCGGCAAGTGGTGGCGCTTGAAGAAAGCCGCCGCCAGCAGCAAGCGCTGTTGACCGAGCTGCAGGCCACCAAGGCGGCGTTGCAGAGTGCCCTGCAGATGCGCGACGACTTCATGTCATTGGTGGCGCATGAGTTGCGCACGCCCTTGAGCGCGCTGTCGATCGACATCCAGGTGCGCCAGAAGCACCTGGAAAAAGGCAACGCGGATTTCTTTGGCCCTCAGCAGTTGTCGGGCATGTTCGCCAAGTACCGGCGCCAATCGCAAAGCATGACGCGCCTGATCGAGGACATGCTGGACGTCTCGCGCATCCGCAATGGCAAGCTGTCGATCCGGCCCTCGACCACGGACTTGTCGCGTTTGCTGGAGCGCCTGGTCGGCGACTTCCCCCCGCATGACAGTGACAGCGTCATCGGCCTGAACATCCAGCCGGGTGTCATCGGGCATTGGGATGAGTTCCGCGTCGAGCAGGTGGTCATCAACCTGTTGAGCAATGCCTTGCGCTATGGCGCGGGCAAGCCGGTAGAGGTGACGCTCACGGCGTCGTCCGGCGTGGCGCGCATTGAGGTGCGCGACTGGGGCATCGGCATCGCGCCGGATGCGCAGCGGCGCATCTTCGAGCAGTTTGTGCGCGTGGCCGAACCAGCTTCGCACACCGGGCTGGGCCTGGGGCTTTACATCACCCAGCAACTGGTGGAGGCGCACCAGGGCAGCATCATCGTGGACAGTCAGTTGGGCGAAGGCTCGGTGTTCACGGTCAC